>JBMOQT010000343.1:0-1935 GCA_049320945.1 Pseudomonadota bacterium
CGGACAGGATGTGGGCGCCGATCTCGGCGCCCTTCTCGATCAGGCACACGCTCACTTCGCGCCCCGCGCGGGCCGCCAACTGCTTGAGCCGGATCGCCGCCGCCAGGCCCGCCGGGCCTCCGCCGACGATCACTACGTCGAATTCCATTGACTCGCGTTGCATGCTGTTCCTTTTCGGTTGTGTGAGCTTCGGCTGGATTAGGCGATCTGGGCAGGCGCAGGGCGAACGAACGGGCGTCGCCGCTCCCTGGTAACTTCACACTGCACTGGACGGGTGCCCCCGAGGCTCGGAGCGGTCATTCTTGTCGGCAACCCGCCAGGGTTGCGGCAACCTTTGCTGGTTGGCCGACACATTATAATTCGAATTTTCCCCTTGGAGCTTTGATGGAGAAGGACGCCCGACGCAAGCATGTCCACACCACGCTTGTGCCGATTCGCTGGGGCGACATGGACGCCATGGGGCATGTGAACAACACCGTCTACTTCCGCTACATGGAGCAGGCGCGCCTGGAGTGGCTGGAGGCCCTCGACTTTCCGGCGGACCAGCGTCTGGCGGAGGGGCCGGTGATCGTCAATGCCAGCTGCACCTTCCAGGTTCCCTTCACTTATCCGGGCACCGTGGAAGTACGCATCTATGCCGGCCATGCAGGCCGCTCCAGCTTGCCGACTTATTACGAAATGCGGCTGCGGGGCGACGAGCGCATCTACGCCGAGGGCGCGGCGAAGATGGTGTGGACATCCACGGAGACGGGTAAATCAATTCCGCTGCCCACCAGGCTGCGGGCCCAGGTAGAGGACATCTAGGAGAAAACATGAGCGAACAACCTTTGTGGCAGCCTTCCCCCGAGCGCGTCGCCAGCGCCTCTATCAGCGCTTTCATGAAGGAGGCGGGCAAGCGGGCGGGGCGCAGCTTCGCCGGCTATGGCGAGCTGTACCAGTGGTCGATAGACCAGCCGGAGCAGTTCTGGCCGGCGGTATGGGATTTCTGCCAGATCATCGCCTCGGTACGGGGCGAGCGGGTGCTGGCGGACGGGGACAAGATGCCCGGCGCCAAATGGTTTCCCGAGGCGCGTCTCAATTTCGCCCAGAATCTTCTGCGCCGGCGCGACGACACCGATGCCCTGGTGTTCTGGGGCGAGGACAGGGTCAAGCGCCGCCTGTCCCACGGCGAACTGTATCGCGCCGTGGCGCAGCTGGCCGCTGCGCTGCGCGCCCAGGGCGTGAAACCGGGCGACCGGGTCGCGGCCTACATGCCCAACATGCCGGAGACCGTGATCGCCATGCTGGCGGCGGCGAGCATCGGCGCCATCTTCTCGTCCTCCTCCCCCGACTTCGGCGTCCAGGGCGTGCTCGACCGCTTCGGCCAGATCGAGCCGAAAGTGCTGATTGCCGCCGACGGCTATTACTACAACGGCAAGACCCTCGATTCGCTGGAAAAGATGGGTGCCATCGTGGCCAAGCTGCCGTCGGTGGAACGGGTGGTGATCGTGCCCTATGTCCATGCCCAGCACGATCTGAAGGGCATCCGCGGGGCGCAGATGTACGGCGACTTTGTGGCACCCCACGGGCACGAGACCGAGATCCATTTCAGCCAGCTGCCCTTTTCCCATCCGCTCTACATCATGTACTCCTCGGGCACCACGGGCGTGCCCAAGTGCATCGTGCATAGCGCCGGCGGCTCACTGCTGCAGCATCTGAAGGAGCACCGGCTGCACGCGGACGTCAGGCCCGGCGACCGGCTGTTCTACTTCACCACCTGCGGCTGGATGATGTGGAACTGGCTGGTGTCGGGGTTGGCTTCGGAGGCGACCCTGCTGCTGTACGACGGCTCGCCCTTCATCGACCGCGGCAGCATCCTGTTCGACTACGCCGATGCCGAGGGCATGACCCACTTCGGCACCTCGGCCAAGTTTATCGACGCCATCGCCAAGGCGG
>JBMOQT010000344.1:0-1921 GCA_049320945.1 Pseudomonadota bacterium
CGATGGTCCTTGTTGACTTCGACCCTTCGCCGGGGAGCGAGGCCGGAGAGAAAAACGGCGCGGAGAGAGCGAATTGTGGCCCGAGGTGGGCAAGAGCGCCGAGGCAGGAAGTCCACACGGATTCGCACGAACCCGCGCAGGTACGCGAGAGCGCGCAAGAAAAAGGCCAACCGAGAACGGTTGACCTTTATGTATTGGTGGTGCGGACGCGACCGGATTCAAACCATTTCTCCGAACGAATGAGCAGTTCTGCGTGCTTGAGCGGGCGTCTGCGCGTCATGTGGCTGAAACACAACAGGCCGAGGGTGCGACAAGATGACACACCACGAAATGACATCTTGCTATTGACAGCCCCACCTACTACAATTGCATAATGCGCCTGTCAAGCAGGTCATGATCTATACAACAAAAAATTCGTATGCAGGGAGCGCATCCGGCACACGCCGCAACGCCCAGCGGCGTCATCGATACCGCCGCCGCTGTGTGGCTGCTGGGCAGCCTCGCAGGGTTTTACCGCCGGCCCTTTGACGCCGAACTCGTCCTCAAGCAGCTTGCGCCACCGGTCGATCTCCCGGCGCTGATCGAGGCCCTTGCCGGGCTCGATCTCCACGCAGGGCTCGTGGTTTGGCCAGAGCCCGACTGGTCTTCCGTGCCGCTGCCGGCGGTGGTGTTCGTGGCCGAGGCGAACCCGCAGACGCCCGCCGCCGATCAAGCGCAGGAACCTCCTTCTCCTGTGCCCGCACCAATGCCCCTCCTCACCCCGGCGCTGATCCTGCAGCACGGCGAGCACACCCTGGCCTGGGTGCGTCCCGGCCAGACCCAACCCGAGACCGTTGCGGTGGACGCCCTCCAGGCGCGCTGTGCGCCGATGCTGCTTTTGGTCGCCGAGGCCGAGCCGCCGGTGTCCGATGCGCTCGGTTCTCCTGTATCCGATGCGCCGGGCCGTCCGTCTGCTGCTGCGCCCGAACGAAAGCCCTTCGGCTTCTCCTGGTTTGTGCCCGAACTCCTGCGCCACAAATCCATCTGGCGCGACGTGCTTCTGGCCAGCCTCGCCATCCAGCTCGTCGGCCTGGCGACGCCGCTGTTCACCCAGGTCATCATCGACAAGGTCATCGCCCACCATTCCGAGAGCACACTCATCGTGCTGGGCGTGGCCTTGGTGGTGTTCATGCTCTTTACCAGCGGCATGACCTGGCTGCGGCAATACCTGATCTTGCACACCGGCGCCCGCATCGATGCGGTGCTGGGCGAAAAGGTGATGCGGCATCTCTTGCACTTGCCCCTGCCGTACTTCGAGGCCCGCCCCACCGGGACACTGGTGGCGCGCCTGCACGGCGTGGAGCAGTTGCGCGAGTTCGTCTCCGGGGCGGCCGTCTCCCTGGTGCTCGATCTGCCTTTCCTGCTCATCTTCCTGGCGGTGATGTTCGCCTACAGCTGGCAACTCACGCTCATCGCCGTCGGCATCCTGGCGCTCATCGTCGTGGCCAGCCTCTTCATGGTGCCGGTCTTCCGCGCGCGGTTGGACAAGCAGTTCCTGCTCGGCGCGCGTAACCAGGCCTTCCTCACCGAGTATCTCTCGGGCATGGCCACGGTCAAATCCCTGCAACTGGAGCCGGTGGTGGACAAGCGCTACGGCACCTACCTCGCCCAGTACCTCTCGGCAGGCTTCGCCACCCGGCAGGTGGGCAACACCTACCAGGTTGTCGCCTCCGGGCTGGAACAGGTGATGACGCTCTCCATCCTGATCGTGGGCGCCTGGTACGTGATGCAGAACATCGGGCTCACGGTGGGGATGCTAGTCGCTTTCCAGATGTTCGCGAGCCGCCTCTCCCAGCCGGTGATGCGGCTGGTGGGCCTGTGGCAGGAGTTCCAGCAGGCCAGCGTCGCGGTCAAGCGCCTGGGCGACTCCTCGACATGCCCC
>JBMOQT010000345.1:0-1907 GCA_049320945.1 Pseudomonadota bacterium
ACACCGTCTTGAGAAGCCGGGAGCCTGCCCATGTCCCGACGCGCACGGAATTCTAGCGCAACAAAATGTTGAAGTGGCGCCGCCGCCAAGTTAGGATTGCTTGCGCGGTGGGAGGGATGCGAAAGAACAGCGGAGGGTGGCTCCCCGACCTGGGCTCGAACCAGGGACCTGCGGATTAACAGTCCGTCGCTCTACCGACTGAGCTATCGGGGATTTGATTTTGGCTGCTGCGCTTGGCGTTCGCTTTGCGAACGTCGGCCCGCGCTGAAACCGTTTTTGCCGAGGCGCGAATAGTAGACATTTCGCCGAGGGACGTCAAGCCGTTGACGCGTATTGCCTAGCCGACATATGGACAAGAATCAGGTCTATATCAAGACCGCAGCGGGGGAGGAAGCAGTCAGGCAGCGCACGCGGCTGGTCCAGCGCAATCTGCGCAATGTCCTCATCATGGTGGACGGCTATTCCACCGCCGGCGAACTGGGCCAGCGATTCGGCAATGCCGGCGTGGTACAAGCGGCGCTGGAGGAGCTGGAGCAGGCGGGCTTCATCGAGACCTTCGAGCGCCGCATCGTGCGTGAAATGGGTGCCGGCGGCGCCATGACTTCCTCCGAGGAACCAGCGCCAAGCGACGCTTCTCCCGCCCAGGTGGAAGTGGAACCGCAGGCGCAGGCAGCGCAGACGGCGGACATCGTCGTCCAAGAGCATGGCAGCCTCCAGGAGCAGCTCCATGCTTCGGTCCCGCCGCTGCCCCAAGCCCTGGCCGATACGATCCTGGCCAAGCCCGACGAGGAAATCGCGCTGCCGGCCGTCGAAGCGCTGAGCCTGCCGCCGCGGCTCGCGGCACAAACACCGACGCAAGCCGAGGCAATACCCAAGGCCGACTCGGCCGGCAAGTGGCGGCGCTGGCTGGGCCGGGCAAAAGGCATGGCGCGGACGGAGCCGAAGGAGGAGAAGATCATCCTCACGCCGGTACGGCGTGGGCGACGCAAGGTGAATTGGCTGGCTCTCGTGGCCGGCCTGGTCATTCTTCTTCCCCTCGTCGCCTTGCTCGGCCTGATGCTCTATCCCCTGGACGACTATCGCGGCGGGTTGGAACGCCGGCTCACGGAGGCGATGGGGCACAAGGTCAGCATCGGAAGCCTCCGGTTCGCCGTCTCGCTGCCACCCCGTGTGCAGGCATCGGACATTGCCATCGGCGACGTCATTCACGCGGCTACCGCCTATGCCGCGCCCGGCTTGTCGACCCTGTTTGCCGAGCGCAAGACGCTCAAGGAAGTGCGCCTGGAGCGGGTCGACGTGGGCGAGGGCGGCCTGGCCATGTTGGACCGCTTGAACGGTGGATCGGCGCTGGACGCGGAGCGCATTGCGCTGGCCGGCGCCAGCGTCGCCTTCGGCGAGGCGCGTCTGGAAGGGGTGGGCGGCGAAATCCAGTTCGGCGCATCCGGCGCCGTCAGCAAAGTGGTTCTGCACGCGTCGGAAGGCAGGCTGAAGCTGGAGCTGGTTCCCAAAGGCAGAGGTTACTCGGCGCTGCTGACCGTGCGCAACTGGACCATGCCCTTTGCTCCGGGCTTGCACGTGGAATCCCTCAATGGCAGCGGCGAGCTGGGCGAGCGCAGCCTGACCCTGGCCAAGGTGGAGGGCAGGTTCTATGAAGGCTTGTTGTCCGGAACGGGCGTGATCGACTGGACAGGCGAAGTGCGCGTGGCGGGCGAAGGCGAGATCAAGCGCGCCAATCTGGCGAAGCTGCTGCCGGCCCTGAGCCCGGAGATGGGCGGGGCAGGGGAACTGTCGGCGCGAGTGCGTTTCGAGGCCAGGGCGGAGCGTTTCGACCGGCTGCGGGACGGGTTGCGCCTGAGCGCCGACTACGATGTCGGGCGCGGCCAGATCAACCGTATCGATCTGGCTGA
>JBMOQT010000346.1:0-35241 GCA_049320945.1 Pseudomonadota bacterium
CCGCCAAGGGCGGCGCCTGCTGGGACCGCTACTCCTATTGTCTGATGGCATCCGGCGGAAGCGTCACTTCTGCAGCACCCACTTGCCGTTCTCGATCTTCACCATGACACGCGCCCGCTGATCCAGCCCCAGGTGGTCCGTCGGGCTCATGTTGAACACGCCATGGGCGCCGATCACGTCCTTGGTGCCCTCCAGGGCATCACGCAAAGCCTTGCGGAACTCCTTGCTGCCGGGCTGGGCCTTCTTCAGCGCCACGGGTATGGCGTTTTGCAGCAGCAGGCCTGCGTCCCAGGCATGGGCGCCGAAGGTAGACACGCTGCCGGCGCCGTTGGCACTCTCATACTTGGTAATGTAATTCAGGGCGACTTTCTTGATGGGATTGCTGTCTGGCAACTGGGCCGCGACCAGCACCGGACCGGCAGGCAACAGGGTGCCTTCCACGTCCTTGCCGCCCACCCGCAGGAAGTCGTTGTTAGCGACACCGTGGGTCTGGTAGATCTTGCCCTTGTAGCCCTTCTCCTTCAAGGTCTTCTGGGGCAGGGCGGCTGGCGTGCCGGAGCCGGCGATCAGGATGGCATCGGGATTGGCGGACATGAGCTTGAGCACCTGTCCGGTGACCGAGGTGTCGGTACGGTTATAGCGCTCGCTGGCGACCACCTTGATCTTGCGCAGCTCGGCGATCTTGCTGAATTCCTGCCACCAACCCTCCCCGTAGGCGTCGGAAAAGCCAATGAACCCAACAGTCTTCACATTGTTGTTGGTCATGTGCTCGACAATGGCCGTGGACATCTGGACGTCGTTCTGCGGGGTCTTGAACACCCAGGCGCGCTTGGCATCCACCGGCTCGACGATGCGCGCGGACGCGGCCATGGAAATCATGGGCGTTTCGGCTTCGGCCACCACGTCGATCATCGCCAAGGAATTGGGCGTGATGGTGGAGCCGATGATGACGTCCACCTTGTCTTCGCTGATGAGCTTGCGCGTATTCTTCACCGCGGTAGTGGTGTCGGAGGCGTCGTCCAGGACGATGTAATTGATCTTCTGTCCGGCGATCGTGGTCGGCATCAGGGCGAAGGTATTTTTCTCGGGAATGCCGAGCGATGCCGCCGGACCGGTGGCGGACAACACAACGCCGACGTTGATGTCAGCTTGTGCCGCCGATACGGCAGCGGCGGAAAGCAGGGCGGCAAGCAGGGATTTGAGCTTCATTGAATCCTCCTCGTGGCAGTGGTTTGTTCGGCTTACGCCTCTGCGGGCGCTTCGACGTTGGTTCTCTCCCGCGGCTCATGATACAGGATTTATGCTTTTTCTGTCTATCTATGAATCACTACAAGGTGGGCACCGGGAAAGTATCGTACGCGAACTTGACGATGAGCAAACTCGCCATGAGCAGGAATACCTTGCGTACGAAGGCGCTGCCGTGGTGTATCGCCAAGTGGGACCCCACCACCGCCCCGCCCACGTTGAATAACGCCATGGCCAGGCCCACCGCCGCCAAGATATGGCCTGAGAATCCGAAGAACAGGAGCGCGGCCGCATTGGTGGATACATTGACGATCTTCGACGTGGCAGAAGCCCGCAGGAAATCCAGGCCAAACGCGCGTACGAAGATGAAAATCAGAAAGCTGCCGGTGCCGGGTCCGAAAAAGCCATCATAGAACCCCAGCACTGACCCTACCAGCAACGCCAAGGCCATGCCGCCCCGCCCTATCCTGCGTCTCTGGTCGATGGCGCCCAGATCCTTTCTGACATAGGTGTAGATGGTCACCGCTACCAGCAGCACGAACACCAACGGCCGCAGTAGATCCCGGGGCATTAACGCCACGGTCATGGCGCCCAGGTAGGAAAAGGCGAAGGCCGCCAGGGCGGCGGGCGCTGCCGCCCGCCACGGCACATCCACCCGGCGCGCATAGCGCAACGTGGCGAAGGCGGTGCCGAAGACACTGGACAGCTTGTTAGTACCGAAGACCGTGGCCGGGGCCGCCTGGGGCATGACCCCGAACAAGGCTGGAATCTGCACCAGGCCTCCACCCCCGACCACCGCGTCTACCAGCCCGGCGAAAAAGGCGCCGGCCAACAGCAGGGACAGATCAAGGACTGTCAGGTCCACGCTCGCTGCTCGCCCTGGTGCCGAAACCGCCCTGGTGTTCCACGTGAAACATTCATTTGCCGATGCAAAAGCGCGAAAAAATTTCGCCCAGCAAGTCGTCGGCGCTGAACTCGCCGGTAATGGCGGCGAGCGCCTCCTGGGCCAGGCGCAGCTCTTCGGCGAGCAGTTCCAGGGCTGACATCTGCGCGCGCGCCCGTTCCAGATGATCGGCCGCCCGGGCCAGGGCCTGGAGGTGGCGCTCCCGTGCCAAAAAAACGTCTTCTCCCGTTCCTTGCCAGCCCGCCACCCGCAACAGTTCTCGACGCAGTAAGTCCACGCCTTCGCCGGTCTTGGCGGACAGGGTAAGCTTTATGCCCTCCCGCCCCGCTTCCCGCGCCGCCGACAGCCCGGCCAGGTCCGCCTTGTTCAACACCATTAGGCGTTCCACCCCCGGCGGTAGCCGGGCTTCGATGGCCGCATCCTCCGGTGTAAATCCGTCCCGGGCATCCAGCAGATGGACGATTACGTCCGCCGACTCGATCTCCTTCCAGGTGCGCGAGATGCCAATGCGTTCCACCTCGTCTTCGGTTTCCCGCAGGCCGGCGGTGTCGATGATGTGCAGGGGTATCCCTTCGATCTGTATGGTTTCCCGCAGGGCGTCCCGGGTGGTGCCGGCGACGGCCGTGACTATGGCCCGGTCCTCTCCCGTGAGTTGGTTGAGGAGGCTCGACTTGCCCACATTGGGTTGCCCCGCCAGTACCACGTTCAGGCCGCTGCGCAACAGGCTGCCCTGCCGCGCCCGGCTGCGCACTGCCTCCAGGTCGCGGCACAGACTCTCCAGCCGCTCCCGGGCGTGGGCCGCCTCCAGGAAGTCGATCTCTTCATCCGGGAAATCCAGGGTCGCTTCCACCAGCATGCGCAGCTCGATCAGCCGCTCGACGACGTCGTGAACCGCCCGGGAAAACTCGCCGCTCAAGGAGCGCACGGCGGACCGGGCGGCAGCAGCCGTGGAGGCCTCGATCAGATCGGCCACGGCCTCCGCCTGAGCCAAATCCATCTTGTCGTTGAGAAACGCGCGCCGGGTGAACTCTCCCGGCTCGGCCAGGCGGGCGCCCAACTCCAGGCAACGGCCCAGCAACAGTTGCAGCACCACCGGCCCGCCATGGCCTTGGAGTTCCAGCACGTCCTCGCCGGTGTAGGAATGGGGGGCGGGAAAGAACAGGGCGATGCCGTCGTCGATGGCGACGCCGTCCGCTCCCAGGAAGGGGCCATGAAGGGCGCGCCGAGGCGCCGGCACCCGGCCCAGCAGTTGCTGGGCGTAGGGCTTCAGGTTGGCGCCGGACAGGCGCACCACGCCGATGCCACCCCGCCCGGGGGCGGTGGCGATGGCGGCGATGGTATCAAGCGGTCTTGGGTTTGCCACCCTCGATCATGCGCGTGATCTGCCACTGCTGGGCGATCGACAGGATGTTGTTGACGGTCCAGTACAGCACCAAGCCGGCCGGGAACCACAGGAACATGAAGGTGAACACGATGGGCATGGCCAGCATGACCTTGGCCTGGATGGGATCCGGCGGCGTGGGGTTGAGCTTGGTCTGGACGAACATGGTCACGCCCATGATGATGGGCAGGATGAAATAGGGATCCTTGGCGGACAAGTCCTGGATCCAGCCCAGCCAGGGAGCGTGGCGCATCTCCACGCTGCCCAGCAGCACCCAGTACAGAGCAATGAACACCGGGATCTGCACCAGGATGGGCAGACAGCCTCCCAAGGGATTGATCTTCTCCTTCTTGTAGAGCTCCATCATCTCCTGGTTCATGCGCACCCGGTCGTTGCCGTATTGCTCCTTGATCTTCATGAGCTTGGGCGTCACCACCCGCATCTTCGCCATGGAGCGGTAGCTCGCCGCCGACAGGGGGAAGAAGATCAGCTTGATCAATACGGTAAGGAGGATGATGGCCCAACCCCAGTTGCCTACCAGCTTGTACAGCAGCTCCAGCACCCAGAACAGGGGGGCGGCGATCACTGTGAGCCAGCCGTAGTCCACCACCAGTTCCAGTCCTGGTGCGATCTTGGCCAGCTTGTCCTGTTCCTGGGGGCCGGCGTAGACGGAAGAAGCGACCTGCACCGTCTGACCCGGTGCCACGGCGGGCGCGGGCACGATGACGCCCGCGGCATACAAGTCGTCTCCCAGCTTGCGGGCAAAGTATTCCCGCTCCAGGCCAGGCGGCGGCAGCACGGCGGATACGAAGTAATGCTGGACCATGGCGATCCAGCCATCCTTCGCCTTCTGCACGAACTTTGCCTTGTCCTTGGCGATGTCTTCGAAGTTCAACTTCTGGAACTTACCTTCCTCGGTATAGACCGCCGGCCCGGTGAAAGTCTGCACCCCCATCATGCCCGAGCCGTTGCCCTCGGGAGGCTGGCCGGTGCGCACCAGCTGGAAATAGGCATGGGGCGCCAGCGTCGTCTCGCGGCCGTTGGTGATCTCGTAATTCACCTCGATCACATAGCTGCCGCGCCGGAAAGTGTAGATCTTCGCCACTTTGACACCGTCCGTCTCCGGCGCCTGCAGCCGCAGGGTCAGCACGTCGCTGCCCGCCGCCAGCTCGTAAGTGCCGGGAGTCAGCGAGAATTCCGTCTTATGGCTAGGCAGCTGATCGCCAATCAGGCCCGATTGGAAGGCGTAGTGATGCTTGCCGCCCGCATCCATCAGGACGAAATTCTGCGTCTTGTCGAAGTTGGCTTTGTGCCGCGTCAACTCCACCCGGGTCAGATTGCCGCCGGCGGACGAAATCTCGGCTTTTAGCAGATCGGTCTTGACCACAGCCTTGGCCGCCCCTGCCGGTGTCGCGCTCTGAGCCGGCGACGGTACCGCGCCCGGGCCGGCCGACAGCTGGGTCTGGGGCGTCGGAGCGGCTCCCTGCTGGGCGGCCGTTTGCTCCTTCACAGCTGGCGCCTTCGGCTGGTTTTGCTTCTGCCAGCCTTCCCACAGCATGACCAGGGAAAAGCTAAATATCAGGACTAGAATCAGTCGTTGGAAGTCCATTACTCACTCGCTCAAGGAACCGGGTCGAATCCGCCTGGATGCCACGGATGACAGCGACACACCCGTTTTACCGCCAGCCACGCACCCTTTCCTCCACCGTGTTTCGCCACCGCCTCGACCGCGTATTCAGAACAACTGGGAAAAAAACGGCAGTTTCTTCCCAGCAACGGGCTGATGGCGTATTGATAAGCACGCAGTGCAGTTATCAAAATCCGTTTCATGATTGCCGCAGCTTGAGAAACAGCCGGTCCATCTCTTCCCGAAGCGCCTGCCGGCCACAGCCATGCACGCGGGTGCGCACGCGCATAACGAGATCGCAAGGAGGCAACAGCGGGCGTACGTGGCGGAAGGACTCGCGCGCCAGCCGTTTGATCAGGTTCCGCCCTACCGCCGTCGGCACCTGCTTCTTCCCGACTACAAGCCCCAAGCGCGTGCCGCCTTCCGCCCGCAGGTGGTAAAACAGCTCGAAATGTTCGCTGCGGTGACTGCGGCGAAAAGCAAAAACGGATGAAAATTCATCCGTTTTGCGTAACCGGTACTCGCCGCGGAAGCCGAAGCCGACGTCCGCAGGAACTGGCACATTAGACGCTAAGGCGGGCGCGGCCTTTGGCGCGACGGGCGCGGATAACTGCGCGGCCACCACGGGTGCGCATGCGGACGAGGAATCCGTGGGTACGCTTGCGGCGCACAACCGAGGGCTGATAAGTGCGTTTCATGATATCCGTCTCAAAGCACGAAAAAACACGTGATTACAACCCTTTGCCTGTTCCTTGTCAAGGCCATTTTTTTGACCGACCTGTGGATAACTTCATTTAAAAGCGTTAAAATTATGCCTTGCATAAAGCCGTTCACGCCTGCCCGGCCGGCCTCTTGAACGGCACCAATATATACATAATTCAGTCACTTGCGCGACTCCTCTGAGCACCCAACGACTTCCCGTTTGTCCTGTGGACAGAACTATTAGCAGCGGCGAATGAACACCTTTTGGTCTTCCTGCCTGAAGCAGCTTGAACAGGAATTGCCTCCCCAGCAATTCAACACCTGGATCAAAGCCTTGCGCCCGGAGACGGGCGCCGGCTCGTCCCGGGAGCTGCGCTTGGTTGCGCCCAACCGCTTCGTGCTGCAATGGGTGCGGGAACGCTATCTAGAGCGGTTGCAGAACCTGGCGCAGCAGTTCTACGACGAACCCGTGTCCGTCACCCTGGAGTTGCCCAGCGCCGCGCCACCTGCGCCCCGCAGCCCTCTCGCCGATGCAGCGCCGTCGGCCCCCGCTACCGACAAGGTGCCGCTCCCACCCGCCGCGGCGGCCGACGCGGCCTACGAGAAAACCCGCCTCAACCCCGCTTTCACCTTCGACAATCTGGTGACGGGCCGTGCCAACGATCTAGCCCGGGCGGCGGCTTTCCAGGTGGCCCTCAACCCCGGCACCTCCTACAACCCGCTGTTCATCTATGGGGGTGTAGGACTGGGCAAGACCCACTTAGTGCACGCCCTGGGCAACGAGGTTTATCGGCAGAACCCGGACAAGGTGATCCGCTATGTGCATGCCGAGGACTATTACGCCGACGTGGTGCGCGCCTATCAGCAGAAGTCCTTCGACGTCTTCAAGCGCTATTACCGCTCCCTGGACGTGCTGCTCATCGACGATATCCAGTTCTTCAACAACAAGAATCGCACCCAGGAGGAATTCTTCTACGCCTTCAACGCACTGATCGAGGCGCGCAAGCAGATCGTCATCACTTGCGACACCTACCCCAAAGACATCCAGGGGCTGGAAGACCGGTTGATTTCCCGCTTCGACTGGGGCCTTACGGTGCAGATCGAGCCGCCGGAACTGGAAATGCGCGTAGCCATCCTGAAAAAGAAGGCCGAGGCCGAATGCATAGACATCGGCGAGGACGTTGCCTTCCTGATCGCCAAGCACTTGCGCTCCAACGTGCGCGAGTTGGAAGGTGCCCTAAAAAAGGTCCTGGCTTTCGCCCGCTTTCATGGCCGGGAGATCAACCTTGATCTGGCCAAGGAGGCCCTGAAGGACTTGCTCGGCGCCCACAACCGCCAGATCACCTTCGAATCGATTCAGAAAACCGTTGCCGAGTATTACAAGATCAAGGTCTCGGACATGTACTCCAAGAAGCGCAGCCGCAATGTCGCCCGGCCGCGCCAAGTGGCCATGTGGCTGGCCAAGGAACTGACGCCCGCGAGCCTGCCGGCCATTGGCGAGGCTTTCGGCGGACGCGATCATACCACCGTCCTGCACGCCTGCCGCACGATATCCGACCTGCGCCTGAAGGACACCGCCATCAATCACGACCTGCTGGTACTGACCCAGGTGTTGAAAGGCTGAGGGAAAAGAGTGAATGGATTGTGGACAAGACCGGCTTTCATCCCCTGGGGAATTTCCATCAACAATCCGCCCACAAGGGTTGCACAGGGCTTTCCAGTATCTGCAACTTCCATTAACTTGTTGCAAATTAAAGAAAATTTAGGTTATCCACCATTTTGGCCGGCACATATCTAACTAATTGGAGATATATAGATGCTCCTTATTAAAACACCTCGCGACAAGATCCTCTCGCCTCTGCAATCCGTTTGCGGCATCGTCGAGAAACGGCACACGCTGCCGATCCTGTCCAACGTGCTGATCGAAAAAGACGGCGAAAAGCTCACGGTGCTGGCCACCGACATCGAGATCCAGATCAAGACCCACGCCGACGGTGCTGCCGGGGCCGACAAGGCGGCTGTGACGGTGGGCGCGCGCAAGCTTCAGGACATCCTGCGTTCGCTGCCCGACGGCGTGGAAGTCAGCCTCGCCATGGAGGACAAACGCCTGCAGGTGCGCGCCGGCAAGAGCCGTTTCAACCTACAGACGCTGCCGGCCGAAGATTTCCCGCGCATGGCTCAGGCCGACCAGAGCGAAGCCCAGCTTGGGCTTACCCAGCGCCAGTTCAAGCGCCTGCTTGGCCTGGTGCAATACGCCATGGCCCAGCAGGACATCCGCTATTACCTCAACGGCCTGCTGCTGGTGGTGACCGGCAACGAGATACGCGTGGTGGCCACCGACGGTCATCGCCTGGCCTTCGCCAGCGAGGAACTGGCCGAGTCCCAGGCGCGCACCGAGGTGATCCTGCCGCGCAAGACGGTGCTGGAACTATCGCGCCTGCTGGCCGACAACGACGAGCCGCTCAACATCCGGCTGGCACCCAACCAGGCGGTGTTCCGCTTCGGCGACATCGAACTGGTGTCCAAGCTGATCGACGGCAAGTTCCCCGATTACGAGCGCGTCATTCCCCAGGGACACGGCAAGCTCATCACGGTGCCGCGCCAGACGCTGCTGCAATCCCTGCTGCGCGCCGCCATTCTCACCAATGAGAAGTTTCGCGGTGTGCGCCTGGTGCTGGCACCCGGCAGCCTGAAGATCATCAGCAGCAACGCCGACCAGGAAGAGGCCCTGGAGGAGATTGAGGTGGATTACAATGGCGAAGCCCTGGATATCGGCTTCAACGTCACCTACCTGCTCGACGTGCTCAACAACGTCTCGGCCGAGAATGTGGAATGCCGCTTCGCGGACGCCAATTCCAGCGCCCTCATCACCCTGCCCGACAACAGCCGGTTCAAGTACGTCGTGATGCCGATGCGCATTTGAGCGCCTCGCAGGAAGCATTTTTTGGAGTATTGGATTTGATGGAAGATCACGGCAACACGGAAACCAACGGCTACGATTCCAGCAGCATCAAGGTCCTCAAGGGCCTGGAGGCAGTGCGCAAGCGGCCGGGCATGTACATCGGCGACACCTCCGATGGCACCGGCCTGCATCACATGGTTTTCGAGGTGGTGGACAACGCCATCGACGAAGCGCTGGCGGGGTACTGCGATGACATCGTCGTCACGATTCACCCGGATAACTCCATTTCGGTGAGCGACAACGGCCGCGGCATCCCCACCGACATTAAGGAGGACGACGAGCTCAAGCGTTCCGCCGCCGAGATCGTGATGACCGAGCTCCATGCCGGTGGCAAGTTCGACTCGAACTCCTACAAGGTATCAGGCGGACTGCACGGCGTCGGCGTATCGGTGGTCAATGCCCTGTCCGACTGGCTGCGCCTCACCATCCGGCGCGACGGCAAGGTGTATTTCATGGAGTTTCACCGCGGCGAGCCGGTGGCTCCGTTGAGGGTGACCGGCAGCACCGAGAAGCGCGGCACCGAAGTGCATTTCCTCGCCTCGACCGAGACCTTCCACAACATCGAGTACCACTACGACATCCTGGCCAAGCGCCTGCGCGAGCTGTCCTTCCTCAACAACGGCGTCAAGATCAAGCTGGTGGACCAGCGCCAGGGCAAGGAAGAGGACTTCGCCTTCTCCGGCGGCGTGAAGGGTTTCGTCGAGTACATCAACCGCTCCAAGAGTGTGCTTCATGCCAACGTCTTCCATGCCATCGGCAGCCGCGACGGCATCACGGTGGAAGTGGCCATGCAATGGAACGACTCCTACCAGGAGCAGGTGCTGTGCTTCACCAACAACATCCCCCAGCGCGACGGCGGCACACACCTTACGGGCTTACGCGCGGCGATGACGCGGGTGATCAACAAGTACATCGAGGACCATGAGCTCGCCAAGAAGGCCAAGGTCGAGACCACCGGCGACGACATGCGCGAGGGCCTGGCCTGCGTGCTGTCGGTAAAAGTGCCCGAGCCCAAGTTTTCGTCCCAGACCAAGGACAAGCTGGTGTCCTCGGAAGTGCGCCCTGTGGTCGAGGAAATCGTCGCCCAGAAGCTGGCCGAGTTCCTGCTCGAGAAGCCGGCGGACGCCAAGATCATCACCGGCAAGATCATCGACGCCGCGCGGGCGCGGGAAGCGGCGCGCAAGGCGCGCGAGATGACGCGACGCAAGGGCGTGCTCGATGCCATTGGCTTGCCCGGCAAGCTGGCCGACTGCCAGGAGAAGGATCCGGCCCTGTGCGAGCTCTACCTGGTGGAGGGCGACTCCGCCGGCGGCTCGGCCAAACAGGGTCGCGACCGCAAGTTCCAGGCAATCCTGCCGCTCAAGGGCAAGATTCTCAACGTGGAGAAGGCGCGCTTCGACAAGCTCATTTCCTCCCAGGAGATCGCCACCCTTATCACTGCCCTGGGCACGGGCATCGGCAAGGACGAGTACAAGCCGGAGAAGCTGCGCTATCACCGCATCATCATCATGACCGATGCCGACGTGGACGGCGCCCACATCCGCACCCTGCTGCTTACCTTCTTCTACCGCCAGATGCCCGAACTGGTGGAGCGCGGGCACATCTACATCGCGCAGCCGCCCCTGTACAAGATCAAACACGGCAAGACCGAGCTATACATCAAGGACGACCACGAGCTCAACCAGCACCTGCTCAAGCTCGCCCTGGAGGGCGCCGAGCTGACGCCCCAGGCGCAGGCGCCGGCGATCCGCGGTGAGGCCCTGGAGGAGCTGGCGCGCTCCTACCTGCTGGCGGAGGCCGTCATCACGCGCCTGGCGAGCTTTATCGACCCGGAGGTGCTGCATGCCCTGCTCGCCAACGACATCGCCCTGGACCTGTCCAGCGAAGCAGCGGCGGCCGAATCCGCGCGGAGCCTGGCCCCCGCCCTGCCCTCAGGCATCACCGTGGCGCCGCGCTTCGATGACAAGACCGAGCGCTGGCAACTGCGCGTGGAGAAGATGCACCACGGCAATCTGCGCGTCGGCGTGATCGACGAGGAGTTCCTCCTGTCCGGCGATTACAAGCAGATCCGCCACACGGCGGCGCTCATTTCCGGCCTCATCGGCAAGGACGCCGCCATCCGCCGGGGCGACAAGGCCCAGGCGGTGACGAGCTTCGCGGAAGCCATGAACTGGCTGCTGGCAGAGGTGGAGCGCGGGCTCACCAAGCAGCGCTACAAGGGTCTGGGCGAAATGAACCCGGAGCAGCTTTGGGAAACCACCATGGATCCCGACACCCGGCGCCTGCTCAAGGTGCAGATCGACGACGCTATCGCCGCCGACGAGATCTTCACCACCCTGATGGGTGACAACGTGGAGCCGCGCCGCGCCTTCATCGAGGAAAACGCCCTGATTGCGCGCAACATCGACGTGTAGCGCGCCGCCTGTCCGCAAGAAAGGGTCCTGCGGGACCTTTTCTTGCACCCATTCGATATATATAGACTATTGATTCAGTAGAAACAATTGATTTAGTAGATGTACCGGATTGGGCTTAAGATGCGCTTGTAGTTTAATCGCCCGGGTGCACCGGCGTGGCGCCGGGCACGGGCTGACTGACAAGGAGGCAACCATGAGTACCCGCATCGACATTGGCATCAACGACCAGGACCGGGAACGCATCGCCCAGGGTTTGTCGCGCTTGCTGGCCGACACCTACACCTTGTACCTCAAGACCCACAATTTCCACTGGAACGTCACCGGCCCCATGTTCCAGACCCTGCACCTCATGTTCGAGGCCCAGTACACGGAACTGGCTCTGGCGGTGGACCTGGTGGCGGAACGCATTCGCGCCCTGGGCTTCCCCGCTCCCGGCACTTACCGGGAGTTCGGCCGGCTCACATCCATCAAGGAAAGCGAGGGCGTGCCCAAGGCGGAGGACATGATTCGTCAGCTGGTCGAGGGTCAGGAGGCGGTGGCGCGCACTGCGCGCGAAATCTTTCCCGTGGTTGAGCAGGCAAACGACCAGCCCACGGCCGACTTGCTTACCCAGCGCATGCAGGTGCACGAGAAGAACGCCTGGATGCTGCGCAGCCTCTTGGAGCGATAGGCCGCCAGAGACCAGCGGCGTGCGGGCCGGGGGGCCTGGGGCTAGGGCTGAGGCTCGGGCGCCGCAAGACTTCGCCGTCGCCGACGATGCCGGCGGCGCACGGCATAAGCCATTTTTGAATATCGGTTCGATACGCGCTGCCGTGCCTGCTGCCGCTTGAGGCGGCGCATCGCCGGATGACGCCCGAGGTACGCCGCGGGCCCCGAACGCTCTGCGCCCGCGGACTTGGCCTTTTTAGGAGGCTTGGAATTCCTTCTCACTGGCGCTCCTCACTGAAAGGTGGGCAAGCAACAAGGGGCGCCGAGCGCCCTTTGTCTTACTGCAGTTTGCATGCCACCAAGAAAGTTTCCCTGATGACTCAGCTGGTTGGCTACGAGCCGGGAAATCGGGCAGCGGCCAGTCTGTCACTCGGGGGCGACAGTATTCCGGCGCCATCGGCCGATGACAACGGGAATCAGGGACTTAAGCCTGTTCGGGAGCGGTGACAGGGGGCGTCAGGCCGTCTTGCGCCTGGGGGCGGCCTTGGGCTTGGCCGGCGCCTTGGCGGACGTCTTCTTGGGCCGCTCGGCGAACTCGAAGCCGACCTTGCCGTCGGCGCCCCGCACCAGATAGGCGGAGAAGGGGCGCCCCTTCTTGGAAATGAACTTGTGCAGCAGATCGGTGCGGCCGCTGGCCAGGAGCTTGTGCATCTGCTCGCGCTCGATGGGCCGCTGCAGGATGATCTTGCCCGAGCGGAAGTCGCAGCTGCGCGCTGGACCCACGGCCCGCTCGCACACGTAGGCCATGCCGTGTTCGAATACTCGGGCGCCGCATTTGGGACAGGGCCCCAGCGGCTCCTGGTCGCCGAAATCCACCGGCTCTTCGCCCGCCTCCTCCCGCGCCTGACCGAAGTCGAATTCCGGCTGGTTGTCTGCGTTCAGCTTGACGATGGCGGCAAAGGGCCGCCCCATCTTGTTGCGGAAACCCTGCAGCGGCCCGACCGAGCGCTCGGTGAGCAGGCGTTCGATTTCCTCCGGTTCGAACTGGCGCCCGGCGACGATTTTCCACAACCCGAAGTCGCAGCTCTGGCACTGGAATTTCTTGTAGTTCTCCTTGACCACGCCGCCGCACTTGGGGCAGGGCGCCTTGAGGGTGGAGAAGTTCTCTTCCGGGATCTCGCCGTGCTTGATGCGCTCGACCATGTCACGGGCGGCGCCGACGATATGGTCCATGAACTCGTTGCGCAGCAGCGCGCCGGTTTCCATTTGCTTGAGCTGGTACTCCCAATGACCGGTGAGCTCGGGCGAGCACAGCTCGTCCACCCCCAGCTTGTTCAGGGCGAACACCAGGGAGAAGGCCTTGGCGGTGGGCTGCAGCTCGCGGCCGTTGCGGTGCACGTAATCGTCCTGGATCAGACCCTCGATGATCTGGGCGCGGGTCGCGGGCGTACCCAGACCCTTGGCACTCATGGCGGCGCGCAGTTCCTCGTCCTCTACCAGCTTGCCGGCGCCTTCCATGGCGGACAGCAGGGTCGCCTCGGTGAAGCGCGGCGGCGGCTTGGTCTGATTCTGGGTGACCTCCACTTCCCGGGTGTGCGCCTTCTCCTTGGCCTGCACCGGCACCAGTTGCGGCGTGTCGTCCTCGGCCTGCGCCTCGCGACCGTAGACGGCCAGCCAGCCGGCGCTGACCAGCACCTTGCCCTCGCTCTTGAAGGCGTCGGCGCCGACACGGGTGATGCGCGTGGTGATCTGGTATTCCGCCGCCGGGTAGAACACTGCCAGGAAGCGCTTCACCACGTAGTCGTAGAGCTTCTGCTCGGCGTCGTTCAGGTGCTTGGGAACAGTGCCCGTGGGGATGATGGCGAAATGGTCCGAGACCTTGGCGTTATTGAAGATGCGCTTGTTGGGCTTCACCCACCCGGCCTTGAGGATCTGCCGGGCGAAGCCGGCATAGGGCGTGTCCGCCATGGCTTCCAGGGTGGCCTTCACCGTGCCCAGGTAGTCCTCGGGCAGGGCGCGCGAATCGGTGCGGGGATAGGTGAGCACCTTGTGCTTTTCGTACAAGGCCTGGGCCAGGGACAGGGTGGTCTTGGCGGAGAAGCCGAAGCGCGAGTTGGCCTCCCGCTGCAGGCTGGTGAGGTCGAACAACAGCGGCGACAACTGGGTCGAAGGCTTGGATTCCTCCTCGACGATGCCCGGCTTGCCCAGGCAGCGGCTGCGGATGGCCTCGGCCTTGACCTGCTCCCACAGGCGCTCGGCGCGCTCGTGCTCGGCTGCACCGTCGCGGCTGAATTTTTCGTCGAACCAGCGCCCGCGGTATTCCCCGGCCGCCACCTCGAACAGCGCTTCCACTTCCCAATACTCCCGCGGCCGGAAGGCCCGGATCTTCTGCTCGCGCTCCACCAGGATGGCGAGGGTGGGCGTCTGCACCCGGCCCACCGGCGTCTTGTGGAAGCCGCCGGTCTGGGAATTGAAGGCCGTCATGGCGCGGGTACCGTTGATGCCGATCAGCCAATCGGCCTCGGAGCGGCAGCGGGCAGCGTCGGCCAGGGGCAGCATCTCCTGGTCGCTGCGCAACTGGGCGAAACCTTCGCGTATCGCCGCCGGCGTCATGGATTGGAGCCACAGGCGCCGGATCGGTTTGTCGCTCTTGGCATGCTGGACCAGGTAGCGGAAGATCAACTCGCCCTCGCGCCCGGCGTCGCAGGCGTTGATCAGGCCGGTCACGTCCTTGCGCTTGATGAGCTTGAGCAGGAGCTTCAACCGCTCCTCGGTTTTCTCTATGGGCTTCAGGGTGAAGCGCGGCGGAATCACCGGCAGGTGGGTGAAGGTCCATTTACCCCGCTTCACCTCGTACTCCTCGGGCACGGCAAGCTCGAGCAGATGGCCGATGGCCGACGACAGCACGTAATCGTCGCTCTCGTAATACTCGCCGTGCTTGGTGAAGCCGCCCAGCGCCCGGGCGATGTCCTGGGCGACGGAAGGCTTCTCCGCAATAATCAGTTGTTTGCTCATCGAGGCTGACGGCAGCCGGTCAGGCGCCGCCTTCAAAGGAAGCGGGGAAAGCGCGGGATGATACGAAGACGCAGGGAAGCTGGCAAGCCGCGCCGCCGGTGTCGCCTTCAGTGGAAGTGTCGCTCATCGTCCTCGGAAAGCAGCTCCTCGAGGATAAGAGAGTCCATGACCTGGTGCTGGTTCCACAGCACCATGAGGACGATGACTTTCAGCTTGGCTAGAGACACGACGACTTCGTCCAGGGCCATTGCGCGCTCGATGATCAGCTCGCGCGTCATCGGGTTGAGAACGCCGGCATTTTCCAGGAATATCAGGAAGCCGCGGCAGTCCGCGTCGAGCTTCGCCAGCTCCTCCTCGTCGTAGCAGCGCACGGACCGGCTGTCGGCAGTGATCGCGGGTCCAGCGCCGCCCGCCATGCGCTGCAGGCCGGACAGCCACTCCAGCGCTTCCGTGATTTCTTCGTCCTCGAAGCCGGCAGCGGACAGCTTGAGCGCCAGTTGCTCGGGATCCGGGCAGGCATCGTGGTGGAAGTAGTTTTGGAAGAGATAGACGAGGATCTCGAACATGGTCTGTGGGTCAGCTTGCGCGCTGGAAGCGTCCTCCCGGCACAGGGGTGACCATGCCGTCGAGTTCCAGTTGCAACAGCATGGCGTATAGGCGATCCGGCGTCAAGCCGCTGCGCTCGCTCAACTGGTCCACCGTGCATGGGTCATAGCCCAGGGCATCGAGCACCCGGCGCGTGGCATCGTCGCAGGATGCGGCGGGATCGCGCCGCTGCACGGCGACGCCGCCCAGGCCCAGCTCGTCGAGAATGTCCTGCACATCGTCCACCAGCTTCGCACCCTGCTTGATCAGGCGATGGCATCCCTTGGCCAGGGGCGAATGAATGGAGCCGGGAATCGCGAACACGTCGCGCCCCTGCTCCGCCGCGAGGCGGGCGGTGATAAGCGAGCCGCTCGCGAGGGCCGCCTCCACCACCAGGCAGCCGCGCGCCAGGCCGGCGATGATGCGGTTGCGGCGGGGAAAGTTGGCCGCCAGCGGCGGTGTGCCGAGGGGGAACTCGCTGACGATGGCGCCACTTTCGGCAATGTTGCGCGCCAGCTCGCCGTTGCGGCCCGGGTAGATGCGGTCGGCGCCGGTGCCGATGACCGCGATCGTCGATCCCGCTCCCTGCAGGCCGCCCCGGTGCGCGGCCGCGTCTATCCCCAGGGCGAGACCGCTCACCACGGTGACTCCCGCCTCCGATAGCGCGCGGGCGAAGGCCTCCGCATTGTTCTTTCCCTGGACCGTGGCATTGCGGCTGCCCACCATGGCCACGGCGTCCCGCTGCAGCAGTTCGATGCGTCCCTTGACATAGAGCAGCGTGGGCGGATCGGGGATTTCCAGCAGGCGCCGCGGATAGTCGGCGTCGGCCAGGGTCAGGATGTGATTGCCCGGCTGCCGGGCCCACTCGAGCGCGGCATTGATGTGCGCTTGCGCGTCGTGATCGAGCAGGGCCCGCAGCTTGTCGGCGGGCACCACGGCAGCGAGCGCTGTGGAGGAGGCGGCGAAGATGTGCTGCGGCAGGCCGAAGGCCTTGAGCAGGGCCCGCTGGCTGTCGCCGCCGATACCTGGAACCAGGGTCAGGCGCAGCCAGGCGGCGAGCTCCTCGGTGCCCGTCACGGGGAACGACCGCCGCTGCCGCTCAGGGAGTGCGCACAATGTCCGCCACGGCCACCGGGCGGGTTACGTTCATGACGAGGGCGTAGGATACCCGTTCGAAAGTGCGGAACACGAACACCAGGCCGTAGCGCTCGTCGGGCAGCTTGACGGTCTTCTTCTCGTCGCTGTCGTCGCGATAAGTGGTCTGGGCACCGCGGCGATAAAGCGCCAGCACGTGGCCCACTTCCAGGCCGTCGCGGGTGCCGCGGTTGAGGGTGACGATGGCATTGCGGCCGGCTTCCTTGACGCCGCCATACACCGCCACGATGCGGGCATCGACCTGGGCATTGGGCGCGTGGGGCACGTAGCTGACGATCTCGGCGCGTGCCGCCGGCGCCAAGCGGTCGCCCCGGGCGATTTCCTCCTTGGCGCTGACGATCTCGACGGTCGCCGGCTCGCCGTCGCGCACCTTGCGCGCGGTGCCCAGGTAATAGGCCTCATAGCCCAGGGTCTCCTTGGTTTCCGGATCCACCAGGGGCTTGGCGGGACGATAGACCTGCCACAGGTTCCGCTTGCCGTCCAGGTTGGCCACATAGGCCACATTGCCTGGGCCCAGCACCACCCGGTCCTCCTGGGTGGCGATGATGCGGGGCGCGTCCTTCATGCCCGGCTCATCCACCACCAGGGGCCGGGACAGGAAGGGCTCGATAACGTTCTGGGGAATGCTGGGGATGACCGTATGGTCCTTCTCCACATAGACCTTGGGCTCCAGCTTGACCGCCTGAGCCAGTCTCAGCCGGGGTGTGGCGCCGCTACGGTCCAGGACCAGGACCTGGCCCGGGTAGATGCGGTGCGGGTTCTTGACCTGGTCCTGGTTCATGCGCCACAGCTCGGGCCAGCGCCATGGGCTCTTGAGAAACTTGCCGGAGATGTCCCACAGGGTGTCGCCCGGGGTCACCACGTGACTGTCCGGTGCGTTGTCGGCGAGTTCCAGGGGTTTGCTCTCCTGGGCGAGGGCCGCGGAGGTCACGAGAGATAGGAGCAGCGCAGATATAATGCGGATCATTGTTCGGCCTCGCCTGGGTTCTCCGGAGCGGCGGGATGACAGGATCGGATGGGGAATCAAATCCTTATCGCGCCGGTCCAAGTCTAGCACGGACGGTTGACGATTCATAGATTGCATTAAATTTTGGACGTAATTGCTTAAATAAGCAACACTTTATGGCACTGCTACCTATATTACGTTATCCTGATCCCCGCCTCCATAAGAAGGCCGCGCCGGTGGAGGTGGTGGATGAGGGCATCCGCAAGCTGGCCGCCGATATGGCCGAGACCATGTATGCCGCCCCGGGCGTCGGGCTGGCCGCCACCCAGGTAGATGTGCACAAGCAGGTGATCGTGATCGACGTGAGCGAGGACCGGTCCCAGCTGCTGACTTTCATCAACCCGGTCATCCTGGAGCTTTCCGGCGAGCAGGCTTGCGAAGAAGGCTGCCTGTCGGTGCCGGGAATCTATGAAAAAGTGGTGCGCGCCGAGCGCGTCAAAGTGCGTGCCCTGGATCTGCGGGGCGAGGAATTCACCCTGGAGGCCGACGGGCTGCTGGCCGTGTGCATCCAGCACGAGATGGACCATCTGCAGGGCAAGGTGTTCGTGCAGTATCTGTCGCGCCTGAAGCAGGAGCGCATCCGCACCCGCCTTGCCAAGCAGGCCCGCATCACCGCGTGATGCGGGTCGTCTTCGCCGGCACGCCGGAGTTCGCCGCGGCCGCCCTGGGCGCCATCCTCGACGCCGGCCATGTCGTTCCCCTGGTCCTCACTCAGCCCGACCGCCCTGCCGGGCGCGGCATGGCGTTGCAGGCGAGCCCGGTGAAGCGGCTGGCCCTGGAGCACGGGCTGGCCGTGCATCAGCCGCCGTCCCTCAAGACCGACGAAGCGCGACGGCCGCTGCAGGAGGCGGCGGCGGATGTCATGGTGGTGGCAGCCTACGGCCTGATCCTGCCCCAGGCCGTGCTGGATCTGCCGCGCCTGGGCTGCCTCAATATCCATGCCTCCCTGCTGCCGCGCTGGCGCGGCGCGGCGCCCATCCAGCGCGCCCTGCTCGCCGGCGACAAGGAAACCGGCATCACCATCATGCAGATGGACGCAGGCCTGGACACGGGACCCATGCTGCTGGCCCGGGTCCTGCCCATCGCCCCGGACGACACCGCCCAGACCCTGCACGACAAGCTGGCCGCCCTGGGGGCCGAACTGATCGTGCAGGCCCTGGACGGCCTGGAGCGGGGCAGCCTGGCGCCGCGGCCCCAGCCGTCCGAGGGCGTCACCTATGCCGCCAAGCTGGACAAGACGGAAGCGGCAATCGACTGGCGCCGGCCGGCCGCGGACATCGCGCGCGCCGTGCGCGCTTTCAATCCCTCTCCCGGCGCTTACACCCGTTTGGGGGAAACGACCATCAAGGTATGGGCGGCGCGCCCCGAGGACGAGTCCGCTGGCGCCCCGGGCACGGTGCTGGAAGCTTCGCCCGCCGGCATCCGCGTGGCCTGCGGCCAGGGCAGCCTGCGCCTGGAAATACTGCAAAGACCGGGGGGCAGACCCCTGGCGGCGGCCGAGTTCCTGCGCGGCTTCGCCCTGGCGCCCGGCAGCCGCTTCGAGCTGCCGGCGGCTTGAAAAAGCCGCCCCCGCCCCTCACTTTACGGGACAGTGCGGCAGCCTGCCGCTTATCGGAGAACGCAAGACCATGCTAGGCAACTGGCTGAAAACCACCTTGTTGATGGCCGCCATCGTCGGCCTGTTCGGCGCTGTGGGCAACCTGCTGGGCGGATCCCAGGGGATGCTGCTGGCCCTGCTGCTGGGCGGCGCCATGAACGTCTTCCTGTACTGGTTCTCGGACAAGATGGTCCTGCGCATGTACAACGCCCAGGAAGTGGACGAGACCAGCGCGCCCCAGCTCTACCGCATGGTGCGCGAACTGGCGGGCCGCGCCGGCCTGCCCATGCCCCGGGTGTACCTGATCGACGAAGCCCAGCCCAACGCCTTTGCCACCGGGCGCAGCCCCGAGCATGCCGCCGTGGCGGCGACCACCGGCATCCTGCAGCTGCTGACTCCGCGGGAGCTGCGTGGCGTGATGGCCCACGAGCTGGCCCACATCAAGCACCGGGACATGCTGATCTCGACCATTTCGGCCACCATCGCGGCGGCGATTTCCAACCTGGCCAACTTCTTCGTGTTCTTCGGCGGGCGCGATGAAGAGCGGCCCAACCCCATCGTCGCCATCCTGGTGATGATCCTCGCCCCGCTTGCCGCGATGCTGATACAGATGGCCATTTCCCGCGCCCGGGAGTTCGAGGCGGACCGGGGCGGCGCCGAGATCTCGGGGGACCCCCGGGCCCTGGCCGATGCCCTGGCCAAGATTGACGCCTACGCCCGCGGCATCCCCATGGCCGCCGCCGAGGCCCACCCGGAGACGGCCCAGATGATGATCATGAACCCCTTGTCGGGCGGTGGCGTGCGCAGCCTGTTCAGCACCCACCCGTCCACCGAGGAGCGCATCGCCCGCCTGCGGGCCATGGTATAAACCCGCCTATCTTTGCGGCGACGGCCCCTATACCACCCGGAAGTTCTTGAACTGCCAGGGGTCGTCCCCATCCAGGTCTTCCTCGAACAGTAGGCCGCGGTCGGTGAGCGGCGTCCAGTCGCCGTACACCCCCACCAGTTCCCCGAGATAAGGGCGGCATATGCGCAGGATTTCCTGGTAGGGCAGGTCGTCCGGGTCGAGCACGTCCCGCTCGGGATTCTTCATGGCCCACACCACACCGGCCATCACCGGCGCCGTCACCTGCAGGCTGGTGGCATTGTTGTGGGGGCACAGGCGACGCGCCTCATCGATGGACAGGCGCGAGCCGTACCAGTAGGCGGTGCGGGCATGACCCAGGAGCAGCACGCCCAGTTCGTCCAGGCCGGAGACGATGTCGTCCTTGATGACGCGCTTTTTGGGTTGCGCCTGCCAGTTGCGCCCGGCCAGCTCGTGCAACGACAGCACCGCATCATCGCAGGGATGATAGGCGTAATGCACCGTGGGGCGGTAGGCCGGGTGGTCGCCTTCGCCGACGGTGAGGTAATGGGCGATGGAAATGGACTCGCCGTGGGTGATGAGAAAGCCGTGGATGGGCCCGGCGAGCGGCGTCCAGGTGCGCACCCGGGTGCTGGCGCCGGGCCGGTTGAGGTAGATGGCGGCGCGGCAGCCGAATTCGTGGCGCCGCCCGTCCGGCGGGAAATGGCGCTCGTGGCTGCCCCAGCCCAGCTCTGCCGGTTGGCAGCCTTCGCCGACGAAGCCGTCCACCGACCAGGTATTCACGAATTCGCCCACGGCCTTGCGTGGATCGGAGACCTGGGTGTCCCGTTCCGCGATATGGATGACCTTGATGCCCAGGTCCCGGGCAAGCTGGGCCCAGCCCTCGCGCGAGGCCGGGACGGAAGCGTGCCTTCCCGTGTCCCGGGCGATGTCGAGCAGCGCCTGCTTGACGAAGTGGGATACCAGGCCGGGATTGGCCCCATGGGTCAGAATCGCGGTCGGGCCGCGCCGGTCCGGCCGGCGCAAGGCCATGGCCGCCTCGCGCAGGGCGTAATTGGAACGGTGGGAGGCGGGCACGGAACGATCGGTGTAACCCCCCAGCCAAGGCTCGATGCAGGTGTCGAGATACAGCACGCCCTTGCGGTGGCACAGCTCGATCAGGGCGAGGCTGGACACGTCCACCGACAGATTGAGCAGGAAGTCGCCCGGCGCCAGGCGCGGCTCCAGGATCTGCCGGTAGTTGTCCGGGGTGAGGGGCAGCACCAGATGGGGGACTCCGTAAGCCTGGGCAACCGCGAGGCCGCTGTCGTCGGCCGTAATGATGGTGATTTGCTCCGGCTTCATGTCGATGTGCCTGAGGAGCAGGGGGAGGACGCCTTGCCCCACGCAGCCGAAGCCGACCATCACCAACTTGCCACGGAATGCATGCTCTTTACGGAATTCTGCCAATTTGATATCCCCTAAGCGACCCTTTTTTTATGTAAGGCCGCGAAGAATAAAGGAAATTTGCCGAAAACTCAACCCTGGCCGGTAACCCGCCGCGTCCGGCCGGCTTCCGGTTTGAACCGTCCGGGTGAGCTGCTTCACGGGCGCTCCCAGCCACGAGCGGGTAGCCCTCTTGCGCCCGCCGTAGCACAATAGATCTCCACATGGGAAAGGTTTTAGGGTGAATAGGCAGGACTACAGCGCCGAAATGCGCAAGCACCAATCCCGCCTGATGCGGCTGGTGTACCTGGGGCTGGGAACGGTATGCCTGGGCTTGGGCATCCTGGGGGCAATCCTGCCGCTGCTACCCACCACCCCCTTTATCCTGCTGTCGGCCGCCTGCTATGCGCGCGCCTCGGACCGGTTCTACAACTGGCTGCTCAACAACCGGCTGTTCGGGCCGATGATCCGGGAATGGCGGCGCCATCGCTCCATTCCGTTCCGCGTCAAGGTCGTCTCCATCGTCCTGATGGTGCTTACCCTGGGCGTGTCCATCGTGCTTTTCGTGCCCAATCCCTACCTGCAGAGCGCTCTTGCCGCTCTCGGCATCGGCCTGGCGGTCTATCTCTACCGCATACCTTCCCGCGACCGGCCGGTCCGGCGCTGACCGACCGGGCGCAAGCCGCGCCGATGATAGACTTGCGCCGTGACTAGAAGCAGCAACCCTCCACGCCGCCGCCCATCCAGTTCCCTGCCGCCGGCCGACTCCCTGGCCTTCGCCCTGCTGGCTGCCGCCGAAGTCATCGGCCAGGTGATCGCAGGCAGCAATCTCAACGACTCCCTGGCACGCTGCTGGCAAGCCCGGGGCGAGCTGCCCCCGGCCACCCGGGGCGCCATCCAGGACCTCAGCTACGGCAGCCTGCGCGACTACGGCCGCGGCGACTTTCTGCTGCAACGGCTGATGCACAAGCCGGTGCCCGAGTTGCGCGTGCGTGCCCTGCTGCTGGCGGCCTTGCACCGGCTGGCAGTACGGCCTCAGGATGCCCACACCACCGTAGACCAGGCAGTGGCGGCGGCGCGCACCCTTGCCGGCGGCGCTTTTGCCGGACTGGTGAACGCCGTGTTGCGCAATTCCTTGCGCCAGGGCGCGGCCCTGGAGCCCACGGAGCGCGATGAACAGGCCTTCTGGCGCCATCCCCGCTGGTGGATAGAGCGGTTGCGGGCCGCCTACCCCCAGGACTGGGCGGCCATTCTCGCCGCCGGCAACGGCCATCCGCCCATGGCGCTGCGGGTGAACCGGCGCAAGATTACGCGCCAGGCCTATCTGGCGCGGCTGCTCGAGCAGGGCATCGACGCCCGGCCGCTGCCCCAAGCCGATGCCCTGCTGCTGGCCCAGCCGCTGCCGGTCGCCCGCCTGCCGGGATTTGCCGAAGGCCTGGTGTCGGTGCAGGACCCGGGTGCCCAGCAGGCCGCGGCCTGGCTCGACCTGGCCG
This sequence comes from Pseudomonadota bacterium, assembly GCA_049320945.1. Classification (GTDB taxonomy): domain Bacteria; phylum Pseudomonadota; class Gammaproteobacteria; order Burkholderiales; family Rhodocyclaceae; genus DYIB01. The sequence continues at coordinate 23,025 of JBMOQT010000346.1, forward strand.
ACGGCCAGCGGGTGCTGGACGCCTGCGCCGCGCCGGGCGGCAAGACCTGCCACATGCTGGAAAGCGCCGAGGTGGACCTGCTCGCCCTGGACGCCGACGCCGGGCGCGCCCAGCGCATCCATGACAATCTGACGCGCCTGGATCTGCACGCCCGGGTGGCGGTGGCCGATGCCCGCGCGCTTGAGTCCTGGTGGGACGGCAGGCCGTTCGAGCGCATCCTGGCCGACCTGCCCTGCTCCGCTTCCGGCGTGGTGCGGCGTCATCCCGACATCAAGTGGCTGCGGCGCAGCCGGGACATTCCGCAGTTCGCGCGGCAGCAGGCCGAGATCCTGGCGGCCCTGTGGCGGGTGCTCGCGCCCGGTGGTAAATTGCTGTACGCGACCTGTTCCCTGTTCCCGGAAGAAAACGGTCTTAATGTCGCGGACTTCGCCGCGCGCCAGCCCGACTGCTTGCGGCTGCCCCTAGAAGGCAAACCGGAAATCCAGCTCCTGCCCACCGATACCCATGACGGCTTTTTCTACGCCCTGCTGCAGAAGCGCGCGTGACGCTGCGCGCGTGCTGCGGCACTGCCTGGCGTGGCTGGCGCTGCTCGCCGCTGTTGCCGCCCATGCCGGCGAAATCCGCGTGCGCAGCGCCCTGCTCGCGCCCGGGGAGGAGGCCTATGTGCTGGATGCGGAGTTCGACATCAACATCGGTCCGCGCCTGGAGGAGGCAGTGGCACGCGGCGTGTCCCTGTACTTCGTGCTGGAATTCGACCTGACCCGTCCGCGCTGGTACTGGGCCGACGAGCATGTCGCCGGCAAGGTCCAGCACTACCGGCTCAGCTACAACGCCCTGACACGCCAGTATCGCCTGTCGGTGGGCGCGTTGCATCAGAGCCATGACACCCTGGAAGAAGCGCTGCGGGTGCTGTCGCGCATCCGCAACTGGCCGGTGGCCGACAAGTCCCAGCTCAAGGCGGGCGAGGTCTATGACGCCGCGGTACGGCTCAAGCTCGATCTGTCGCAGCTGCCCAAGCCGTTCCAGGTAACCGCCATCGGCAACAAGGACTGGAACGTGGCGGCCGAGGTGCGGCGCTGGAATTTCGTTCCGGGCGTGGCGGAGCGGGAGGGCAAATGAAGGTCCTGCTCATCGTCGCCGCCGTCCTGGCCGCGATCCTGCTGTTCCTGCTCACCACGGCCACCGCCAATACCGATTTGTTCGCCCGCAACTATCCCCTGCTGCTGGGCGTGAACGCCGCCGCCGCGGTGCTGCTGCTGGTGCTGGTGCTGGTGCAGCTGCGCGCCCTGTGGCGCGAGCATCGCGCCAAGGTGTTCGGCTCGCGCCTGAAGCTGCGCCTGATGCTCATGTTCGCCCTCATGGCGGTGCTGCCCGGGGCCCTGGTCTATAGCGTGGCGGTGCAGTTCGCGGTCAAGAGCATCGAGTCCTGGTTCGACGTGCGCGTGGACAGCGCCCTGGAAGGCGGCCTCAACCTGGGGCGCACGGCCCTCGACTATCTGCTGGAGGATCTCGCCGACAAGGGCCGCACCATGGCGCTGGATCTCACGGACTACGGCGGCGGCCCGCGCCCCGGCCTGCTCAACCGGCTGCGCGAGCAGGCCGGCATCCAGTCGGCCACGGTGCTGTCGGCGACCGGCCAGGTGGTGGCCAGCAGCTCCGCCGAGGTAGGCACTCTGCTGCCCGAGCTGCCCACCCCCGCCCAGTTGCGCCAGGTGCGCCAGGGACGCACTTATAGCGCGGTGGAAGGCGACGCCGCCACCGGCCTGGTGCTGAAAGTGCTGGTGCCCCTGGGGGCTTCCTCGCTCACCGCCGAGGACCGGGTGCTGCAGCTCATCCAGCCGGTGCCGCCGCAGCTGTCCCACAGCGCCGAAAGCGTGCAGAACGTTTATCGCGACTACCAGGAGCTGTCCCTGGCGCGCCAGGGTCTCAAGCGCATCTTCACCCTGACCCTGACCCTGACGCTGCTGCTGGCCCTGTTCGCCGCCATCGCGCTGGCCTTCGTGCTGTCGCGGCGCCTGTCCGCGCCCCTGTCCATCCTGGCCGAGGGCACCCGGGCGGTGGCCCAGGGCGATTTCAGTCCGCGCCAGGCCCTGCACACCCACGACGAGCTGGGCGTGCTCACCCAGTCCTTCAACCGCATGACGCGGCAGCTGGAGGAGGCGCGCGCGATGGCGGAGCGCAACCGCGCCGAGGTGGAGGCGGCGCGCGCCTACCTGGAGAGCGTGCTGGCCAGCCTGTCTGCCGGCGTGCTGGCCTTCGACGCCGCGTTCCGCCTGCGCGCCGCCAACCGGGGGGCGCGGGCCATCCTGGATGACGATCTGGCCGATCTGGAGGGGCGTACGCCCGCCGAGTGGCCGCGCTTCCCCGAGCTGCGCGAGGCCATTCTGCTCGGCTTCGACGACACCGTGGAGGAATGGCAGCGGCAGATCGAAGCCCAGAGCGGCGCCGGCGTGCCCCAGGTGCTGCTGCTGCGCGGCTCGCGCCTGCCCGAGGCCTCGGGCGGCGGCTTCACCGTGGTGTTCGACGACATCACCCAGCTCATCGCCGCCCAGCGCTCGGCCGCCTGGGGTGAGGTGGCGCGGCGCCTGGCCCATGAGATCAAGAACCCGCTGACGCCCATCCAGCTATCGGCCGAACGCCTGCAGCTCAAGCTGGCGAACAAGCTGGCGGGCGCCGACCGGGAGATGCTGGAGCGTTCCACCCAGACCATCGTGAACCAGGTGGAGGCCATGAAGGCCATGGTGAACGACTTCCGCGACTACGCGCGCATGCCGCCGCCCCAGCTGGCGCCGACGGACCTGAACGCCCTGGTGAGGGAAGTGCTGGGCTTGTACGAGGCCTCCCGGGTGCGCATCACCCTGGCGGCCCAGGAGGATTTGCCCGAGGTGCTGGGGGATGCCACACAGCTGCGCCAGGTGATCCACAACCTGCTGCAAAATGGCGAAGACGCGCTCGCCGAGGAAGCCCAGCCGGAGATACGCATCGTCACGCGCCGCGAGGGGCGCCAGGCGCTGCTCACCGTGTCGGACAACGGTGTCGGCTTTCCGCCCCACATTCTCGGCCGTGCCTTCGAGCCTTACGTCACCACCAAGCCGCGCGGCACCGGTCTGGGTCTGGCGATCGTGAAGAAGATCGTGGACGAGCACCACGGCAGCATGAAAATCTCCAACACCTCGCCCAGGGGCGCGCAAGTGCAGATCAGACTGCCGCTGGCGGCGGAGCCCGCCGTGCCGGCGGTAAACTCGGCGGCCACCAAGGCACAGCGTTGAAGAGCAGCTATGGCGAAGATCCTTGTAGTAGACGATGAGATAGGCATACGGGAGCTGCTGTCGGAGATTCTCTGCGACGAGGGCCACGACGTGGCCCTGGCAGAGAACGCGGCCGCGGCGCGCGCCGCGCGCAATGACGGGCGTCCCGACCTGGTGCTGCTGGACATCTGGATGCCCGACACCGACGGCATCACGCTGCTGAAGGAGTGGTCGGCCAACGGCCAGCTCAACATGCCGGTGGTCATGATGTCCGGCCACGGCACCATCGACACCGCGGTCGAGGCCACGCGCATCGGCGCCCAGGATTTCCTGGAAAAGCCCATCGCCCTGCAGAAACTGCTGGCGGCGGTGAAGCGCGCCTTGCAGAAAACCGCGGCTGCACCCCGTGCCGAGCTGTCCCTGGCGGCGTTCACCCACTCGGTGCCGCTGCGCGAGCTGAAGCGGCGCCTAGAGCAGCTGGCCCAGAAAAGCCGGGTGCTGGTGTTGCGCACCGCCGGCGGCAGCGTGGTCGAGTTGTGCGCGCGCAGCCTGCAGCGGCCGGGCAAGGCGTGGCTGGACCTGGGCAGCCTGAGCAACGTGCTGGACATGGATGCCTTGGAGGCGGCGGCCGGCGGCGTGGTGTTCGCCGCCGACCTCGCCTGCCTGCCGCGCCTGCAGCAGAAGAACCTCATGTTCGCCGTGGAGCGGGTGGAGAAATACGATCTGCGCCTGGTCCTGGGATCGGCGGCGGGGGCGTCCGAACTGATCGCCCAGGGCTGGGAGGACGGGCTGGTGCGGCGCCTGTTCGAGGTCTGGCTGGCTGTGCCGGGACTGGCCGAGCTGAAGAACGAAGTGCCGGAGATGGCCCGACAGATCCTCACCCACCTGATCGAGGCGGGCGAGGTGCCCCTGCGCCGCCTGTCCACCGCCGCCCTCAACGCCTTGCGCAACATCGCCTGGCCGGGCGGCTATCCGGAACTCAAGGCCGCGGTGCGCTCCCTGGCGCTGGCGGCGCTGGACGAGGAGATCGACGGCGACGAAGTGGCGCGCGTGCTCGGGCGCGAACCGCTGCCCGCACCCCTGCCGCTGCCCCTGGACCTGCCGCTGCGCGAGGCACGCGAGGCCTTCGAGCGCATCTACTTCGAGCATCACCTGCAGCTCGAGGCGGGCAACATGACGCGTCTGGCGGAGAAGACCGGCCTGGAGCGCACCCATCTGTACCGCAAGCTGAAACAGCTCGGCATCCACAACGGCCGGCGCGGCGAGGATTGAGCCCGGGTAAAATGGCGTCCCCCGAATAACAAGGCGCGGCAGCATGAAGATCATCATTCTGGGCGCAGGCCAGGTTGGAACCTCCGTCGCCGAGAACCTGGTGTCCGAGGCCAACGACATCACCGTGGTGGACCTGGAGCCGGCGCGGCTGGCCGCGCTTCAGGACCGGCTCGATCTGCGCACCGTCGCCGGCAACGCGGCGAGCCCCTCGGTGCTGAGGAGCGCCGGCGCCGAAGACGCGGACCTGCTCATCGCCGTCACCCAGAGCGACCAGACCAACCTGTGCGCCTGCAAGATCGCCCACACCCTGTTCAACCTGCCCACGCGCATCGCACGCGTGCGCTCCACGGACTACATCGAACATCCCGAGCTGTTCGACGAGCGCAACTTCGCCGTGGACTTCAGCATCTGCCCGGAGCAGATCGTCACCGACCACATCGTCAAGCTCATCGAGTTCCCCGAGGCCTTGCAGGTGCTGGAGTTCGCCGGCGGCCTGGTGAGCCTGGTGGCGGTGCGCGCCTACGAGGGCGGGCCCCTGGTGGGGCATCAGCTGTCGGACATGCGCAAGCACCTTCCCCAGATCGACGCGCGCATCGCCGCCATTTACCGGCGCGACACGCCCATCATTCCCGAGGGCAACACGGTGATCGAGGCGGACGACGAGGTGTTCTGCCTCGCCGCCACCAAGGACATCCGGCGCGTCATGCGCGAACTGCGGCGCATGGACAAGGCGGTCAAGCGCATCATGATCGCCGGCGGCGGCAATATCGGCTACCGCCTAGCCAAGGCCATCGAGGGCTATTACCAGGTCAAGGTGATCGAGTTCAACAAGCGCCGCGCCGAATGGCTCGCAACCAATCTGCACCATACCCTGGTGCTGCAGGGCGACGCCACCGACGAGGATCTGCTGGAAAGCGAGAACATCGACGACATGGACTTGTTCCTGGCGCTGACCAATGACGACGAGAACAACATCATGTCGGCGCTGCTGGCCAAGCGCATGGGCGCGCGCCGCGTGGTGGCCCTGATCAACCGGCGTTCCTACGTGGACCTGGTGCAAAGCGGCGCCATCGACATCGCCATCTCTCCGGCTCTCGTGAGCATCGGCTCGCTGCTGGCCCACGTGCGCCGCGGCGACGTGGCGGCGGTGCACAGCCTGCGCCGCGGCGCCGCAGAAGCCCTGGAGCTGGTGGCCCACGGCGACGAGAAGTCTTCCCAGGTGGTGGGCCGGCGCATCGAGCAGCTGCCGGTCATCAAGGGCGCCACCATCGGCTGCATCGTGCGCCGGGAAGACGGGCCGGGCGAAGGGGCGGACGGTCCCAACGTGGCGCGCGAAGGCCGCTACAAGGTGCTGATCGCCCACCACGACACGGTGATCCAGGCCAATGATCATGTCATCGTATTCGTGGTGAGCAAGCGCCTGGTGCCCAAGGTCGAGAAGCTGTTCCAGGTCGGGCTCGGATTCTTCTGATGGGTGAGTTCCTGCCCGTCGTGCGGGTCATCGGCCTGGTGCTGGTGCTGTTCAGCGGCACCATGGTGCTGCCGCTGGCCATGTCCTGGGCCCTGGACGATGGCGCCCAGCACGCCTACGATGAGGCGATCGTGGTGACGCTGGCCGCCGGGGCATTTCTGTCGGCGATCACCTGGCGCCACCAGCGGGAGTTGAAGGTGCGCGACGGCTATCTCATCGTCGTGTTCTCCTGGGCCCTGCTGCCCCTGTTCGCCGCCATCCCCTTGCTGATCTACCTGCCCACCCTGTCATTTACCGATGCCTATTTCGAATGCATGTCGGGTCTGACCACGACCGGGGCGACCGTGTTATCCAACCTTGATCGCCTGCCGCCGTCCATCAACGTGTGGCGGGCGCAGATGCATTGGGTGGGGGGGCTGGGCATCATTCTGCTGGCGGTGGCGATTCTTCCCCTGCTGGGGGTCGGCGGGCGCCAGTTGCTCAAGGCGGAGGCGCCGGGACCGATGAAAGACACCAAGCTCACGCCGCGCATCGCCGAGACCGCCAAAGGACTGTGGACGGTCTATATCGTATTCACGCTCTTGTGCTGGCTGGGTTTCATGGCGGCCGGGCTCGACTGGATCGAAGCGCTGGTCCACACCTTCAGCGTCATGGGATTGGGCGGCTTCTCCTCCCATGACGCCAGCCTGGGATTCTTCAACTCCCCGGCGGTGGAGGCGGTGGCGGCCCTGTTTGCCCTGCTGGCGGGCCTGAACTGGGCGACCCATTTCATCGTGTGGCGCCAGCGCAGCCTGATGTTCTATCTGCGCGACTCGGAAGTCAGGGTGTTCCTCCTGGTGCTCGGGGCGAGCTGCGTGGGCGTTGCCTTGGTCCTGCGCTTCTACGAGGTCTATCCGGATTTCCTCAGCGCCTTTCGCTTTGCGGCGTTCAACGTCATATCGATGGCCACCACGCTGGGGCTGGTGACCACGGATTTCGCCCAATGGCCGTTCATCGCTCCCCTGTGGATGCTGTTCCTGTGTAGCTTCATCACCTGCTCCGGTTCGACTGGCGGCGGCATCAAGATGATGCGTGCCATCATCCTGTACAAGCAGGTGTTCCGTGAGTTGATCCGCTCGCTCCATCCCAATGTGATAAGGCCGGTGAAGCTGGGGCGGGAGACGGTGCCCAACAACATCGTGTTCGCGGTGCTGGCGTTTGCCTTCGTCTACATGGCGAGCCTGGTGTCCCTGACCCTGGTACTGGTGGCGAGCGGGCTGGACGTGGTGACGGCGTTTTCCGCCGTGGTGGCGTGCATCAACAACACCGGCCCCGGCCTGGGCCAGGTGGGTCCGTCCACCACCTATGCCGTGCTCACCGATTTCCAGACCTGGGTGCTCACCTTCGCCATGATGCTCGGGCGCCTGGAATTGTTCACCCTGCTGGTGGTGCTCACCCCCGCCTTCTGGCGCAAGTGAGGCTCGGCTGCCCGTGAGATAATGCGGCTTTTCCCCCAGGCTGAAGCCATGAGCCGACCCCGCAACGACACTCTGCTGCGCGCCCTGTTGCGTCAGCCCACCGAGTACACGCCCGTGTGGCTGATGCGCCAGGCCGGGCGCTACCTGCCCGAGTACAACGAGACGCGGCGCCGCGCCGGCAGCTTCCTCGACCTGTGCCGCAATCCCCAGCTGGCCACCGAGGTCACCCTGCAGCCCCTGGCGCGCTACGACCTGGACGCCGCCATCCTGTTCTCGGACATCCTCACCGTGCCCGACGCCATGGGGCTGGGCTTGTACTTCGCCGAGGGCGAAGGCCCCAAGTTCGAGCGTCCCCTGCGCGAGGAATGGGAAATCCGCGACCTGGCGGTGCCCGACCCCTACACCTCCCTGCGCTACGTGATGGACGCGGTGGCGGAGATCCGGCGGGCGTTGGACAACTCCGTGCCCTTGATCGGGTTCTCCGGCAGTCCCTTCACCCTGGCCTGCTACATGATCGAGGGTGCCGCCTCGGACGACTTCCGGCGCGTCAAGACCATGCTCTACGACCGCCCGGACCTGCTGCACCACGTGCTGGACGTGACGGCCCGGGCCGTGACCGGTTATCTCAATGCCCAGATCGAGTCGGGCGCCCAGGCGGTGATGATCTTCGACACCTGGGGCGGCGTCCTGTCCCATGCCGCCTACCGGGAATTCTCCCTGGCCTACATGGAGCGCATCCTGGGCGAGCTCACGCGCGAGCACGACGGCCAGCGGGTGCCCAGCGTGGTGTTCACCAAGGGCGGCGGCCTGTGGCTGGAGGCCATCGCCGGCACCGGCTGCGATGCGGTGGGCCTGGACTGGACGGTGGACATCGGCGAGGCCCGCACCCGGGTGGGCGATCGCGTGGCCTTGCAGGGCAACCTGGATCCCATGGCCCTGTTCGCCCAGCCGGAAATCGTGGCACGCGAAGCCAGGAAGGTGCTCGACTCCTACGGGCCGGGCCCGGGCCATGTGTTCAATTTGGGCCACGGCATTTCCCAGTTCACACCGCCGGAGAACGTCTCCGTCCTGGTGAATACCGTCCATGAGTATTCCCGGCGCGGGAGCGAAAAGTAGCCAAAACAAGGCCTTCTTAACGGGGAGCAGGGGTTGACTTATTCACAGAAGCCTGCTCCCCCGCGGAAAATCGGTAAGCTTTACAAAAGATGCCTTTTGATGATCATAAGCTGCTGATTTATGGCTACTATTTTTCTGCTTGACGTTCCGGCGAAGTGATGCGACATCGGTCGCACGCCGCTACGCAATCAACCGCTAGCGGTTACTCACAAAGTTATCCACAAGTCTCGCGGGCAGCATATGGCGTTATGTCGCAGGGACTTATCCGAGGGTCGCCGCTTTAGCCACCATGTCCATCGCGCGCCTGGCCCTTGACCTGCCCCTGCCGCGGCTGTTCGACTATGTGGGCGACGGCGTGACACCCGAGGATGTCGGATGCCTGGCGCGGGTGCCGTTCGGCCGGGGCGAGAGGACCGGGGTCATCGTCGCCGTGGCTGCGGCCAGCGATCATCCGTCCGAAAGGCTGAAACCCCTGCGCGCCGTCCTGCGCCATCTGCCCCGGCTGCCCGCCGAATGGCTGGAACTGGTGCAGTTCTGCAGCCGCTACTACCAGCATCCCCTGGGGGAGGTGGCCGCCCTGGCCCTGCCGCCGGCGCTGCGCCGGACGTCGGCGCCGGCGCGGGGCGCCGACGACTGCCACTACCGCCTCACCGAGGCCGGGCGCACTGCCGTCGCCGGGTTGCGGACCAACAGCGTGGCGCGGCGCGCCTTGGAGCGGCTGGCGCGGGAGCCGGCGCTCGCCGCCGGCGAGTTGCGCGCCTTGTCGCCCAGTGCCGCCAAGGTCCTCAGACAGCTCGTCGAGCGCGGCTGGATAGAGCGCACCGAGCCGCCGCCCCGCCCGGTGGCGGCCACCGGCTCCCCACCTCTGCTACCGGAGCAGCAGGCGGCGGTGGACCGGGTGGCCGCCGCCTTCGACCGCTTTGGCGCCTTCCTCCTGTTCGGCGTCACCGGCAGCGGCAAGACCGAGGTCTATCTGCGCCTGGCGGAGCGCTGCCTGCAGCGCGGACGACAGGTGCTCGTGCTGGTGCCCGAGATCGCGCTCACGCCGCAGCTGGAGCAGCGGGTCGCCGGGCGCTTCCCCGGCGCCCGGCTGGTGAGCCTGCACAGCGGACTGGCCGAAGGTGCGCGCGCCAAAGGCTTCCTCGCCGCCCTGACGGGCGAGGCGGACCTGGTGCTGGGCACCCGGCTGTCGGCCTTCACTCCCCTGCCGCGCCTGGGCCTGATCGTGGTGGACGAGGAGCACGACACCTCCTTCAAACAGCAGGAAGGCCTGCGCTATTCGGCCCGGGACCTGGCCGTGTGGCGCGCCAAGCAGCGGGACGTGCCCATCGTCCTGGGCTCGGCCACCCCCTCCCTGGAGAGCTATTTCGCCGCCCGCCACGGGCGCTACCAGCTGATCGAGCTCACCCGGCGGGCGGTGGCGGAAAGCCTGCCGGCGGTGCGCTGCGTGGACATCCGCAACGAACTGCTGCAAGAGGGTGTGAGCGAGCACTTACTGAGAGCCATCGCCTCGCGCCTGGAGCGGGGCGAACAGAGCCTGGTATTCCTCAACCGGCGCGGCTACGCCCCGGTGCTGGCTTGCCCGGCCTGCGGCTGGGTGAGCCGCTGCCCCGCCTGCGCCGCCAACCTGGTGCTGCACCTGGCCGACCGGCGGTTGCGCTGCCACCACTGCGGACGCGAGGAGGCGGTCCCGGACCGCTGCCCCTGTTGCGGCAACCAGGACATCCTGCCTTTCGGCCGCGGCACCCAGCGCCTGGAGGCGGCCCTGGCGGCGCGCTTCCCCGGCGCGCGCCTGCTGCGCGCCGACCGGGACAGCGCCGGCAGCCCGCGCCAATGGCAGGCCTTGCTGGAGCGGATCCACCGGGGCGAGGCCGACATCCTGGTGGGCACCCAGATGCTGGCCAAGGGCCACGACTTTCCCCGCCTCACCCTGGTGGGCGTGCTCAATGCCGACGCCGCCCTGTTCGCCGCCGACTTCCGGGCGCCGGAGCGCCTGTTCGCCCAGCTCATGCAGGTGGGGGGCCGCAGCGGCCGCGCCCGGTTGCCGGGGGAGGTGCTGATCCAGACGCGCTACCCGGACCATCCCCTGTACCGGGCCCTGGAGGACCACGACTACGTGCGCTTTGCCGAGATGCAGCTGGCCGAGCGCCGCAGTGCCGGCTTTCCGCCCTACACCTTTCAGGCCATGCTGCGCGCCGAGGCGCCGTCCCTGGACCAGGCCCTGGCCTACCTCAACGCCGCCAAGGCCGAGGGCGAGCCCCTGGCGGGCGAGCCGGTGCGCCTGTACGACGCCGTGCCCATGCGCCTGCATCGGCGCGCCCACCTGGAGCGCGGCCAGCTCCTGGTGGAGGCGGCGCGCCGGCCGGCGCTGCAGGCCTTCCTCCAGGCCTGGATGCCGCGCCTGTACCGGCTGAAGTCGCCGCGCGAGCTGCGCTGGCACCTGGACGTGGATCCCCAGGAGTTCTAACCCGCAATCCGGTCGAAGTCGCGGGCCGGGCGGCGTATCATGGGCCGGCAATGGGGAAACTGCTCGTCTGCGCCGCGGCCCTCCTCGCCGCCCTCCTGGCCTTCGCCCACGCCGAACCGACGCTGGCCGTGGGTTCCAAGCGCTTCACCGAGTCCTACATCCTGGCGGAGATCATCGCCCGCAGCGCCGGTGCCGCGGGCGAGGCGCGGGTGGTGCACAAGCCGGGGCTGGGCAACACCGCCGTCGTCTTCTCGGCCCTGCGCAGCGGGGCCATCGACCTCTACCCGGAATACACAGGCACGATCGACCGGGAAATCCTGAAGAGCGCCGGCCCGCTGGATGCCGAAACCCGGCGCCGCCGGCTGGCGCAGCTGGGCATGGGCGTGGGCGTGTCCCTCGGCTTCAACAATACCTATGCCCTCGCCGTGGACGGGGGGCAAGCCGCGGCCCTGGGCATCGCCACCCTGTCGGACCTGGCCCGGCATCCCAGCCTGCGGCTGGGCCTGTCCCAGGAGTTCATCGGCCGGGCCGACGGCTGGGAAGGCCTGAAGAAGGCCTACGGCCTGCCCTTCGCCACGCCCCGCGGCCTGGATCACGGGCTGGCCTATGAGGCGCTCGCCGCCGGCCAGGTGGACGTCATCGATGCCTATTCCACCGACGCCAAAATCGAGAAATACCGGCTGCGTGTCCTGGAAGACGATCGGCGCTATTTCCCCCGCTACGACGCGGTCATCCTCTATCGGCTCGACCTGCCCCAGCGCCTGCCCAAGACCTGGGCCGCGCTGCAGGCGCTGGAGGGGAGGATCAGCGCCGGCCGCATGGTGGCCCTCAATGCCGAAGCGGAACTGGGCGGCAAGACCTTTGCTGCAGTGGCCGAGGATTTCCTGCGGGAGCAAGGGGCGGGCGGGGCGGTCCAAGCCGGCTTCTGGGGGCGGCTGTTCGGTCCGGATTTCCTGCGCCTCACCGGCGAGCACCTGACCCTGGTGTTCGTCTCCCTGGCGCTGGCCGTCGTCGCCGGCTTGCCCCTGGGCATCGCCGCCGAGCGCATGGCCGCCTTGCGGCAACCGATACTCGCCGTGACCGGCCTGGTCCAGACCATTCCGTCCCTGGCGCTGCTCGCCTTCCTGATTCCCCTGTTCGGCACCATCGGCGCGGCGCCGGCACTGGCGGCGCTGTTCCTCTATTC
>JBMOQT010000347.1:0-1897 GCA_049320945.1 Pseudomonadota bacterium
CCGGCGGCGCCACCGCCCACCCCATTGGCATTCCCAGCCGCGTGCCAGGCCCTGTGCTAAGGTGAAAGCAGCAGGCCCCTGCCACCCTTGCCTCGAACCGGAGAATGCCATGAGCAACGCACAATTCAACGAGCTGCAGCGCAAGAACATGGAAACGGCCACCCGCCTGGCCCAGATGTCAATCGAGAACTCCAAGCGGATCATGGAGATACAGGTGGAGACGGCGAAGACCCTGGTCGATGACAGCGTCACCAACGCCAAGGCCCTAGCGGAAGCCAAGGACCCCCAGCAGGCGATGAACCTGCGCACCCAATTCGCCCAGCACACCGCCGAACGCATGCTCGACTGCGCCCGCCGGGTGGCGGAAGTGACCGCCGAAGCCCAGGCCCAGATCGGCCGCATGGTGGCCGAGCAGATGAGCGCCAGCACCCGCGAGATGATGGAAGCCATGCAGAAGAACTTCCCGGGCATGCCCGGCATGGGCGACGCCGGCATGGCCGCCATGCAACAGACCTTCGAAAGCGTGCAGGCGGCCATGGCCAAGATGGCCGAAATGACCATGGCAAGCTTCAACCAGATGGCCGAGTGGTCCAAGGCCGGCACGAAGAAGAAGTAGGTCGCCCCTCACGCCGCAAGAGCGGCGTCCGCCGCCATCATCCCTCTTGACCCCCCTGCCAGCCCTGCGCCGCTGGGGGGTCAGCCTTTTGTTTGATTCAATGAATTGTTGCCACTACACTGATCGATGCTATCAATAGATCAGTCACAGCCATGACCCTGCAGGAACTGCGCTACATCGTCGCCCTGGCCGATACCGGCCATTTCGCCAAGGCCGCCGAGCGCTGCCACGTGAGCCAGCCCACCCTGTCCACCCAGTTGAAGAAGCTGGAGGACTACCTGGGCGTGACCCTGTTCGACCGCAGCCTGCGCCAGGTGAGCGCCACGCCTGCTGGACGCGAGATCGTGGAGCGGGCGCGGCTGGTGCTGGCCGAGGTGGAGCGCATCAAGGCCATCGCCAAGCAGTCCCTCGACCCCATGGCGCGCACCCTCAACCTGGGCGTGATCCCCACCGCCGGGCCCTATTTCCTGCCCCATGCGGTGCGGGTGGTGCACCGCGCCTATCCGCAACTGCGCCTGTTGCTGCGCGAGGATTTCACTGCCAACCTGCTCAACGCCCTGGCCCAGGGCCGGGTCGATGCCGCCCTGCTTGCCCTGCCCGTGCCGGGCGAAGGCCTGCAGGCGGCGCCCCTGTTCCAGGAGCCTTTCGTCGCCGCCCTGCCCAAGGGGCACGCCCTGGCGAAAAAGAAGATCATCGACACCCACGAACTGGCGCGGGAGAAGATCCTGCTGCTGGAGGAAGGCCACTGTTTTCGCGAACAGGCCCTGGAGGTGTGCGGGTTGCGGGGCGATTTCGGCGAGGAGGTGAAGGCCACCAGCCTGGAGACGCTGCGTCAGATGGTGGCCATCGGCATCGGCTGCACCCTGCTGCCGGCGCTGGCGGCCAAGGGGCGCAACGCGGGTATCGAACTGCGCAGCCTCAAGCAGCCGGTTCCCAGCCGCACCATGGGCCTGGTGTGGCGCAGCCGCTCGCCCCACCAGGAGACCCTGCAGCGCCTGGCCGAAACCTGGCGCGCCAACCTGCCCGAGGGGGTGACGGCGGTGTAGGTCGGCCTACGACGACCAGCGCCGCGCCGCCTCGTCGTCGCTCTCCCGCGCCTCCACCCAGCGTTCGCCGGCGGCGGTCTTTTCTTTCTTCCAGAAGGGGGCGCGGGTCTTCAGGTAGTCCATGATGAATTCGCAGGCGGCGAAGGCCTCGCCCCGATGGGCGCCGACCACGATCACCAGCACGATGCGGTCGCCCGGCCGCAGCGGGCCGTAGCGATGGATGACGCGCACGTCC
>JBMOQT010000348.1:0-1894 GCA_049320945.1 Pseudomonadota bacterium
GCCGGCGCCGGCGTCGGTCCACAGGTTCTTGCCCAGGCGCGACACGTTGTGCTTGATGATGGCATTGGCGGCATCGAGGATGTTGCCGTGGGAGCGGTAGTTCTGCTCCAGGCGGATCACGTTCTGTACCCGGAACTCCCGCTCGAAGTCGCGCATATTGCCTACCTCGGCGCCGCGGAAGGCATAGATGGACTGGTCGTCGTCCCCTACGGCAAACAGATGGGCACCCATCCCTTGGGAGTCGCGCCAGCGACTCTCGGCGCTCCCCTCTCCCGCCTGCGGGAGAGGGGTTGGGGGTGAGGGATAGCCGGCAAGCAGCTTGAGCCAGCGATACTGCAGAGCATTGGTGTCCTGGAACTCGTCCACCAGGATGTGGCGAAAGCGCTCCTGGTAATGGCGGCGCAGGATCTCGTGGCGCTCCAGCAGCTCGTAGCAGCGCAGCAGCAACTCGGCGAAGTCCACCACCCCCTCGCGCTGGCACTGGGCCTCGTAAGCCTGGTACAGCTCGACGCGCCGGCGCGTGTAGTCGTCCCAGGCTTCCACCGCGGGGGGCCGCAGGCCCGCTTCCTTCTGGGCGTTGATGAAGTACATCAGCTCCCGCGGCGGGAATTTCTCGTCGTCCACGTTGAGGGTCCTGAGCAGGCGCTTGATGGCGGCCAGCTGGTCGGCGGCGTCGAGAATCTGGAACAACTGGGGCAGCGCGGCGTCCCGGTGGTGGGCGCGCAGAAGCCGGTTGCACAGGCCGTGGAACGTGCCGATCCACATGCCCCGGGTATTTATGGGCAGCATGGCGGACAGGCGGGCCAGCATCTCCTTGGCCGCCTTGTTGGTGAAGGTCACCGCCAGCACGCCCTGGGGCGAGACCTGGCCGGTCTGGATCAGCCAGGCGATGCGCGTGGTGAGCACCCGGGTCTTGCCGCTGCCCGCCCCCGCCAGAATCAGGGCGTGCTGGGGCGGCAGGGTGACGGCGGCGAGCTGCTCGGGATTGAGTCCGCGGAGAAAATTTGACATCGGCTGCGATCGGAAGCAGCGGCCATTATACCTTCCGCCGGGAAGCCACCCGCCAAAGGCCCTCTTCCGTTTCACGCTGCAGCACTACCTACTTAGGCCCATTTCCCCCTTTTTGCCGATCCGCCATTTGGGCTATAATTTTGTTTGTGCAGTGCAAAATTTCTTGAACTCGATCAAGTTCTACTCGTCTCATATTGAGCTAGTCTCATCATATTGCATAGCAACATGTCTCGGCCGACGGAGCCCACAAGGCGTCCCCGACCCTATGGCTACACGATGGCAAGGAGAACCGCATGAAAACACCGATGATTGTTACATGGCATGCCCGACGCACGGGCATCAGTGACCAGCGCGCCGAGGCCTTGTGGCGCGAGGCGGTCAGGGACGCCACCGTCAAGACCGGCTGGGTCGGGACCTCCGACTACTACGCCGCGGCAGTCCAGCGCTTCCTGGAGCTGATCGCGGCCGAAGCGCCCGCGGCCTATGCCGCCGAGAACCTGGCGCCCCTGGTGCGCGCCCACACCCGCGTGTGGCTGCTGCCCCTGATGGTCTACCGCACCCTGGCGCTCCATTTCAGCCGCAACTGCGCCAGGCCGAACAAACTGCGCGCCGCCTGAGCGCCGCTCACCTCCCTACATAGGGCGGCGCCGGCGGTCGGACCACCGGCGCCAGGGCAGATCTGCCCACCAGCAGGCGCTTCAGGCGGGAACACCGTGTGGGCGCAGCGGCTGTTGAGGCCACCGCTCAGACGTCTAAGCCGAAGTTCCTGCCCGCCTGCCCCCTTTAGAGGCACCTGACTTCGTGGAGATCAATGAGATAGGCATTGTAGCGACCTCGAATGTGTAGGCATGTAATAGGGGCTTGACATCCGCAGTGTATTGCC
>JBMOQT010000349.1:0-1886 GCA_049320945.1 Pseudomonadota bacterium
CGCCCGTCCAGCTCCAGCTCGAAGCCGCCGTCGCCCCGGTAGGCGATGCCCACGGTCTTCTCCTGCTCGCCGGCGCGCAGGATGAGGCTGCGGCGGGCGGAGGAGTTGAGGCGCCAGCCGTCGCGCAGATGCCAGGGGGAATGGGGGTCGTCATGCTTGGCGGCGGCGCTCCTCGCCGTCTCCTCCTCGCGCAGCAGCTCGGCCAGGGCCGCCACCAGGAACACGTCGGCCGGCACCTCCGCTTCCGCGGGGAACAGGAAGGCCTTCTCGCGCTCGATGAGGCCCGTGTCCAGATCGGCGTTGGCGAAGGCCGGGCAGGCCACCAGGCGCGACAGGAATTCCACGTTGGCGGCCACGCCCACCACCCGGTACTGGGCCAGGGCCTGGAGCATGCGGGCGCAGGCCCGCTCCCGGTTCTGGTCCCACACGATCAGCTTGGCGATCATGGGGTCGTAGTGGGGCGTGATCTCGTCGCCCTCCTCCACGCCGGTGTCCACGCGCACATGCAGGGACTCGGGCGGCGGCGCCAGGTGCACCAGGCGGCCGGTGGAGGGCAGGAAGCCCTTGGCGGGATCCTCGGCGTAGATGCGCGCCTCCAGGGCGTGGCCGCGGATGGCGAGCTGCTCCTGGGCCAGGGGCAGGGGTTCCCCCGCCGCCACGCGCAGCTGCCATTCCACCAGGTCGAGGCCGGTGATCATTTCCGTCACCGGGTGCTCCACCTGCAGGCGCGTGTTCATTTCCATGAAGTAGAAGCGCCCGCTCTGCTCGGCGATGAACTCCACCGTGCCGGCGCCCTGGTAGCCCACCGCCCGGGCCGCGGCTACCGCCGCCGCTCCCATCTCGGCGCGGCGCTCCGGCGTCATGCCCGGGGCGGGCGCCTCCTCCAGCACCTTCTGGTAGCGGCGCTGCACCGAGCAGTCGCGCTCGAACAGATGCACGCAGTTGCCGTGGCCGTCGGCGAACACCTGGATCTCGATATGGCGCGGGCGCGCCAGGTATTTCTCCACCAGCACCTTGTCGTCGCCGAAGCTGGAAGCGGCCTCGCGCTTGCACGAGGCCAGCGCCGCGGCGAAGTCCTCGGCCTTGTCCACGATGCGCATGCCCTTGCCGCCGCCGCCGGCGGATGCCTTGATCAGCACCGGGTAGCCGATGCGCTCGGCCTGCTCCTTGAGGAAGGCGGGGGCCTGCTCGTCGCCGTGGTAGCCGGGCACCAGGGGCACGCCGGCCTTCTCCATGAGGGCCTTGGCGGCGCTCTTGGAGCCCATGGCGCGGATGGCGGCCACGGGCGGGCCGATGAACACCACGCCGGCCCGGGCGCAGGCCTCGGCGAAATCCTCGTTCTCGGAGAGGAAGCCGTAGCCGGGATGGATGGCCTGGGCGCCGGTGCGGCGGGCGGCCTCCAGGATGCGCTCGATGACCAGGTAGGATTCCCGCGCCGGTGCCGGGCCGATCAGCACCGCCTCGTCGGCCAGGCGCACGTGGCGCGCCCGGGCGTCGGCTTCCGAGTAGACGGCGACGGTGCGGATGCCCAAGCGGCGCGCGGTCTTGATGACGCGGCAGGCGATTTCGCCGCGATTCGCGATCAGGATTTTGTCGAACATGGCTCAGTCTTTGGGTACCCAGGAGGGTTTTCTCTTCTCCAGGAAGGCAGCCATGCCCTCGCGCCCTTCCTCCGAGGCGCGCACGCGGGCGATGCGCGCCGCGGTGTCGGCCACCACCGCGTCGTCGATGGGCTTGTTGGCCACGGCCTTGATCAGGGCCTTGCACTCGCCCTGGGCATTGGGGCTGCAGGCGAGCAGGCTGTTCACGATCTCGCCGATGGCCTCGTCCAGTTCCTCCTCGCCCGGCACGATCTCGTGCAGCAGGCCGATGCGGTAGCCTTCCGC
>JBMOQT010000350.1:0-27394 GCA_049320945.1 Pseudomonadota bacterium
GCGGCGCGGCGCGCCGCGCCCGGCAGCGGGATGGAGATGCTCACGCCGACCACCCGTTCCTCTCCCGCCCGTTCCGAGCCGTAGCGGATGCCCACCGTGGGGTCGGGCACCCGCTGGGCGTCGGCGCGGGCGAGCAACAGGCGCGCGTGCCGCGCTTCCTCGCGCGCCAGGGCCAGCTCGTGGTCATGCTGCAGCACCGCCTCGCGCCACTCGGCCGCATCGCCCGACAGCACCTGCGGTTCGGTCGGGCGTACCTCGACCGGCAAGGCCAGCGCAGGAAAGCGCCGCTGCAGCTCCTGGGCGGCGATGTCGGCACGGGAGCGCGCCTGCTCGCGCGCCGCCCGGGCCTGGGCCAGGGCCGCTTCCGCCTGCATCAGCTCCAGCCGCGGCGCATCGCCGCGCCGCACCCGTGTCGCCGTCATGTCGCGCTGGCGCTCCAGCAGTGCCGTCTGCTCCTGCCACTGGGCATGGATCTCACGCTCCCGCAGCCAGTCGAACCATCCCTTGAGCAGGGCACGCGCCGTCTCGTGCTGGACGTCGCCCCGGGCCACGCGCGCCTGCACCACGCCCTGGTCGCCCAGCGCCCGGTCGGCGGCGGCCTTCGCCGGCAGGCGCAGCGGCCGCTCCAGAGCCACAGCCCATTCGCCGAAGCGCTGCTGCACCGTATCGCGCACGCTGCGCCGCTGGCCGTCCAGGCGCACCGCCCATTCCTCCGTGCCGGCGGCCAGCCGCTCGCGGTTGGCTTCCTCGCCGCGCACGTTCGCCTCAGCGGCGCGCAGCAGCGGCGCTTCGACGATGGCGCGCCGCGCTATCTCTTGCGGCGGCAGGTCGGCCGGATAGTCTCCCTGGGCGTGGGCCGCGGCCACCAGCGCGTACAGGGCGAGCAGGACCACGGGGCGCTTCATGCGATCCTCCCGAACTCGAGCACGGGCGACAGCCAATAGAACACTTCGCGGTTGGGCAGCGCCGCATGCAGCGCCGCCAGCAGCGCCCGGGCGTCCTCCCGGTTCAGCACCAGGCGCATCTCGACGCGCGGCGAATGCCCGCTCACTTCCTCGGCGCTGCCCGAAAGGGCGATGCTGGGCCCATGGGCCTCGACGCGCTGGGCGGCAAAGCTGCTCACCCACTCGCCATGCTCCAGGAGCAGGTCGGTGAGGGGCTCCTCCAGGGAGACGGGCACGATGAGGGTGAGACAGGTGTCCAGGGGTTTCACGGGCGGATCTCCGGGTAGGCGGCCGGCGCCACCCCGTAGCGGCGGTAGAGCAGCGGCAGCAGCAGCAGGGTCAGCAGGGTGGAGCTCGCCAGGCCGCCGATCACGACGATGGCGAGCGGGCGCTGGATCTCGGCCCCGGGCCCCGTGGCAAACAGCAGCGGCACCAGGCCGAGGGCGGCGATGCTTGCCGTCATCATGACCGGGCGCAGCCGCCGGCGCGCGCCCTCGACCACCACGCGCGCCAGGGGGATGCCGGCGGCGAGCAGTTGATTGAAGTGACTGACCATCACCACGCCGTTCAATACCGCCACCCCCAGCAGGGCGATGAAGCCGACCGATGCCGGCACCGAGAGATATTCGCCGGAGGCGAGCAGGGCCAGCACGCCGCCCACCAGCGCGAACGGAATGTTGCTCAGCACCAGCACCGATTGGCGCACCGAGCGGAAAGTGGAGAACAACAGGAAGAAGATGAGCACCAGGGCGATGGGCACCACCACGGCCAGGCGCGCCGCCGCCCGCTGCTGGTTCTCGAACTGGCCACCCCAGACGATGCGGTAGCCCGGCGGCAGGGACACCTGGCGCGCCACGGCGTTCTTGGCCTCCTCGACGAAGCCCACCAGGTCGCGTCCGCGCACGTTGGACTGGACCACCACATAGCGCTGGGCATTCTCCCGGTCCACCTTCACCGGGCCGTCCACCCGCTCGATGTGCGCCACGGTCGGCAGGGACACCGCCAGGCCTTCGCGAGTGACGATGTTCATACCGGTGAAGCGCTCGAACGAGCTGCGGTAGTTGTCGGGGCCGCGCAGCAGCAGCGGCGTGCGCCGCCCCGCCTCCGCCACCACCCCGACATGGCGTCCCTCCAGCAGCATGCGCAAATCATCCTGGATGTCGCTGGCATTGAGGCCGAGGCGGCCCGCCGCCAGCCGGTCCACCACGATGCGCAGATACTGCACGCCCTCGTTCTTGAGGGCGAACACGTCCTCCGCCCCGGGCAGCGCCTTGAGGGTCGTCTCGATCTCGCCCGACAGGCGGTTCAGGGTCGCCAGGTCCGGCCCGAACAGCTTCACCGCCACATCGCCGCGCACGCCGGTGAGCATTTCCGACACGCGCATGCCGATAGGCTGGGTGAAGCTGTAGGCGATGCCCGGAAAGTCCTTCAGCACTTCGCGCAAGCGGTCCGCCAGCCATTCCTTGTCCGGCCGGCGCCACTCGGCCATGGGCTTGAGCACCAGGAAGGAGTCGGTCTGGTTCAGCCCCATGGGATCGAGGCCCAGCTCGTCCGAGCCGGCGCGGGCGACGATGCGCTTCACCTCGGGCACCCGCGCAAGAATCGCCTGCTGCACGCGGGCGTCCAGTTCCGCCGTCTGCTCCAGGCTGATGGAGGGCAGCTTCTCCAGCTGCACGATGAGATCGCCCTCGTCCATCACCGGCATGAAGGTCTTGCCCAGCAGCAGGTAGGCGCCCGCCGCTACGACCAGGGCCGCGCCGGCGGCGATCATCACCGGCCGCGTATGGGCCAGCGCCCAGTCCAGCAGCGGTCCGTAGGCGGCCTGGAGCTTCCTCACCAGCCAGGGCTCGTGGTGCCCGCCGCGCTTCATGAGGAAGGATGCCAGCACCGGCACCACGGTGAGCGCCAGCGCCAGCGAGGCCGACAGGGCGAACACGATGGTGAGGGCCACCGGGCCGAACAGCTTGCCCTCCAGTCCCTGCAGCGTGAGCAGGGGCACGAAGACGATGACGATGATCAGGATGCCCGAGGCCACCGGCACGGCCACTTCCGCCGCCGCGCGGTACACCAGATGGGGCAGCGGCAGGCGCGCCGCGGCGCCGCCCTGGCCGAGCTGGGTCTCGACGTTCTCGACCACCACCACGGCCGCATCCACCAGCATGCCGATGGCAATGGCCAGCCCGCCCAGGCTCATCAGGTTGGCGGACAGCCCGAACACGCGCATGAGGATGAAGGTGGCCAGCGCCGACAGGGGCAGCATGAGCGCCACCACCAGCGCCGCGCGCAGATTGCCCAGGAACAGCAGCAGCAGCACCAGCACCAGCACGATGGCCTCACCCAAGGCCTTGGTCACGGTGGCCACCGCCCGCTCCACCAGGTTGCCCCGATCGTAGAAGGGCTCGATGGTCGTGCCGGCCGGCAGGGTCTTCTGGATCTCGGCCAGCTTGGCGCGCACCCCCGCCACCACCTGCTGGGCGTTGGCGCCGCGCAGGCCCAGCACCAGGCCCTGCACCGCTTCCCCCTGGCCGCTCTCCGTCACCGTGCCGTAACGGGTGAGGCTGCCCACCCGCACCTGGGCCACGTCGCCCACGCGCACCACGCCGTTGCGGCCCGCCACGACGATGGCGCGCACGTCATCCAGGGAGCGGATGGCCCCTTCGGTGCGCACCACCAGCGTCTCCTCGCCCTCGCGCAGCCGCCCGGCGCCGTCGTTGCGGTTGTTGCCCTCCAGGGCTTCGCGCAGGGCCGCCAGGCTCACGCCCCGGGCGGCCAGCGCCGCCGGATCGGGCACCACCTCGAAGCTGCGCGCCAGCCCGCCCAGGACATTCACGTCCGCCACACCGGGCAAGGTGCGCAGCTGCGGGCGTATCACCCAGTCCAGCAGGGTGCGCTTCTCCTCCAGGGACAAGTCACCCTCGACGGTGAACATGAACATCTCGCCCAGGGGCGTGGTGATGGGCGCCAGCCCGCCGCTGGCGGTCTCCGGCAGATCCTTCATGACCCCCGCCAGGCGCTCGGCGGTCTGCTGGCGCGCCCAGTAGATGTCGGTGCCGTCCTCGAAGTCGATGGTGATGTCGGTGAGGCCGTACTTGGACACGGAGCGCAGCAGGCGCTGGCGCGGAATGCCCAGCATTTCCTGCTCGATGGGCACGGCGATGCGCGTCTCCACCTCCTCGGGCGTCATGCCCGGCGCCTTGATGATCACTTTCACCTGGGTGGTCGACACATCGGGAAAGGCGTCGATGGGCAGCTGCAGGAAGGCGTAGGCGCCGGCGCCGGCCAGCAGTACCGTGGCCACCAGCACCAGCAGGCGCTGGGTGAGGGAGAAGGCGATGATGCGCTCCAGCATGTCACTGACCCTTGCCCAGGCCCATCCAGGAGGCCTTGAGGGCCGCCACGCCTTTCACGGCGACGCGCTCGCCGCCCTGGAAGGGGCCGCTCACGAGCGCCGTGTCGCCCGCCTGGGCGATCAGCTTCACCACCTGGGTACGGAAGCCTCCCGGCACCTCCACGAACACATAGAGCTGCTCCTGCTGGCGCACCAGCGCCGCCTGGGGCACGCGCCAGGTGCCCGGCGCCGGCGGCGGCAGCTCCACCGCCGCCTCCACGAACTGCCCCGGACGCAGCCCCCCCGCCCCGTCGGTGATGAGCGCGCGCAGCGCCACGGTCTGGTTCGGCCCCACCTGACGGCCGAGCGCGATCACGCGCCCGGCCGCCTGGGCCGCGGGCACGCGCACTGCCGCGCCCTCGCGCAGCTGGGCGGCCAGCGCCACGGGCAGCTGCACCTCCAGCGTCAGCGGCGCCAGGCGCGCGATGCGATAGATGAGCGCCGCCTGGTCCACCCGCTGCCCCACGGCCACACCCTGCTCCAGCACCACGCCGTCGGCCGGCGCCCTCACCTCCACCACGCCCGACAAGCCCGGGGCGGCGGCCCGATCGTCGGCGCCGGCGAGCTTGAGGGCCTGGCGCTTCTCCGCCAGCAGCGCCGCGGCCTGGGCATGCAGCGCGCGTGTCGTCTGGTAACGGCTCTCGGCGATGATGCCTTCGCGGAACAACAGCTCGTCGCGTCGCGCGTTCTGGGCCGCCAGGTTCGCCTGGGCGGCGGCCTGCAGGTATTCCCGCTGCGCCTCCAGGATCGGCGCACCGCCCAGGCGCGCCAGGGTCTGTCCGCGCTTGACGGCATCGCCCGGCGCCACCGCCAGTTGCAGCACGACGGCGGGCAGGGGCGCGCTCACCACATGCACCTGGTCGTTGGGCAGCGTCACCTGCGCCGGCAGCGTGATGCGCCCGCTGCCGGGTGCGGCCAGGGGCGCGCTTTCGATGCCCAGCGCCTGGATCTGGGCGGGGCTGACCGCGACCATGCCCTCGGCGGCGCCGGACAGCAAGGGCCAGGCGAAGGCTAGGGCGCCAACGAGACCAACAAAGCCCTTGGGGATTCTTGCCAGCACGGAAAGCTCCGGGAAATCGAGAGTGCGCCCATTGTCGGGCGCGCGCCTTAAGCACGACTTAAGGCGCACCCCGGGGGTGTTGAGTATCGTCAACGCGCCGCTAGCGGGCGGCGCTATGCTGTTCGCGTCGCAACTCCGTCCCCGACCTGTGCCCGCGCCCATGAACGACACCCCGCCCCGGCAGACGCTGGCATCCGACATCGCCGGCCTGTCTGCGGCCGAAGCCGCGGCCCGCCTGGCGCGGGAGGGCTACAACGAGCTGGCGCCGCCGCGCCGGCGCGGGCCGCTCGCCCTCGTCGTACAGGTGGTGCGCGAGCCCATGTTCCTGCTGCTGGTGGGCGCCGGCGCCATTTACCTGCTGCTGGGCGACGTGCGCGAAGCATCGATGCTGCTGTTCTTCGTGCTGGTCATGGTGACCATCACCGTGGTGCAGGAGCATCGCACCGAGCGCGTGCTCGCCGCCCTGCGCGACCTGTCCAGTCCGCGCGCCCTGGTGATCCGCGACGGCCGCTCCCGGCGCATCCCGGGACGCGAGGTGGTGCGCGGCGACGTGCTGGCCCTGTCGGAGGGCGACCGCGTGCCGGCCGATGCCTGCATCCTGTCCTGCAACGACCTTCAGGCGGACGAATCCCTGCTGACCGGCGAGTCGGTGCCGGTGCGCAAGCGCGCGGCTGCCGGCGACGAGGCGCCGGGGCCGCCCGGCGGCGACGACCGTCCCTTCCTCTACGCCGGCACCCTGGTGGTGCAGGGCCGCGGCCTGGCGCGTGTCACCGCCACCGGACCGCGCACCGAGATGGGTAGAATCGGCCGCGCACTAGAGCGCACCGCGCCCGAGTCCTCGCCGCTGCAGCACGACATGCGTGCCCTGGTGCGGCGGCTGGCGGCGGTCGCCGTCGCCTTGTCGGTGGCGCTGGTGCTGCTGTTCGGGGTGTTGCGCGGCGACTGGCTGCAGGCGGTGCTGTCCGGTATCGCCCTGGCCATGGCGGCGCTGCCGGAGGAGTTCCCGGTGGTGCTGACGGTCTTCATGGCGCTCGGGGCGTGGCGCATCTCGCGCGAGAGGGTTCTGGCCCGGCGCATGGAGGCTATCGAAACCCTCGGCGCCACCACCGTGCTATGCAGCGACAAGACCGGCACGCTCACGCGCAACCGCATGACGGTGCACGAGCTGGCAGCCGAGGGGGAAAGCTTCGTGATCGGCGAGGACGGCGCGCGGGATCTGCCCGAGCGCTTCCATGCCCTGCTGGAATACGCCATCCTGGCCAGCGAGATCGATCCCTTCGACCCCATGGAGAAGGCATTCCACGATCTGGGCCGCGACACCCTGGCCAACACCGAGCACCTGCACGGCGACTGGCAGATCGTACACGAGTATTCCCTGTCGCCCGAGCTGCTCGCCATGTCGCACGTGTGGCGCGGACCGGAGGGGCCGCAACTGACGGTCGCGGCCAAGGGCGCGCCGGAGGCGGTCATCGATCTATGTCATATGAATGAAGCGGCCGCCGGCGAGGCCGCGGCCCAGGCGGCACGCATGGCGCGCGCCGGCCTGCGCGTGCTCGGAGTGGCGCGTGCGCGACTGGCGGACGCCCGCTGCCCGCCGCGGCTGCACGACATCCCGTTCCGCTTCCTGGGCCTGGTCGGCCTGAGCGATCCGGTGCGGCCCGAGGTGCCCGAGGCCATCGCCCTGTGCCGCAGCGCCGGCATCCGCGTGGCGATGATCACCGGCGACTACCCCGCCACCGCCGCCGCCATCGGGCGGCGAATCGGCTTGAGCGACCGGGTCGTCGTCACCGGCACCGAACTGGACACCCTGCCCGACGACGCGCTGCAGGCGCGGCTTGGAGAAGCGCAGATCTTCGCGCGCATCGTGCCCGAGCAGAAGCTGCGCCTGGTGAATGCCTTCAAGGCCAACGGCGAAGTGGTGGCCATGACCGGCGACGGCGTGAACGACGCGCCGGCCCTGCGCGCCGCCCATATCGGCATCGCCATGGGCCGGCGCGGCACTGACGTGGCGCGCGAGGCGGCAGCGCTGGTGCTGCTGGAGGACGACTTCGCTTCCATCGTCAAGACCATCCGGCTGGGACGGCGCATCTTCGACAACCTGCGCCGCTCCATGAGCTACATCCTGGCGGTGCATGTGCCCATCGTCGGCCTGGCGCTGCTGCCGGTGGTGGCGGGCCAGCCGCTGCTGCTGTTTCCCGCCCACATCGTGTTCCTGGAACTGATCATCGACCCCGCCTGCTCCATCGCCTTCGAAGCCGAGCCGGAGGAGCAGGACATCATGGCGCGCCCGCCGCGCGCCCCTGGCGAACCCCTGTTCGGCGGCGCAAACCTGCTGGCGAGCCTCACCCAGGGCGGCGCGGCGCTCGCCGTCATGGGCCTGCTCTACTGGCTGGCCTTGAGCCGGGGCACGCCGGAAGGGGAAGCGCGCGCCATGATGTTCATGGCGCTGGTGGCGGGCAACCTGGCCCTCATCCTGGCCAACCGCTCCCGCCCCGCGCGCCTGGCCCGGGCGACAACGGGCACCAACCGCATGCTGTGGGCGATTTTCTGCGCCGCCCTGCTCGCCCTGGGCCTGGTCGTGGGCCTGCCCGTCCTGCGCAGCCTGTTCCATTTCGACGCCATCGCGCCCGGGCAGGCAGCATTGGCACTCGTCGCGGGCACCCTGGTCCTGCCTCTGGCCCGGGCGGTGAAGTTGGCGGTGCGGCGGCGTGGGAGGGTGGGGGCAGGGCAACCCGGGGCGATGCAGTGACAAGCACTCCCTCAGCCTCCCCGCGTGCGCTGCACCGGCAGATTCTGCTGCGACTGCTCGCCGGCTGGTTCGTGATCTCGCTGGTTGTCGGCAGCGCCGTGCTTTATCTTGAATTGAAGAAGATCGACGAGCGTGTGCTCGAACTCGCCCTGGCCGACTCGGCCCGCCTTGCCGTATGGGATCCGGCGCGCCTGACACGCCATGACCCGGACTATGTGCGCTCGCTGCAGCAGGCCAGCGAGGAGATGGTGACGAAAAACTTCGTCGTGATCGAGGTGTACGACAGCGCCAAGCAGCTGCTGGTGCTGGCGGTGCGGCCCGATGCCTGGGACATTGAAGCGCGCCTGTCGCAATACCCTGACCGCTTTCCGCGCGACGGTCGCGTGCGGTACAGCGTTTTCTACATCGGCAAACGCATGCTGCTGCAGGTCTTCGTGCCGCTCGCCACAGCCGATGGCTCCATCTTCGGCTATTTCGAAGGCGTGTATGCCGTCGATCCCGACGCCCTGCACCACATCCGGCAGGACATGACGCGCGTGCTGGTGCTGGTGATGGTCGTCATCTTTGTCACTTCCGCCCTGCTCTACCCCATCATCCTCGGCCTCAACCGGGGATTGATCCGGCTCACCCGCGACCTGCTCAAGAGCAACGTCGAGCTGATGCAGGTCCTGGGCAGCGCCGTCGCCCAGCGCGATTCCGGCACCAATACGCACAATTACCGCGTGACCCTGTACGCCATCCGCCTGGCCGAAGCGCTGGGACTGGAGCGGCGGCGCATTCATGACCTGATCGCGGGCGCCTTTCTCCACGACGTGGGCAAGATCGGCATCAGCGACGCCATTCTTCTCAAGGAGGGCGGCCTCAGCGACGCGGAAGCGCAGAAGATGCACGAGCACGTCCGCCTGGGCCTGCAAATCATCGACAAGGCACAATGGCTGCAGGCGGCGCGCGACGTGGTCGAATTCCACCATGAAAAATGGGACGGCAGCGGCTATCCGCACGGCCTGAAGGGCGAGGCCATTCCCATCAACGCCCGCGTTTTCGCCATTGTCGACGTGTTCGACGCGCTGACCTCCGCCCGCTCCTACAAGAGCGCACTCTCGTTCGACCAGGCCATGGAAACGCTGTCGCGCGGCGCGGGCAGCCATTTCGATCCGGCGCTGCTCGAGGCCTTCCGGCGCATCGCCCTGCCGCTGTACGCGGAGATCCACGGCGCGCCGGAAACTCGCCTCAGGCAGACGCTGGCGCGCTACCTCGACAAGTATTTCTTCCAGTGACGGCGCCTATTCCTCGCCAGGCTCCAGGAAACCGTTCTTGCGGTAGGTGAGCACCAGGGTATCGCGATAGGCGGGAGCGGCGGCGGCCCGGATCGGCGTCGTTTCGTGCGCCACGCGGCTGTCGTCGAGCAGCATCAGCGTCCAGGGGGCCGTCAGCACGGTGCGATCCAGGGGCTTGCCCTGAAGATCGTAAATGGTGGTCTCGCCTCCCTCGACGTTATGCCGCTCCACCAGCAGCAGCGCCACGAAGTCGACGCCGTCCCGGTGCGCCCCCTCGGGCGTGGGCTTGCCCGGGCCGCTGCTGGCGTCTATGCGGAACTGGTGCGCCTCGACGAACCAGGGCTGGGCGCTGCGCACCTGGCCGAACAGCCAGGCGAGCATCTTGATGATCTGCTGGAAGGCGGGCAGGTCCCACAGGCCCGGCGCGATGGGCTCGAACCAGCGCAGCATGCCGCCGTGCAGGGCGTTGTAGGTGGTGGGCTGCCAGTGGGCGCGATGGGCCACCCGCTCCAGGGTGCCGCGCTCCGGGTCGCACACGGCCGAGGCATGGCGGCGGAAGCGGTAGCCGCCGCCGTCCTTCAGGTAGCGGTCCGGCGGCAGGTCCTGCCAGTAGCCGGCGAAGGCACGCAGGTCCGCATCGGAAGCGCCCAGCCAAGGCAGCCATGCGCCGGGCAACAAGATGCAGTAGCCGTGGGACTGCAGGCGCTCGATGGGCGTTTCGATTTGCATGGACGTGACTGTTCGTCGATTGGCTGAATCATACCCCGGCGGGTGCCCCGGCGATACGGCGCCGGCTTACCTTTTGTCCATAAATAGACTAATATATTGGTTAACTCTATATGGATACCTACTCTGGACCATGAAAAAAGCTGTCTCGGCATCGGCCAGGGCGGCGCCCGGCAAACCGACCGTGGCGCGCATGTCGGCAGCCGGCCTGCGCGCCTTTTTCCGCATCGCCGAAGCCTGGGGCCTCGACAACGAAGCCCAGATGAAGCTGCTCGGCTCCCCTGGCCGCTCGACTTTCTTCAAATGGAAGGCGGCGCCCGAATCGGCGCGGCTGGGCCACGACACCCTGGAGCGCATCTCCTACATCCTGGGCATCTACAAGGCGCTGCAGATCCTGCTGCCCGATGCGCGCGCCGCCGACGAATGGGTGCGCCGGCCCAACGCCGCGCCTCTGTTCGGCGGCCGCAGCGCCCTGGAGCGCATGCTGGGCGGCAACGTGGGTGACCTCATGGCGGTGCGGCAATATCTCGACGCGGTGCGCGGCGGCTGGGCGTGACGCCGGAGATTCCCTACCCGCGGACGCGCATCCGCTGGAATCCTGCGTACCGGGCGATTCCCACCCGCTTCCCGGCCGTCAACCTGTTCGACCGCGTCGCCTCCCCCGAAGACTTCGATGCCCTCTATGCCCTCGAGGCCATGACCAACGATCGTCTGCGCGACGAAGTGGGCGAGATCGAGCTGGTGGCACCCGAGGAGCGGCTGTACGGGCCGGGCTCGGGGCCGATCATGGCCGCCTTCACCCATCTCAACCCCCTGGGCAGCCGCTTCAGCGACGGCAGCTATGGCGTCTTCTACGCCGGGCGCGACAAGGCGACGGCCATCGGCGAATCCAGGTATCACGCGGCGCGCTTCATGGCCGCCACCGACCAGGGACCGATGCGCCTGCAATACCGACTCTACACCGTGCGCGCCGCCGGCGAGGTGGTGGATCTGCGTGCCGCCTGCCGGACCGAACCGGAAATCTGCGATCCGGACGGCTACGCCTACTCCCAGGCGGTGGGCCGCCGGCTGCGCCTGGCGGGCGCCAACGGCGTGGTCTATCCCAGCGTGCGCCATGCCGGCGGCCAGTGCCTGGCCGCCTTCCGCCCCCGCCTGCTCAAGAACTGCGTGCACGCCGCCCATCTGGAGTATCAGTGGGACGGCGCCGCGATCCGCGACGTGTACGAGCTGACGCGGCTGCCTTCCTAGAACTAAAACCGGAACTTCAGGCCGACGGAATAGAGATCGACATCCTGCTCGCCTGTCTGGGCGTCGCCGACCTTCCAGTAGCGTTCCCACTCGCCGCGCAGGGTCACGGCGCGGCCCAGATCGTACTGCAGACCCAGCCCTACCTTGGGATTGAGCTCGTCCTTGATGGCGCTGCTGCCAGTGCCGGCCGGCAGGGTGGCGGCGCCGCTGGTGGCGCGGAAAGTCTTGGTCTCGGAAAGGAAGGCGCCGGCCTTGCCGAACAGGGAGAAGCGCTCGCCCATGGGCAGCAGCCCGACCGCATCGATCACAAAGCCCTTCATCCTGACGTCGGCATTGACCGAGCCTGCCGTCGGTGCCGTTACGTCGCGCGTGAGCCGGAACTCGCCCAGGTGGGCATAACCGCCCTCCACCGCGAAATAGCGTCCCAGCCGGTAGCCGAGCAGCACCTTGTATCCCGGGTCGCGTTCGTCACGCCCGATGGTAAACCCGGTGGCACCGGCGGCCGGCGCCAGGCCTTCCTTGAGCTCGGCATTCGAGCTGCCGAAGCTGATCCCCCCGTACCACCCCTCCTGGGCCTGGGCAGTGCCAACCGCGCCCAACGCGACGGTCAGCACCACCGCGGCAACGAGCCTGCGAGTTCTCATGATGCGCTCCGGTTTTTCGGCAATTCGAAGCCGCCTCTTTCGATGATAGTAAAAAAGGCCCGGCGCGCAAAAAAAAGAGGCCCGTGGGAAACGGGCCGCCGAGAAGATGCCGCTGCCCCGATGCGGGTTGGGGCAGCGGCACGGTCGCGCCGCCGGTGGAGGGTGCCGGCAGCGCCGAACTTCTTAGTCGCTGCTGCTGGTGACGCCCAGGATTTGCAGCAGGCTGAGGAACAGGTTGTAGATGGCCACGTAAAGGCTCACGGTGGCTATGATGTAGTTGGTCTCGCCGCCGTGGATGATGCGGCTGGTCTCGAACAGGATCATGCCCGCCATGAGCAGGATGAAGGCGGCCGAGACCGTCAGCGACAGGGCCGGCATGCTGAAGAACACCGCCGCCAGGCCCGCCAGGAAGGCCACCAGGACGCCCGCCGTCAGGAAGCCGCCAAGGAAGCTGAAGTCCTTGCGGCTCGCCAGCGCATAGGCCGACAGGCCCAGGAAAGTGGCCGCCGTGCCGCCCATGGCAGTCATGACCAGCTGGTGCCCATTGGGCAGCGACAGGTAGGCGCTGACGATGGGACCCAGGGTATAGCCCATGAATCCGGTGAGGGCGAACACGCTCACCAGGCCCAGTGCGCTGTTGCGCAACCGGGCAGTGAGGAACAGCAGGCCGAAATAGCCGATCAGGGTGATGATGATGCCGGGATGGGGCAGCCGCAGCGCCGCCGCGACCCCGGCCGTCAGGGCGCTGAAGGCCAGCGTCAGGGACAGCAGCAGATAGGTGTTGCGCAGCACGCGGTTGGTGGCGAGCACCGAGGCGGCGCCGGCCCGGCTGCGGGTGACAACGGTTTGATTGATGTTCATGTATTTTGTCTCCGTGTGACAAAGAAGGTGCGTGCGCGTGACTTTATCGGACCGCTTTTATCAGGTAAAGTCGTATTTATACCGCTAATATTTCGGTTTTTACGAATTTCTTGCGTCGATGAACTTCAAGCACTTGCACTACTTCTGGAAGGTGGCGACGACGGGGGCGGTGGCGCGGGCCAGCGAGGAGCTGCATATCACGCCCCAGACCATCAGCGAGCAGATCCAGCTGCTGGAGGAAGAGCTGGGCACCGCCCTGTTCGCGCGCCAGGGCCGGCGCCTGGAGCTGACGGAAGCGGGCCGTCTGGCGCTGGGCTACGCCCAGGAGATCTTCTCCCTGGGCGCGGAGCTGCGCGAAACCCTCCAGTTCCACGGCCGCGGGCGCCGCATCGGCTTTCGCGTCGGCGTCGCCGACGCGGTACCCAAGACCCTCGCCCACCGCCTGCTGGAGCCCGCCATGGGCCTGCCCGAGGGGGTGCGCATCGTCTGCCGCGAATGGAAGCTGGACAGCCTGCTGTCGGAACTGGCGGTGCATCGCCTGGACCTGGTGATCGCCGACTCGCCTGTTCCGCCCGCGGTCAGCGTGCGCGCCTACAACCACCGCCTGGGGGAATCGGGCGTGAGCTTCTTCGCCGCGGCGGCACTGGCGCGCCGGCTGGGCGGCGACTTTCCCGCCTGCCTGGACGGTGCGCCGATGCTCATGCCGGGCGAGGACTCGGCGCTGCGCATCAAGCTGCTGCGCTGGTTCGAAGGAGTGAAAGTGAAGCCGGACATCGTCGGCGAGTTCGACGACAGCGCCCTCATGAACGCCTTCGGCCAGGCTGGCATTGGCGTCTTTCCCGCACCCTCCGCCCTGGAGCGCGAGATCGAGGCCCAGCACGACGTGCGCGCCCTCGGCCGCACCCGGGAAGTGGTAAGCGAGTTCTTCGCCATCTCCATCGAACGCCGCCTCACCCACCCGGCGGTGATCGCCATCACCCAGGCGGCGCGCCACCGCCTGGGCACATGAGCCCGGATGGTTCAATTGGCGGCGCGCAGGACGCCGCGCAGGAGATCGGCCATGCGGGCGATCTCACCCTTGCTGGCGATGAAGGGCGGCGCCATGGCCAGGGTGTCGCCGGTGTAGCGCAGCAGCAACCCGGTGCGTAATCCTGCCTCGAACACCTGCAGGGCGCGACGGCCCGGCTGGCCGGCCCAGGGTTCCAGATCGATGGCGGCGGCCAGTCCGATGTTGCGCACGTCGGCCACGCCCGGTTCCTCGCGCAGGGAATGCACCGCCTCCTCCAGCGCCGGCTCCAGGTAGCGCGCGCGCTCGATCAGCCCCTCCTCCTGCATCACGTCCAGGGTGGCATGGGCCGCCGCGGCGGCCATGGGATGGCCCGAGTAGGTGTAGCCGTGGAAGAACTCGATGGCGTAGTCCGGGCCGGTCATGAAGGCGTCGTAGATCTCCTTGCGCACAATGACGCCGCCCATGGGGATGACACCGTTGGTGACCGCCTTGGCAAACACGATCATGTCAGGCGTGACGCCGAAGCGCTGGGCGGCGAAGTTCTCGCCCAGGCGGCCGAAGCCGGTAATGACCTCGTCGAAAATGAGCAGGATGCCGTGGCGCGTGCAGATCTCGCGCAGCCGCTCCAGGTAGCCCACCGGCGGCACGATCACGCCGGTGGAGCCCTGCATGGGCTCGACCATGACGGCGGCGATGGTGGAGGCATCGTGCAGGGCCACCAGCCGCTCCAACTCATCGGCCAGATGGGCGCCCCAACTTGGCTGGCCGCGCGAGAAGGCCATGTGCGCCCGGTCGTAGGTGGTGGGCAGGTGATCCGCGCCGCCGAACATGACGGGCGCGAACATCTTGCGGTTGGCGCCGATGCCGCCGAGGGTTATGCCCCCCATGCCGACGCCGTGGTAGGCGCGCTCGCGTCCGATCATGCGCACGCGCGTAGCCTGGCCGCGCATGGCGTGGTAGCCCAGGGCGATCTTGAGGGCGGTGTCCACCGACTCGGAGCCCGAGTTGGCGAAGAACACGTGATCCAGCCCCTCGGGCGCCATTGCCGCGATGCGTTGCGCCAGGCGCAGGGTAGCCGGATTGCTGAGCTGGAAGGCGGGGCAGTAGTCCAGGGTTTCCGCCTGGCGCTTGAGCGCCTCGACGATGCGCGGATGGCCGTGGCCCAGGGGGCTGCACCACAGCCCCGACAGGCAGTCGAACAGGCGGTGGCCGTCGGCGCTCTGGTAATAGGCGCCCTTGGCCGAAATCAGGATGCGCGACTCGGGGTTCTTCTTGAAATAGCGGTTGGCCGTGAAGGGCAACCAGCAGGCCTCGGGGTCGAGGCCCTGCGCGGCGCTGGAATCGGATGCGGGTGTCGCCATCTTGCACCTCCGGTGGGAATTGACCGGAAAACAAGACCTATTCTGCCACGATGACGCCCGGCCGGCGCTCCGCCTGACCGAGCGCTATCAAAAACAGCTGCGCGAGCTCAGCCAGGCACTGCAGGAAACCTCGACACGCGAGCCGCTCACGGGCCTGGCCAAGCGCCGCCGTCTGCTCATGGAGCGGCTGAAAGCACCCGGAGATGGCCTGACCTACCCGGCCGGCCGCACCATGCTCAGCGGCACCACCCATCGGTCAAACTGCTCGCCGGTGACATGGCCCGAGGCGATGGCGGCCTCGCGCAGCGACAGGTTCTCGGCATAGGCCTTCTTGGCGATCTCTGCGGCCTTGTCGTAGCCGATGTGGGGATTGAGCGCCGTCACCAGCATCAGGCAGCGGCCGAGCTGCTCGGCGATGCGGACCCGGTCCGCACGCAGGCCGGCGATGCAGTTTTCCGCGAAGCTCAGACTGGCGTCCGCCAGCAGGCGCAGGGACTGCAGCAGGTTCAGGGTGATGACCGGCTTGTAGGCATTGAGCTCCAGGTTACCCAGGGAGCCAGCCAGGGTGATAGTGGCGTGGTTGCCCGCCACCTGGGCGCAGACCATGGCCAGCGCCTCCGCCTGGGTCGGATTGACCTTGCCCGGCATGATTGAGGAACCCGGCTCGTTGGCCGGCAGGATGAGTTCGGCGAGGCCCGCCCGCGGCCCGGAAGCGAGCAGCATGATGTCCCGCGCGATCTTGCCCAGGGACGCGGCCGTGGTGTTCAAGGCCCCGGACAGATGCACCAGGGCGTCGTGGGCGGCCTGGGCCTCGAAGGGATTGAGGGCGGAGACGAAGGTCAGGCGGGTATAGTCGGCCAGTTCCTCGACGAAGGCCTGGGCGAAGCCCGGCGGCGCGTTCAGCCCGGTGCCCACGGCGGTGCCGCCCTGGGCCACCTGCAGCACCCAGGGCAGCGCCGCCTCGATGCGCGCCACGGACTGGTTCACCTGCGCCGCATAACCCGAGAACTCCTGGCCCAGCGTGATGGGCACCGCATCCTGCAGATGGGTGCGCCCGACCTTGACGATGTCATCGAACTCGCGCGCCTTGTCGTCGAGCGCCTGGTTCAGGCGGCGCAGTGCCGGCAGCAGGCAGCCATCCACCTGGCGCGCCGCGGCGATGTGCATGGCGGTGGGGAAGCTGTCGTTGGAGGACTGGCTGCGGTTCACATGGTCGTTGGGATGGACCGGATCCTTGGTGCCCGGCTCGCCGCCCAGGATCTGGATGGCACGGTTGGCAATGACCTCGTTGAGGTTCATGTTGGTCTGGGTGCCGGAGCCCGTCTGCCACACTGACAGGGGAAACTCCTGGGGCCACAGCCCGTCCACGATCTCCTGCGCGGCCTGCTCGACGGCAGCGGCAATGCGCGGCTCCAGCACGCCCAGCTTGCGGTTGGCGCGCGCCGCGCACAGCTTGAGGATGGCGTAGGCCTCGATCAGCTCAGCCGGCATTTTCTCGCTGCCGATGCGGAAATTGCGGCGCGAACGCTCGGTCTGGGCGCCCCACAGGCGCTCGGCGGGGACTTCGACGGGACCGAGGGTGTCGGATTCGATACGCGTTGCGGATTTCGCCATGACGGTCTCCTTCTCGTGACGGCGCGTAACCCATTCGACCGGCCGTGGCGCGGCGGCGTTCGCCGGCCACGGTGTATCATAGCCCCACCCCGCGCCATGCGTGGATTTGGGGAGATCCGCGCCACCAGCAGGAAATCATGGAGATGAATGCAGAGCCGATCTGGACTCCTTCGGCAGACGTCGTACGCAACGCAAAAATCACCGCCTACACCGATTGGCTGAGACGCAGCCGAGGACTCGCGTTCGCCGACTACCAGGCCCTGTGGCAGTGGTCGGTGACCGACCTGGAAGCCTTCTGGCGCTCCATCTGGGATTACTTCGATGTGCGTAGCCGGACGCCCTTCGAGCGCGTGCTGGCGAGCCGCGCCATGCCCGGCGCCCAATGGTTCCCGGGCGCCCGCCTCAACTATGTGGACCAGGTGTTCCGCCATGCCACGGAGGCGCGCCCGGCCATCGTGTTCCGCAACGAGCGCGGCGACGCCCTCGAGCTGGGCTGGCACGAGCTGCAGCGCCAGGTGGCCTGCCTGGCCGAGGCCTTGCGCGCCATGGGCGTGCGTCCCGGCGACCGGGTGGTGGCCTACCTGCCCAACATCCCCCAGGCGGTGATCGCCTTCCTGGCGGTGGCGAGCGTGGGCGCCATCTGGTCCGTGTGCTCGCCGGACATGGGCAAGCTGGCCGTGCTCGACCGCTTCCGCCAGATCGAGCCCAAGGTCCTGATCGCCGCCGACGGCTACCGCTACGGCGGCAAGGACTATGACCGCCGCCCGCTCATCGGCGAGCTGCTGACGCACCTGCCCACGGTGCAGCGCCTGGTGCTGGTGCCCTACCTGGACCCGGCGGCCGGCCGGGGCGGCTTCGCCGATGCGGCCCTGTGGCCCGATCTGGTCGCCGGGGAAGCGGCCCTGCGCAGCGAGGTGCTGCCCTTCGATCATCCCCTGTGGGTGGTGTATTCCTCGGGCACCACGGGCCTGCCCAAGCCCATCGTCCATGGCCACGGCGGCATCGTCCTGGAGCAGCTGAAGCTGATGGCCCTGCACAACGACCTGGGCCCCGAGGACCGCTTCCACTGGTTCTCCAGCACCGGCTGGATCATGTGGAACTGCCAGGTGTCGGGCCTGGCCCTGGGCGCCACCATCTGCCTCTACGACGGCAACCCGGGCTGGCCCGACTACTCCACCCTGTGGCGCTTCGTGGCGCAGACCGGCGTCACCTTCTTCGGTGCCGGCGCCGCCTTCTACTCCGCCTGCCTCAAGGCGGGTGTGGAGCCCAACGCCGCAGGCGACCTGTCGCGGCTGCGGGCGCTGGGCTCCACCGGCTCGCCCCTGCCCGACGACGCCTATCGCTGGATTTATGACCAGGTGCGCCGGGACATCTGGCTCACCCCCATTTCCGGCGGCACCGACTTCGCCGGCGCCTTCGTCGGCGGCGTGCCCACCCTGCCCGTCTATGTGGGCGAGATGCAGTGCCGCTGCCTGGGCGCCAAGGTGGAAGCCTACGACGACGCGGGCAGGCCGCTGATCGACGCGGTGGGCGAGCTGGTGTGCACCGAGCCCATGCCGTCCATGCCCCTGCGCTTCTGGAACGACGAGGGCGACCGGCGCTACCGGGAGAGCTACTTCGACATGTATCCCGGCGTGTGGCGCCATGGCGACTGGATACGCATCACGCCCCGCGGCGGCGCCATCATCTACGGGCGCTCGGACGCCACCATCAACCGCCACGGCATACGCATGGGCACCGCCGAGCTGTACCGGGCCGTGGAGGAAATGCCCGAGGTGCTGGACAGCCTGGTGGTGGACCTGGAATACCTGGGCCGGGAGTCCTACATGCCCCTGTTCGTGGTGCTGCGCCCGGGCGTGGCCCTGAGCGACGAGCTGGTCGCGCGCATCAAGGCGCGCATCCGCGATGCCCTGTCGGCGCGCCACGTGCCCAACGAAGTGTTCCAGATCCAGGAAGTGCCGCGCACCCTGTCGGGCAAGAAGCTGGAGCTGCCCATCAAGAAGCTGCTGCTGGGCCAACCGGTGGAGAAGGTGGTGAACCGCGACTCCATGAGCAATCCCGCGAGCCTGGATTACTTCATCGACTTCGCGCGCCGGCGCATGGAGCAAAGCTAGGGAAACACCACCTCCACGCGCAGGCCGCGCCCGTCCCGGCCCTCGCCCAGGCGTAGCGTCGCGCCGTGCAGCTCGGCGATGCGCTGGGCGATGGACAGACCCAGGCCGCTGCCCTCCTCGCCGCTGCCCAGGACCCGGTAGAAGCGCTCGGTGACGCGGCTGCGCTCGGCGGCGGGAATGCCCGGGCCGTTGTCCTCGACCATCAGGACCGCGCCGGCGCCGCGCTGCTCGGTGACGACACTCACGGCGCCGCCGGCGGGCGTGTAGCGCACGGCGTTGTCCACCAGGTTGCGCAGCAGGATGCCCAGCAGCACCGGGTCGGCCGCCACGGTGACGCCGCCCTTGCCTTCCAGGCCCACATCGATGCGCTTGGCGGCGGCGGCCGGCGCCAGTTCCGCCAGACAGGTCGCGGCAAGCTCATCGAGGCGCACCGGCTGGCGCTGCAGCACCGCGGCGCCCGGATCCAGCCGCGCCAGCACCAGCAGCTGCTCGACCAGGTGGGCCGTGCGGTCCACGCCGGCGATGACCTGGTGCAGCGCCCGCTCCCGCTCCTGCGCGCTGCGCGCGCCCAGGGCCACCTGGGCCTGGGTCTTCACGGCGGCCAGCGGTGTGCGCAATTCGTGGGCGGCGTCGGCGGTGAAGCGGCGCTCCTTGTCCATGGATGCCGCCACGCGCCCGAACAAGGCGTTGAGGCCGCGCAGCAGCGGTGTCACCTCCCGCGGCACGCCGGCGGCATCGAGGGGCGTCAAGTTGTCCGGCGCGCGCCCGCCCACCTCGCGCGCGATGCGCGCGAGCGGGCTCAAGCCCCAGCCTATGGCCAGCCAGATCAGTACCGCCAGCGCCGGCAGGGCAATGACGAGGGGATGCATCAAGTGGCTGGCGACGCTTCTCGCCAATTCTTCGCGTAGCTGGTAGCGCTCGCCCACCTGCACCAGATAGCGTCCCTCGGCGTCGCGCCGGCCGAACACGCGCCAGCGCCGGCCGTCGATGCGCGAATCGCTGAAGCCCTCCGCCGTGCCGCTCAAGCGCTGCTCCGGCGCCCCGGCGGAGCGCAGCAGCAGCTTGCCGTCCTCCCATACCTGGAAGGCGACGGCGCGCTCGTAGCGGTGGGCGCGCTCCGTGACCTCGGACTCCAGCTCATGCACCTCGTGGCCCACCTGGGCCACCAGCAGGCCGGCGGATTGGGCCAGGTGGGCGTCGAGCATCTCGTCGATCTCGTGGCGCGCGTCGAAATAGGTGAACAGCGCCGTGGCGATCCAGGCGGCCAGCACCGTGCCCAGCAGCAGCGCCAGCAGGCGGGCGCGCAGGGAGCGCATCAGGCCGGTTCCTTGGGAATCATGTAGCCGACGCCGCGTATGGTGCGGATGAGCTCGGGCGCCAGCTTGCGCCGCAGATGATGAATGAATACCTCGACTGCGTTGCTCTCGATCTCCTCGCCCCAGCCGTAGAGCTTCTCCTCCAGCTGCGACTTGGACAGCACGCGGCCGGCGTTCACCAGCAGCTCCTGCAGGATGGCGAACTCCCGGGGCGACAGCTCCACCGGCCGGCCGCCGTAGCTCACGCTGCGCCCGGCCGGATCGAGCACCAGCTCGCCGTGGCGCACCAGGGGCTCGGCCTTGCCTCGGGCGCGGCGCAGCAGGGCGCGCAGCCGCGCCTGCAGCTCGGCCAGGTCGAAGGGCTTGGTGACGTAGTCGTCGGCGCCCGCGTCCAGCCCGGCGATGCGCTCGGCAACGGCGTCGCGGGCGGTGAGGATCAGCACCGGCAGAGCGCTGCCGGCGGTGCGCAGGTGGCGCAGCACATCCATGCCATCCACCCTGGGCAGGCCCAGGTCCAGCACCACGGCGTCGTAATCCTCGCCGGCCAGGGCCAGCTCGGCCTGGCGACCGTCGGTGACCCAGTCCACGGCGAAGCCCCCTTGGGCGAGGCCGGTCTTGATGCCGTCGCCCAGGAGCTTGTCGTCTTCGACCAGGAGGATGCGCATGGGGGGATGCTAACGCCGGGACTGCCGTGCCGATTTGCGCTAAATCATTTCGGGATGCGGATGCGGCGCTCGGAGAAATCCCCCTGGTCCGCGCCCTGGTGGCAGGCGGCGCAGTTGGCCGGGCTGCCGATCTTGGGGCGGCGCCAGGTGGCGGCAGCGATCTCCCGGTGCTCGCGCACGAACCAGGGCGTGTCGCTGATGCGCAGGGGCGCGGCGCCCGGGGCGATGGAGCCGGCGATGCGGCGCGAGCGGCGGTGGTCGGAGCGGTCGGCGGCGTTGGCGGCGAGGAAGCGGTCGATGTCCGCGGCGGTGGCGGCATCGAGGCTGGCGTTCTCGCCGAAATGCTGGTCCAGGCCGGCCATGATGCGGTGCCAGGACCGTTCCGGCAGCAGGCCCGGGTGGTAGGCGAGATGGCAGGCGGAGCATTCCGCCTGCCACTGGGCATGGGTCACGGCCGGCAGCCGGCCGCGGGACTCGTCGCCGCCGCTCGCCAGCAGCCCGCCGGTGGCGCCGACCGCCACCACCAGCACCATCACGCGCAAAGACTGTTTCATGGCCTTCCTTTCATTTCACGGATATCAGGTAGGCGAGAAAATCGCCTTTTTCCTCGACACTGCAGGCGCGGCCCAGCACGTCGTTGCAGTTGCGGCGGAACCACTTGTCCACCTTGGCCGGGTCGGTGAAGCGCTCCCGGTTGGCCCCCGGCGCCAGGGGCTGGATGTCTTTGTTGGCCCGGGTCCTGCCGACGGCCTTGGGATCGGGCGTATGGCAGGAGGCGCAGGCGACCGGCTTGCCGTCGCCGCCGGAGTGCTCGCTGCGGTAGAAGGCGGCGCCGCGCTCGGCGGAGAAGCCCTTGAAGGCCGGGTTGGCGGCGCGCGCCTGGGCCTCCAGCTCGCGCAGCATGCTCTGGGGGTCGGCCGCCAGGGCCGGCGCCGCCAGCGCCCACAACAGGAGCAGCAGGAGCGGTCGGTCAGCCATGGGCCGCCTCCTGTCCGTTGCGGGGACGATACTGGAAGCCGGTCAGCATGCTGCGGGCGGTGGGAATACCCTCGATGCGCGCGTGATAGAACAGGCCGGCGAAGTGCAGCAGGATGAAGCCGCCCACCGCCCAGGCCAGGGCCTCGTGGGGCGCCTCGAACAGATCCTCCAGCCAGCTGCCCTCCGCCAGCCAGGCGGTGAGCGGACCCCGGCCCTGCTCGATGGCGGCGAGGGCCAGGCCGCTGGCGGCCATCAGCGCCAGCACGCCGTACAGGGCGAGATAGGCCAGGCTCGCCGCCTCGTCATGGCCGTAGCGGGTGGAACGGGGCAGGCGCAGGCGGGACAGGGCACGCTTCCAGGCGGCCGGATGCCACATGTCGGAGAAGCGGGCCGTGGCGGGACCGACCAGGCCCCAGGTGAGGCGTGCCACCAGGCCGATCACCAGGGCATAGCCGAAGCTGATATGGGCGTCCCAAATGCCCTGTTCCGGGCCGTCGTGCTCGAAGGCCTCGGCCAGCAGGGCGGTGGCCAGCAGCCCGAGAATGGCCAGCGCGTTCCAGGCGTGGATCAGGCGCAGCAGCGGATCGTAGACCTTGCGCCGCTGCAGTAAAGGCTGGGTGTTCATGGTGGGCTCCGCTTTGAGTGATACGGAGCGCACTGTGCCGGACCCGGCTTAACCCACGCTTAACGCACATCTAATAGTTGTGTATTTAAACATTTTAAATCTAAAATACTACAAAGACGGATAATAGCCAGCCTCGGCATTCCCTGGAGGTTCGGTGGTCATGCGCATCGTTTGCATCGGAGGAGGACCGGCCGGTCTGTATTTCTCCATCCTGATGAAGAAGTCCGATCCGGGCCACGACATCACGGTCATTGAACGCAACCGCCCCGACGACACTTTCGGCTGGGGCGTGGTGTTCTCGGACGCCACCCTGGGCAATCTGCAGCTGGCGGACCGGGAGACCTACGAGGAGATCACCCGCAATTTCCACCACTGGGACGACTGCGCCGTGCATTTCAAGGGCCGCAGGATCGTCTCCGGCGGCCACGGCTTCTCCGGCATCGGCCGCAAGAAGCTGCTCAACATCCTGCAGGCCCGCGCCCAGGACCTGGGCGTGCGACAGGTGTTCGAGACCGAGGTGACGGACGACCGCCCCTACGCCGTGG
The DNA here is from genome assembly GCA_049320945.1 of Pseudomonadota bacterium. Classification (GTDB taxonomy): domain Bacteria; phylum Pseudomonadota; class Gammaproteobacteria; order Burkholderiales; family Rhodocyclaceae; genus DYIB01. The sequence goes on from JBMOQT010000350.1 coordinate 23,125, forward strand.
CCGATCTCGTCGTCGCCGCCGACGGCATCAACAGCGTGATCCGCAAGAAGTACGCCCAGCACTTCCGGCCCGACGTGGCGCTGGGCAAGTGCCGCTACATCTGGCTGGGCTCCACCCTCAAGCTGGACGCCTTCACCTTCATCACCGAACCCTCCCCCTGGGGCTGGTTCCAGGTGCATGCCTACCAGTTCGACGACGACACCAGCACCTTCATCGTCGAATGCCGGGAGGAGACCTGGCTCGCCGCGGGGCTGGACAAGCTCGACCAGGCGGGTTCCATCGCCTTCTGCGAGAAACTGTTCGAGCCCTATTTGCGCGGCCACCGCCTCATGAGCAATGCCCGCCACCTGCGCGGCTCGGCCTGGCTCAACTTCCAGCGCATTCACTGCGAGCGCTGGCACCACGGCAACATCGTGCTCATCGGCGACGCCGCCCACACGGCCCATTTCTCCATCGGCTCCGGCACCAAGCTGGCGATGGAGGACGCCATTGTGCTTGCGCGCGTGCTCGGCGCCGGGCACGAGGTGGGGCGCGCCCTGGAGCTCTACGAGCAGGAGCGCAAGATCGAGGTGCTCAGGCTCCAGAGCGCGGCGCGCAACCGCATGGAGTGGTTCGAGAACGTGGCCCGCTACACCCACCTGGAGCCGGAGCAGTTCGCCTACACCCTGCTCACCGGCAGCCAGCGCATTGGCCACGAGAACCTGCGCCTGCGCGACGCCGGCTACGTGCGCTCGGTGGAGGCCTGGCTGGCCCACCAGGCGGGCCTGCCCGGACCGGTGCCACCCATGTTCACCCCTTACCGCCTGCGCGGCCTGCAGCTCAAGAACCGGGTGGTGATGTCGCCCATGGCCCAGTACTCCTGCCGCGACGGCCTGCCGGACGACTATTACCTGGTGCACCTGGGGGCGCGCGCCCTGGGCGGCGCCGGGCTCATCTTCACCGAGATGACCTGCGTGGCGCCGGACGCGCGCATCAGCCCCGGCTGCGCCGGGCTGTGGAACGACCTGCAGGAGGCCGCCTGGCGGCGCATCGTGGATTTCGTCCACGGCCACAGCGGCGCCAAGATCGGCCTGCAGCTGGGCCATGCCGGGCCCAAGGGTTCCACCCAGCTGGGCTGGGAGGAGGCGGACGAGCCCCTGCCCGAGGGCAACTGGCCCCTCATCGCCGCCTCCCCCATCCCCTACGGACCGCGCAACCAGGTGCCGCGCGCCATGACGCGGGAAGACATGGAGCGGGTGCGCGACCAGTTCGCCGCCGCCGCCCGGCGCGGCGCCCAGTGCGGCTTCGACATGCTGGAGCTGCACTGCGCCCACGGCTATCTCCTGTCCAGTTTCATCTGCCCGCTCACCAACAAGCGCGAGGACGAATACGGCGGCTGGCTGGAGAACCGCCTGCGCTTCCCCCTGGAGGTGTTCCGGGCGCTGCGCGCCGTGTGGCCCGAAGACAAGCCCATTTCGGTGCGCATCTCGGCCCACGACTGGGCGCCGGGGGGCAACACGCCGGACGATGCGGTGGAAATCGCCCGCCTGTTCAAGGAGGCGGGCGCCGACATGATCGACGTGTCCTCGGGCCAGACCACGCGCCAGGCGCGGCCGGTCTACGGCCGCATGTACCAGACACCCTTCTCCGACCGCATCCGCAACGAGGTGGGCATCGCCACCATCGCCGTGGGCAACATCTTCGAGGGGGATCACGTAAACAGCATCATCGCCGCCGGCCGGGCGGACTTGTGCGCCATCGCCCGCCCCCACCTGGCCGACCCGTTCTGGACCCTGCACCAGGCGGCCAAGCTGGGCTACGGGGAGGTGGAATGGCCCAGGCAATACCTGAGCGGCAAGGCGCAGCTGGAACGCAACCTGGCGCGCGCGGCGCAAATGGCGCTGCAGGTATAGGCGCGACGCACAAAGTTTGTCCAAGATCAATTATTTTGAAGGCTAAATATTCTATGTTCCCCACGGTGGAAGCAATCCCGACATACCAGTGGAGATAGTTGCATGACCAAAGTCCAAAGAGTCCAGACGCTGCGCGCGGATCACGAAACCCGCGTCACGGAGGACCATCATCAGTCCGTGCGCCTGTGGCTGCGCTTGCTGGCCTGCACCAACCTGATCGAGGGCCAGATCCGCAGCCGCCTGCGCAGCCAGTTCCAGATCACCCTGCCGCGCTTCGATCTCATGGCTCAGCTGGAGCGCCACCCGGACGGCCTCAAGATGGGCGAGCTGTCCAAGCGCATGATGGTCACCGGGGGCAACGTCACGGGCATCACCGACCAGCTGGTGGCCGAGGGCCTGGTGGTGCGCGAAGACAACCCGCGCGACCGGCGTGCCTACATCGTCAAGCTGACCAAGGAAGGCCGGCGCGTGTTCAAGCAGATGGCCGAGGCCCACGAGCAGTGGATCCTGGAGCTGTTCGAGGGCCTGTCGGACAAGGAGAAGCAGCAGCTCTACGCCCTGCTGGCGAACCTCAAGCACCACGTGGCGGGGATCGCGGAGGAAACCGTGGCGTGACCGGGGCCCCGTGCATGAGCCACACCGCCCACATCGACACTTTCGCCCGCGACCATCTGCCGCCGCGCAGCCAATGGCCTGAGCTGATCTTCGAGCTGCCCGAGCTGCACTATCCCGAGCGCCTGAACTGCGCCGCCGAACTGCTCGACAAGATGGTGGCCGCCGGCCACGGCGACCGCGTCGCCCTGCGTGCGCCGGTGGACGGCAAGCCCTACGCCTGCACCTATCGGCAGCTCCTGGCCCGGGCCAACCAGATCGCCCACGTGCTGCGCCAGGACCTGGAGCTGGTGCCGGGCAACCGGGTACTGCTGCGCGCGCCCAACAATCCCATGATGGCCGCCTGCTGGCTGGCGGTGCTCAAGGCCGGCTGCATTGCCGTGGCCACCATGCCCCTGCTGCGCGCCAAGGAGCTGGGGCAGATCATCGACAAGGCGCAGGTGGGCGCGGCCCTGTGCGACCGGCGCCTGCAGGAGGAGCTGGAGCTCGCCCGCACCCACCACCCGGTGCTGCGCCAAGTGCTCTATTTCAACGACGGCGGCCCCGGCTCCCTGGAGGAGCTGCTGGCGGCCAAGCCAATAGAGTTCGATAACGTGGACACGGCGCAAGAGGACGTCGCCCTGATCGCCTTCACCTCGGGCACCACCGGCCAGCCCAAGGGCACGGTGCACTTCCACCGGGACGTGCTGGCCATGTGCGACTGCTTCCCCCGCTCCATCCTCAAGCCGGTTGCCGACGACATCTTCTGCGGCACGCCGCCGCTCGCCTTCACCTTCGGCCTGGGCGGGCTGCTGTGCTTCCCCTTGCGCTTCGGCGCCTCCACCGTGCTGGTGGAAAAGCTGTTGCCCGACACGCTGCTCCGGACCATCCAGGACTTCCGCGCCACCATCTGCTTCACCGCGCCCACCTTCTGGCGCCAGATGGCGCCCCTGGCCCGGGATTACGACCTGTCCTCCCTCAGAAAATGCGTCTCGGCCGGCGAGGCGCTGCCGGACGCCACGCGCCAGGCGTGGAAGCAGGCCACCGGCATCGACATCATCGACGGCATCGGCGCCACGGAGATGATCCACATCTTCATCTCCGCCGCGCCCGAGGAAGTGCGCCGCCATGCCATCGGCAAGCCGATCCCGGGCTACCGGGCCCGGGTGGTGGACGAGCAGGGCAACGAGCTGCCCCCGGGCACGATCGGCCGCCTGGCGGTCAAGGGTCCCACCGGCTGCCGCTACCTGGCCGACGAGCGTCAGGCGCGCTACGTGCAGAACGGCTGGAACATCACGGGCGACGCCTTCTCCATGGACGGCGACGGCTACTTCTACTACCAGGCGCGCACCGACGACATGATCATTTCCGCCGGCTACAACATCGCCGGGCCGGAGGTGGAGGACGCCCTGCTCCAGCATCCCGCCGTGCTGGAGTGCGGCGTGGTGGGAGCGCCGGACGAGGAACGCGGTCAAATCGTCAAGGCCTTCGTGGTGCTACGGCCGGGGCATGCGCCTTCGGACGAGCTGGCGCGCGAGCTGCAGGCGTTCGTCAAGAGCACCATCGCCCCCTACAAATACCCCCGCGCCATAGAATTCGTGGGCGCCCTGCCGCGCACCGAAACCGGCAAGCTGCAGCGCTTCAAGCTGCGCGCAGGAGCGGCATGACATGAGCCATAGCACCCGCATCATCGGCGACACCTTCTACAGCGACATGCTGGTGCGCTTCTCCCACTGCGACCCGGCCGGCATCGTCTTCTACCCCCAGTACTTCATCATGTTCAACGG
>JBMOQT010000350.1:27494-34855 GCA_049320945.1 Pseudomonadota bacterium
GGCATGACATGAGCCATAGCACCCGCATCATCGGCGACACCTTCTACAGCGACATGCTGGTGCGCTTCTCCCACTGCGACCCGGCCGGCATCGTCTTCTACCCCCAGTACTTCATCATGTTCAACGGCCTGGTGGAGGACTGGTTCAACCAGGGCCTGGGGCTGGACTATGCGCATTACATTACCGAGCACCGGCTGGGCTTCCCCACGGTGAGCATCAGCTGCGAATTCGTGGCACCTTCCAAGATCGGCGAGGTCATCACCCTCGCCCTGCGCCTGGAGAAGCTCGGCCGCAGCTCGGCGACCCTGGCCATCGACTGCACCTACCAGGGCGAGCGGCGCCTGAGCTGCAAGAATGTGCTGGTGGCGATGGACCTGGACCAGCAGAAAGCCGTGCCCATACCGGATGATCTGCGCACTCTCCTGGCGGCCTTCCGGGAGGGCCGACTGGACATCAACCGGCGCGAGCCGTGACGCCTGTCACGGCGCCGGGTTTGTGTAGCGCAGGTGGATCGCCTCGATCTCCTGCAGGATTTCCGGTGCCAGCGCCACTTCGTAGGCCGCCAGGTTTTCCCTTAGCTGCTCCAGCGTGCTGGCACCGATGATGGTCGAGGCGGCGAACCAGCGGCCATAGACGAAGGCCAGCGCCAGGGTGGCGGGGGTCATGCCGTGGGCGCGCGCCAGTTCCACGTAGGCGCGCGCCGCCGGCGCAACGTTCGGCTTGGTGTAGCGCTGGCCGAAGTTCTCGAACAGGTTCACCCGTCCCGGCGCCCGGGGATCGTCCAGGTACTTGCCGGTGAGATGGCCGAAGGCCAGGGGCGAATAGGCGAGCAGGCCCACCTCCTCCCGATAGCAGGTCTCGGCCAGACCGTACTCGAATACCCGGTTGAGCAGGCTGTAGGCGTTCTGCACCGAGATGACGCGTGGCAGGCCGTGGCTTTCCGCCAGGCGCACGAACTGGGCCACGCCCCAGGGAGTTTCGTTGGACAGTCCCACGTAGCGCACCTTGCCCTCGCGCACCAGCTCGCCCAGGGCTTCGAGCTGGACCAGGACGGGCGTGCACTCGCGCTCGCGCGCCGGATCGAACTGCCAGGCGCCGAAAAGGGGCGTGTTGCGCTCGGGCCAGTGCAGCTGGTAGAGATCCACGTACTCGGTCCTCAGGCGCCGCAGGCTGCCCTCGATGGCGGCGCGGATGTTGGCCCTGTCCAGCGCCGGCGGACCGCCGCGGATCCACTTGAGGTTGCGTGCCGGGCCGGCAATCTTGGTGGCGATGATGAACTTGTCGCGCGGCTGGCGCGCCAGCCAGTTGCCGACGATCTCCTCGGTGCGGCCGTAGGTGTCGGCCCGGGCCGGCACCGGATACATCTCGGCGGCGTCGATGAAGTTGACGCCGCGCTCGGCGGCGTAATCCAGCTGGGCGTGGGCTTCGGCTTCACTGGTCTGCTGGCCGAAGGTCATGGTCCCCAGACAGACCCGGGACACTTCCAGGTCGCTGCGGCCAAGGGTGTTGCGCTTCATTGGCTCTCCTTCTATCTCTGCGGGGTGGACGCTATTCTATGGGGCGATTGCGACAAGGAGAAAGAACCAATGACCGAACTCTCCCCCGCCCGGCTGGATGCCCAGTACAACGCCCGCGCCGCCATTGCCGACCATCAGCAGATCTTCGCCCGCTGGCGCAGCCGTTCGGAACGGGCGCGCAACACCCTGCGCTGCGAGCTGGACTTCTACTACGGCTCCTCGCCGGCGGAAACCCTGGACGTGTTCCACGCCGACGCGCCCGGCGCGCCCCTGCTGATCTTCATCCACGGCGGCTATTGGCGCTCCCTGGACAAGAGCGATTTTTCCTTCCTGGCGCCCGCCCTGGTGGACGCCGGCGTGTCCCTGGCGGTGGTGAATTACGGCCTGCTGCCCGCCGTGCCCCTGGAGGAAATCGTGCAGCAGATGCTGCGCGCCTGCGCCTGGTGCTGGCGCAATGCCCAGAGCATCGGCGTCGAGCCCGGTCGCATCTATGTCAGCGGCCATTCCGCAGGCGGCCACCTGACGGCGATGATGCTCGCCGCCGAATGGTCCATTTACGCGCCCGGCCTGCCGGCCGACCTGGTGCGCGGCGGGCTGGCCATCAGCGGCATCTACGATCTGGCGCCCCTGGCCCGGGCACCCTTCATCCGCGAGGACCTACGCCTGGACGAAGCGGCGGCCGCGCGCCTCAGTCCCGTGAGCTACATGCCCCGCCGCAACGTGCCGCTGTACACCTGCGTCGGAGGCGACGAGAGCGACGAGTTCCATCGGCAAAATCTGCTCATCGCCAACACCTGGCCCCACTGCTTCGCCGGCAACATACCCATGCCCGGCCATCATCACCTGAGCGTGGTGGAGCAGCTGGGCAATCCCAACAGCGAGCTGTTCCGCGCTGCCCTGCGCATGATGGGCGTGCGCTGAGTCGATTCCCGTAATGGAAAAGCAGCCGCTTGGTAAAGTTTGTGCAATGGACCAGACCCGGTTGATCCGGCACAGGTTTTGAGCGGTTATTCATCCCTTGTCCACAGAGTTATTCACATTTTCTGTGGATATCCGTTTTGTCAAGCAACTGTGCCGCGCTTTGCCGTATGATGGCGCGCCACTCGCTCGCGCCGTCGCACCCATGCCCGCATCCTCTCTTGTCGCCGCCCTGCTCTACTGCCGTCCCGGCTTCGAGAAGGAGTGCGCCGCCGAGATCAGCGAGCAGGCGGCGGCCCTGGGGGTGCATGGCTACGCCAAGGCGCGGCCGGATTCCGGCTATGTCCTCCATGTGGCCCACGATCCCGCGGACATCGCCTTGCTGGCGCAAGAGCTGCGCTTCCAGGACCTGGTGTTTGCACGTCAGCTGATCTATTGCCGCAGCCGCATCGACGGCCTGCCCGCCACCGACCGCGTGGCGCCCCTGGTGGCGGCGGTGAAACCGCTCGCCGCCGCCTTCTCCCAAGTCTGGCTTGAGACTGCCGACACCAACGAGGCCAAGGAGCTGTCCGGCTTCTGCCGCAAGTTCGCGCCGCACCTGGAGCGCGCCTTGGAGCGGGCGGGATGCCTGCGCCGCGGCCGCGCCGATGCGCCGCGCCTGCACCTGTTCTTCCTCGACTCGTCCAGCTGCTACGCCGGGCTGTCCTTCCCCGGCAACTCCTCCCCCTGGCCCATGGGCATACCGCGGCTGCGCATTCCGCGCGCCGCCCCCAGCCGCTCCGCGGCCAAGCTGGTCGAAGCCTTCCATACTCTCATGAGCGAGGAGGAGCGCAGCGCCCGGCTCAAGCCGGGCATGGGCGCCGTGGATCTGGGCGCCGCGCCGGGTGGCTGGAGCTGGTACCTGGCAAGCCGCGGCCTGCGCGTCACCGCCGTAGACAATGGCCCCATGGACAAGGCGCTGCTGGCGGGCGGCCTGGTGGAGCAGGTGAAGACCGATGGCTTCACTTTCCGCCCCCAGCGCCCGGTGGACTGGCTGGTGTGCGACATGGTGGAACAGCCGGTGCGTATCGCCGCCCTGGTGGGCCAGTGGCTGGCGCGCGGCTGGTGCCGCGCTGCGGTGTTCAACCTCAAGCTGCCCATGAACAAGCGCTACGAGGAAGTGAAGCGCTGCCGGACGGCCATCGACCAGCAGTTGCGCGTCCGGGGCGTGGACGCCGAGCTGCGCATGAAGCAGCTCTACCACGATCGCGAGGAAGTGACCGGCTATCTGCAGCGCCTCCGGGTGGAATGAGCCGCAGTGGTTGACGCCGCCGCGGCAAGCGCCAAAAATGTGTTAGTCACGATACTCCCCTCTCCCGCTGGGCGGGAGAGGGGTCGGGGGAGAGGGCGCCATGACCGTCTATTCCAACGTCCTGGCAATGATCGGCAACACGCCGATGGTGGAATTGCGCCGCATGGACACGGTCCCCTGCCGCCTGTTCGCCAAGCTCGAGCAATGTAACCCGGGCGGTTCGATCAAGGACCGCATCGGCCTGACCATGATCGAGGCGGCCGAGCGCGAGGGGCGCATCAAGCCCGGCGGCACCCTGGTGGAGGCCACCGCCGGCAACACCGGCCTGGGCCTCGCGCTGGTGGCGCTGCAAAAGGGCTACCGGTTGCTGCTGGTCATCCCCGACAAGATGAGCCAGGAGAAGGTGTTCCACCTCAAGGCCATGGGTGCGGAAATCGTCATGACCCGCTCCGACGTGGCCAAGGGCCATCCCGAGTACTACCAGGACCTGGCCCAGCGGCTCGCTTCCGAGATGGACAACGCCTTCTACGTCAACCAGTTCGCCAATCCGGCCAACCCGCGCGCGCACGAGGAGGGCACGGCGCCGGAGATCTGGGAGCAGATGGAACACCGGCTGGACGCGGTGGTGTGCGGGGTGGGCACCGGCGGCACGCTGACCGGCATCGGCCGTTACTTCAAGCGCGTCGCGCCCCACGTGGAGATGGTCCTGGCCGACCCGGAAGGCTCGGTGCTCGCCGACTACCTCAAGACCGGCACCATCAAGCAGGCGGGCTCGTGGCTGGTGGAAGGCATAGGCGAGGACTTCGTGCCGCCCATCTGCGACCTGTCCCTGGTGGGCGCCGCGTACACCATTTCCGACGCCGAGGCCTTCGCCACGGCGCGCGAGCTGCTGCGCCGGGAAGGCATCATGGGCGGCTCGTCCTCGGGCGTGCTGGTGGCCGCCGCCCTGCGCTACTGCCGCAGCCAGAGCGCGCCCAAGCGCGTGGTGACGCTGATCCCGGACAGCGGCAACAAGTACCTGTCCAAGATGTACAACGACTACTGGCTCGCCGACCAGGGCTTCCTCGAGCGGGAACAGACCGGCGACCTGCGTGACCTGATCGGGCGCCGCCACGTGGACCACGCCACCATCGTCATCGGGCCGGAGGACTCGCTGCTCACCGCCTACGCGCGCATGAAGCTCTACGACATGCAGCAGCTGCCCGTAATGGAGGACGACCACATCGTCGGCATCATCGACGAATCCGACATCCTGCTCGCCGTCTACGGCCACGAGGATCACTTCAAGAGCCCGGTGCGCGAAGCCATGAGCACCAACCTGCAGACCCTGCCGCCGTCGGCGCCCCTGGAAGCCCTGCTGCCGGTGTTCGACCAGGGACACGTGGCCATCGTCATGGACGGCGACCAGTTCCTGGGACTGATCACGCGCTACGACCTGCTCAATTACCTGCGCCGCCGCCTCAAGTGACAGATATGGACGAACAACGCCTGCGCTTCGCCACCGGCGCCATCCACGCCGGCCAGGAGCCGGACCCGTCCACCGGCGCGATCATGACGCCCATCTACGCCACCTCGACCTACGTCCAGGCCAGCCCCGGCAGCCACAAGGGCTACGAGTATTCGCGCACCCAGAACCCCACGCGCATGGCTTACGAGCGCTGCGTCGCCGACCTGGAGAACGGCAGCCGCGGCTACGCCTTCGCCTCGGGCATGGCCGCCGCCGCCACGGTGCTGGAATGCCTGGACCACGGCAGCCACGTGATCGCCCTGGACGATCTCTACGGTGGCACCTACCGCCTGTTCGAGCGGGTGCGCAAGCGCTCCGCCGGCCTGCAGTTCAGCTTCCTCGACCTGTCCGAGCGCGCCCGCCTGGAAGCGGCGATCCGCCCCGACACGCGCATGATCTGGGTCGAGACGCCCAGCAACCCGCTGCTGAAGCTCACCGACCTGGAGATGATCGCCGCCGTGGCGCGGCCGCGGGGCATCATCACCGTGGCCGACAACACCTTCGCCACCCCCTGGATCCAGCGCCCCCTCGACTGCGGCTTCGACCTGGTGCTGCATTCGGCCACCAAGTACCTGAACGGCCACTCGGACATGGTGGGCGGGGTGGTGGTGGTCGGCGACAACCAGGCCCTGGCGGAGCAACTCGGCTTCCTGCAGAACGCCGTGGGCGCCATCGCCGGCCCCTTCGACAGCTTTCTCGCCCTGCGCGGCCTCAAGACCCTGCATCTGCGCATGGAGCGCCATTGCACCAACGCCCAGCGCATCGCCGAATGGCTGGCGGCCCACCCGCGGGTCGAGCGCGTCCATTACCCGGGGTTGCCCGGCCACCCCGGGCATGCCTTGGCCCGGCGCCAGATGCGCGCCTACGGCGGCATGGTCAGCGCCGAGCTCAAGGGCGGGCTGGCCGAGGCACGGTGCTTCCTGGAGCGCTGCCGCATCTTCGCCCTGGCCGAGAGCCTGGGGGGCGTGGAAAGCCTGATCGAGCACCCGGCCATCATGACCCATGCCTCGCTGCCGCCTGAAGTACGCGCAACCCTGGGCATCGGCGACAGCCTGGTGCGCCTGTCGGTGGGGGTCGAGGACGTGGACGACCTGATCGCCGACCTGGCGGCGGCGCTCGAATCCTCCGCTCCCTGAAGAGCTGAGCCTCCCCCGCGCCGGGCCAATGCCTGTATAATGCACGTTAGGTCTGCCGCCGCTCCGCCGGTTAGCGTTGCGGGCCCAGTCCGGTCAATCCCGACCACACTATCCCCAGAAGTCATTTCGCAGCCTGAACCGGCAACACGGAACCTTCCGTGACAGGCCGAATCAGGAGCCATATGAAGTTCGAAGATCTCGGGCTGATGCCCGAACTACTCAAGGCCGTAGCCGATTCCGGCTACAGTTCACCCACCCCCATCCAGGCTCAGGCCATCCCCGTCGTACTCGCCGGCAAGGACGTCATGGGCGGCGCCCAGACCGGCACCGGCAAGACCGCCGGCTTCACCCTGCCCCTGCTGCAGCGCCTGTCGCGCCATGCCAACACCAGCCCGTCGCCGGCGCGCCATCCCGTGCGCGCCCTCATCCTGACGCCCACGCGCGAGCTGGCCATGCAGGTGTACGACTCGGTGAAGACCTACGGCAAGTACCTGGCCCTGCGCAGCATGGTGATCTACGGTGGCGTACCCATCGAGCCGCAGATGGAAGAGCTGCGCCAGGGGCGCGAGATCGTGGTGGCCACCCCCGGCCGCCTGCTGGACCACGTGCAGCAGCGCTCCGTGTCCTTCGGCCAGGTGGAGGTGCTGGTGCTGGACGAGGCAGACCGCATGCTGGACATGGGCTTCATCCCGGACGTCAAGCGCATCCTGGCGCTACTGCCCAAGGAACGCCAGAGCCTGCTGTTCTCCGCCACCTTCTCCGACGAGATCAAGAAGCTGGCGGACGCCATGCTGCGCCAGCCGGTGCTGATCGAGGTGGCGCGGCGCAGCAGCGTCACCGAGACCGTCACCCACCGGGTGCACCCGGTGGCCCACGACGCCAAGCGCGCCCTGCTTGCCTACCTTCTCAAGTCCAGCAGCGTGAGCCAGGTGCTGGTGTTCGTCGGCACCAAGTTCGGCGCCAGCCGCCTGGCCCACTATCTGGAGCGCCAG
>JBMOQT010000351.1:0-1838 GCA_049320945.1 Pseudomonadota bacterium
GGCTCGAGCAGGGCTACCAGCGCCTCCTGGCCTGGAGTCTGTCGCACCGCAAGAGCGTGTTGGCCCTGGCCCTGGGCAGTTTCGTCGCGGCCTTTGCGCTGCTGCCCTTCCTTGGCTCCGAATTCGTGCCCGAGGCCGACCTGGACGAGTTGCAGGTCCAGTTCAACACCCCCGTGGGCGCCTCCCTGGAGCTGACCGAGGCCAAGGCGCGCCAGGCGGACGCCGCCCTGCGCGAGTTCCCGGAAGTGAAGTACACCTACGCCACGGTGAACACCGGCTTCTCCCGGGGCAAGAACAGCGTCAACATCTTCGTCCAGCTCACGCCGCGCAAGGAGCGCGCCCGCTCCCAGCAGCAGCTCGCCCAGCCTGTGCGCGAGCGCCTGGCGCGCATCGCCGGCATCGAGATCACCCAGATCGGCGCCTACAAGGCCGTGTCCAGCGGCAAGCTGCTGCAGGTGAGCCTGCTCGGGCCCGACCGGGAGGTGCTGGATCGGCTGGCCCGGGACGTGATGCGCACCATCGCCGATGTGCCGGGGCTGGTGGATCTGGAAACCAGCACCAAGCCCGCCAAGCCGCAGCTGGCCCTGGACGTGAAACGCGAGCTGGCGAGCGACCTGGGCCTGGGCGTGGGCCAGCTGGCCCGGACCCTGCGGCCCCTGCTGGCGGGCGAGGCGGTGGGCAACTGGCGCGCCCCCGACGGCCAGTTCTACGACGTGACCGTGCAGCTGCCCCGCGCCCAGCGCGAGTCGGCGGCCGACCTGGGGCGCGTGCCCCTGGCCGCCAGCCGCACCGATGCCAACGGCAACCCGCGCATGGTGGCGCTGCGCGAGATCGCCGACATCCGCCCGGCACTGGGTCCCACCCAGGTGAACCGCAAGGAGCAGCTGCGCGAAGTGCTGGTGTCGGCCAACGCCTACGGCCGCCCGGCCGGCGACGTGGGCAAGGACATCCGCGCCCGCCTGGAGCGGCTGGAGCTGCCGCCCGGTTACCGCTACACCATGGGCGGCTCCACCAAGGACATGCAGGAATCCATGCACTTCGCCGGCGTCGCCCTGGTGCTGGCCGTGGTGTTCATCTACCTCATCCTGGCTTCCCAGTTCGGCAGCTTCCTGCAGCCGGTGGCCATCATGGTGTCCCTGCCCCTGTCGCTGATCGGCGTGGTCCTGGCGCTGCTCCTGGCGCGCAGCACCCTCAACATTTTTTCCATCATCGGCTTCGTCATGCTCATGGGCCTGGTGACCAAGAACGCCATCCTGCTGGTGGACTTCATCAACCAGGGCGTACGCCAGGGCAAGCCGCGGCGCGAGGCGGTGCTGGAGGCGGGCCGGGTGCGCCTGCGTCCCATCCTGATGACCACCCTGGCCATGATCTTCGGCATGATCCCGCTCGCCCTCGGTCTGGGCGATGGCGGCGAGCAGCGCGCGCCCATGGGCCAGGCGGTGGTGGGCGGCGTCATCGCCTCCGGCCTGCTGACCCTGGTGGTGGTGCCGGTGGTTTATACCTATTTCGACGATCTTGCGCGCTGGGCGAGGAGGCGCCTGCGCTTGCGCGATGGCGCACAAGCCGTTTCCTGGGGTGAGTAGTTCATGGCAATAGCAAAGAAGTCGCTCCGCTGGGAGCGGCGCAAGGAAACCCGGCCGTCGGAGCTGACGGCGGCCGCCCTGGAGCTGTTCGTGGAGAAGGGCTTCGCCGCCACCCGGCTGGACGAGATCGCCGCCCGTGCCGGCGTATCGAAGGGCACGCTGTACCTGTACTTCGACAGCAAGGAAGAACTGTTCAAGGCGGTGATCCGCGACAGCCTGCTGCCCGCCCTGGCCCAGGGCGAGGAACTGGTGAGC
>JBMOQT010000352.1:0-34461 GCA_049320945.1 Pseudomonadota bacterium
GACATGCACCCGCCGCCCGCTCATGCGCTCGATGATCTCGGCGTCGGGAACATCGATCTCCAGCACGAAATCGATGGCCACACCGGCATCCTTCATCGCTTCGGCCTGGGGAATGGTGCGCGGAAAGCCGTCGAACAGATAGCCCTTCCGGCAGTCCGGCTCCCTCAGGCGTTCCTTCACCAATTCAATGATGATGTCATCGGATACCAGCTTTCCCTCGTCCATGACCTTCTTGGCGGCCAGCCCCAGCGGCGTGCCTGCCTTCACCGCGGCACGCAGCATGTCGCCGGTGGAGATCTGCGGGATGCCGAATTTCTCCTTGATGAAATTGGCCTGGGTACCCTTGCCCGCACCGGGCGGCCCCAAGAGAATGAGTCTCATGCCTGCTCCCTGAGTCGCTTACGCCGTAACTAGTAAAAAGGTGAAAAATTACCTTTATTCGCCGCGGCGGTCAAACCGGCTGGCGCGGCATTCAGGCCATGTCGGCCGCAAAGCGCCGGCGTATCCGCTCCAGGTCCTCGGCCGTATCCACCCCCGGTTCGGGAGCATGATCCACCGACACCACGCGAATGGGATAGCCGTGCCAGAGGGCGCGCAACTGCTCAAGGGATTCGAATTGCTCGAGGGGGGAAGGCTCCAGTTCGCGGTAGCGGCGCAGGAAGCCGGCCCGATAGGCGTAGATGCCGATGTGCCGCTGCGCCGGCAATCCCTGCGGCAGAGTGTCGCGCGCGCGGGCGAAGGCGTCGCGCGGCCAGGGGATGGGGGCGCGCGAGAAGTACAAGGCGTGGCCGGCCCGGCTGCATACCACTTTCACCGCGTTGGGACTGAGAAAATCCTCCGCCGCTGAGATGGGATGGCCGGCGGTGGCGATGGCCGCTTCCGTGTCGTCGGCTAGGGCACGCGCCACCAGGTCGATCAGCTGCGGCTCGATCAGGGGCTCGTCGCCCTGCACATTCACCACGATCTCGTCGTCGAGCCAGCCCAGGCGGTCCACAACCTCAGCCAGCCGGTCCGTTCCCGTGGCGTGATCGGCGCGCGTGAGGAGCGCCTTGAACCCGCAGGACTCCACTGCCGCCCGGATGTCCTCGTGGTCGGTGGCGACCACCACTTCGCCGGCGCCGCTTGCCGCGGCACGCTGCGCCACCCGCACCACCATCGGCTTGCCGCCGATATCGGCCAGGGGCTTGGCCGGCAGCCGGCTGGAAGCATGGCGGGCCGGGATGACCGCTTTGAACGACATGGAGGAAACCGCCGACTAGGAGGCCAGCTCTTCTTCGGACAGCTGGCGCGCCTCCTCTTCGAGCATCACGGGGATGTCGTCCTTGATGGGATAGGCCAGCCGGCAGGGCTTGCACACCAGCTCCTGGCTGGCCTTGCGGTAATCGAGGGGGCCCTTGCAGATCGGGCAAACGAGAATGTCAAGCAGGCGCGCGTCCATCGAGTTTCTCCAAGAGCCATCGGGCCAGATCGGGCTGAAGCTGCGCCTCGACCGGCAGCATCCAGGCGCCGCCCGGTGCGAATGGGGCGCATTTTACCCCATCTTTCTCGGTCATCAGGATCGGCAGATCGTCCCCGAAGCGCAGGTCCTCCGGCGTGAACGGGTGGTGATCCGGAAACGGATGCTCGATCGGCTGCAGGCCCAGGGCGCGCAGCTGCTGGAAGAAGCGCTGCGGGTCGCCGATGCCCGCCACGGCATGCACCGGCCGGCCGCGGAAGGCCTCCGGCCCGCAGGCCGGCACGCTTCCGTCGAGGGACAGGAAGCGGTTGCCCGCGAGGGTCATGCGAAATCGGGCAGGCGTCGCCTCCCCCGCGGCTGCGGGCTGCTCGCCGTTGAAGACGATGGCATCGACCTGCGCCAGCCGCCGTGCCGGTTCGCGCAGGGGGCCGGACGGCAGCAACCAGCCATTGCCCAGGCCGCGTCGGTCGAGCGCCGCGATCTCCACGGTGCGTGCCAGGCGGTAGTGCTGCAGCCCATCGTCGCTCAGCACCAGGTCGCATTCGGGATGGGCGGCGAGCAGGGCCCGCGCCGCCGCAACCCGGTCGCGGCCGATCCATACCGGGCAGCCGGCACGGCGGGCAAGCAGCAGGGGCTCGTCACCCACCAGCGCCGGGGAACAATCGGCGGTAACCTCTTGCGGCGCGCGCGCGCGCCCGCCGTAACCGCGGCTGACGATGGCCGGTTTCCTGCCGCGGGCAGCCAGCTGGCGGGCGAGGTACAGTACCAGAGGCGTCTTGCCGCTGCCCCCCACCGTGATGCTGCCCACCACCACTACCGGCACGGGCAGCGCTATCGTCTCAAGAATCCCCAGGCGATAGAGGGAGCGGCGCAGCGCCACGGCCGAGGCGAACAGCGCCATTGCCGGCAGCAGCACCACCGCAAGCGGCCCGCGCCGCCGCCAGGCATGGGAGAGAGTTTTTTCCAGCCCCAAGCGAATGTCCATTGGTGATGGCCGCCCGGCGGCGGCCTGCCGCTAACGCTGGGATGCCTGGGTGGCGAAGGAGATATGGGTGAGTCCGGCCTGCTGCGCCGCCTGCATCACGTCGATGACGCTCTGGTGGGCAGCCTTGGCGTCGGCGTTGATCACCACCACCGGCTCCTGGGCGGTGCCCGCTGCGCGCCGCAGCGCGGCGCCGATGCTGTCCACATCCTTGCCGGCGACCGGGGTGCGGTTGACCATGATGTCGCCGGCCGCCGTCACCACCACGTTGACTTCGTTTGGCTGCTCCTGGGTTTGGGGAGCGTCGGCGGTAGGGAGATTGATCTCGAGCCCGGCGAACTTGGAATAGGTGGTGGTCACCATCAGGAAGATGAGGATCACCAGCAGCACGTCGATCATCGGGATCAGATTGATCTCCGGCTCCTCCCGAGACCGGCCACGGCGGAAGTCCATGAGATCCCCTACGCCCTGCGTTCGCCGTGCACCACTTCCACCAGCTTGACGGCCTGCTGCTCCATCTCGATCACGAACGAGTCCACCAGCGCACGGAAATGGCGGTAGAAAATCATGGCCGGAATGGCGATAAGCAGACCGAAGCCCGTGTTGTACAGGGCGACGGAGATGCCGTGGGCGAGCTGCTGGGGATTGCTCCCCACGGCCGTCTGGGAGCCGAAGATTTCGATCATGCCGACGACCGTGCCGAACAGTCCCATCAGCGGGCTGATGGAGGCAATCGTGCCCAGGGTCGTGAGGAAGCGCTCCAGTTCATGGGTCACGGCGCGCCCGGATTCCTCGATCGCTTCCTTCATCACTTCGCGCGAGCTCTTGACGTTGCGCAGGCCCGCGGCGAGCACCCGACCCAGGGGCGAGTGGCCGATCAGGCGCTTGAGCATTTCCTCGTTCACGCCCGACTTGCGATAATCCCCGATCACGCTGTCGAGCAGCCCGGGCGGAACGATCTTGTTGGCGCGCAGGGTTATGAAGCGCTCGATGATCAAGGCGACGGCGATGATGGAAGCCAGCAGCAATGGCCAGATGGGCCAGCCCGCAGCCTGGATGATGGCGAACACTAAGCGCTCCCGACAAAGGAAAAAAATAACGGCGAACTTTATCTTGGCAACGCCGTTTCGGCAAGATGGAAGCCCGGTGCATAGCGCTGTCATAGGCATGGTCGCCCAGCTTGTTGCTTATCCACAAAAGCTGTGGATAAGTTTGTGAATTTTGTTTGGGTCGATTGCTTAAGTACGCCCCCCACAAGGCTTTTTGTTACTTCGATGCAAAATGAAGCTTTCTTTAAATACCAAAATAATCAATATGTTGCAACGCACACACGATGGCTGGCAGGGCCCGAAACAATCTTGTCGTTGGCACCCGACGCCATGTGAATTGCGCTCGGAGCATCGATGACTTTCCCGCGAGAAAACGTGCGCCCGGGCGGCGAAGAAGTAATCAGCGTGTCGGTATTGAACAAGATGGCGCGCACCGTCCTGGAAGGCTATTTTCCCCTCTGCTGGGTTGCCGGCGAGATTTCCAACCTGACGCGCGCCGCCTCGGGGCATGTCTATTTCTCGCTCAAGGACGAAGGAGCGCAAGTGCGCTGCACCCTGTTCCGCAACCGCGCCCAGCTTCTGCCGTTCCGCTTGACTGAGGGCATGCGGGTGGAAGTGCGTGCCCTGGTCACCCTGTACGAACCGCGGGGCGACTTTCAGTTGAACGTGGAGGCGGTGCGGCGCGCCGGCATCGGCGCCTTGTACGAGGCGTTTCTGCGTCTGCGCGATAAGCTGGAACGGGAAGGACTGTTCGCACCAGAGCACAAGAAGCCGCTGCCTCGCTTTCCGCGGCGCGTGGGCGTGGTGACGTCATTGCAAGCGGCGGCGCTGCAGGACATCCTGGCGGCCATGACGCGACGCGCGCCCTGCCTGCCGGTGATCATCTATTCCACGCCGGTACAGGGGGAAGGGGCGGCGCAACAGATCGCCGCCGCCATCGGCGCCGCCGCCGCCCGCGACGAATGCGACGTCCTGATCGTCGCCCGGGGCGGCGGCAGCATCGAGGATCTATGGTGTTTCAACGAGGAGGCGGTGGCGCGCGCCATCCACGCCTGCGCCATTCCGGTGGTAAGCGGGGTGGGGCACGAATCGGATACCACCATCGCCGATTTTGTCGCCGACCGGCGCGCGGCCACACCGACGGCGGCCGCCGAGCTGGTCACTGCCGGGTACTACGAGGCGGCGCAGCGCCTGGGCGGCCTCGGCCAGGCCCTGCGCCGCGAGGGGCGGCGGCAACTGGAAGCACGCATGCAGCGCGTGGACCTGGCGGCCCGGCGTCTCATCCATCCGGGCGAAAGACTCGCCCGGCTGCGCGCCCATCTGCAACATCTGCATGCGCGCCTGAAAGGCTCTGCCGGTCGCCGCTTCGAGCAGGCCCGGACGGCCACCGCCCAGGTCGGCTTGCGTCTGCGCCACGCCCGTCCGCAAATGGCACGTCACCGCGAGCGTCTCGAAGCGCTTGCCTGCCGTCTGCCCGCCGCCGCACGCACCGCCCTCGGCAATAAGCGAACGGTGCTGGCCGGCCTTGGCGTCAACCTCGCCCATCTCAATCCGCGTGCCGTGCTGGAACGCGGCTACAGCATTGTGCGCGACGCCACCGGCGCGATCGTGCGCGACGGCAAGCAGCTGCAGCCGGGCCAGTCGATCCGGCTGGATTTCGCACGGGGCTGGGCGCGGGCGGACGTCACCGACCGCGGTGACACTTGAAGTCGCAATCGTTGTCAAATAAATTTAAGCCGACTAAACTTCTCAACTTCTCGACCCAGCAAGGAGACAAGAATATGGAACACACGCTACCTCCTCTTCCTTACGCCATGGATGCGCTCCAGCCGCATATCTCCAAGGAAACCCTGGAGTATCACTACGGCAAGCACCACCAGGCGTACGTGACCAACCTCAACAACCTGATCAAGGGCACCGAGTTCGAAAACCTGAGCCTGGAAGACATCATCAAGAAGTCTTCCGGCGGCATATTCAACAACGCCGCCCAGGTGTGGAACCATACCTTCTACTGGAACTGCCTGTCGCCCCAGGGCGGCGGTGCGCCAGGCGGCGCCGTGGCTGACGCCATCAACAAGAAATGGGGCTCGTTCGAAGCCTTCAAGGAGGCGTTCTCGAAGAGCGCCGTCGGCAATTTCGGCTCCGGCTGGACCTGGCTGGTGAAGAAGGCCGACGGCTCCGTCGATATCGTCAATACCAGCAACGCCGGCACGCCTCTGACCACTGCCGACAAGGCCCTGCTCACCTGTGACGTGTGGGAACATGCCTACTACATCGACTACCGCAACGCCCGGCCGAAATACGTCGAGGCGTTCTGGAACCTGGTGAACTGGAACTTCGTCGCCAAGAACTTCGCCTGACGGCGTTACGCCATTCCTCAGCCCCGGCCCGGCCGGGGCTTTGTTTTTTTGGCTCCGGACGGCCGGCACCCGCAAGAACTCCGACAAAGCGCGGCTTAATCGGGTAATATTGGCGCCCGCGCCGGCTGCCCCGTGACCGCAGACCGGCTCGCTCGATTCGATAATCAAGAAGATCCGCAGCCACTCTCCTCGGCGCGACACCACAACAACCATCCACCGGTGTCACGATCAAGACGGCGCCCGGCGCCGCGCTCCCTGGTACTGGAGGTGACCATGACATTCCTGCCTGATTGGCCGAATGCAGCGGATCCCCTGCTGCTGTTCAGCATCCTGCTGCTGACGGGCCTGGCCGCCGGCGAACTGGTGCAGCGTGCCCTGCGCCTGCCGCGCATCACCGGCTATGTGCTGGTGGGTGCGCTGGTCGGGCTGTTGTCCCAGCGCGTGTTTGGCCGGCCGCTGATGGAAGAAGCCGGGCTGTTCGCCGACATCGCCCTGGGGCTGGTGCTGTTCGAGCTCGGGCGCCGTTTCGATTTCGCCTGGCTGAAGCGCGACCGCTGGCTTATGGCGACCGGATTGGCGGAGAGCGCCGTGACCTTCGCAGCGGTCTATGGCGTGCTGCACCTGCTGGATTTCCACGCCGCCTGGGCGGCGGTGGCCGCCGCCATCGCCATGGCCACCTCGCCCGCGGTGATCATGCTGGTAGTGCGCGACACCCGGTCCGAGGGACAGGTGACGGAACGGGCCCTGTGCTTCACGGCCCTCAACTGCATTGCCGCGGGCATCACCACTACCATGCTGTTGTCCTGGCTGCACCTGGAATACAAGAGCGGCTGGATGAGCGTGGTGCTGCACCCCCTTTACCTGCTGGTAGGCGCCGGCGTCGCCGCCTGGGTTCTGGCCCGTCTGCTGATCCTGGCGGGACGCTGGTGCGGCAAGCGTGAGACCGCCCAGTTCGTGCTGCTGGTGGGCACGGTGATCCTGGCGGTCGGGGCGGCGGAGATGCTCAAGCTGTCGGTACTGCTGACGCTGCTGCTGCTGGGCGTGCTGTCACGCAACCTGGACCGCCACCATGCCCTGCTCAACATCGAGTTCGGTTACGCGGCCCAGCCCTTCTTCGTCATCCTGTTCGTTGTCACCGGCGCCGGCCTGGCCCTGGCCGACCTGCAAGCGGCGTGGCTGCCGGCGCTGGCCTATGTCGCGGCGCGCTTCCTCGCCAAGACGCTGACGCTGCTGGCGCTGGGGCCGCTGAACGGATTCAGCCTGGACCGGGCGTGGCTCACGGCGCTGGCATTGACGCCCATGACCGGGGTGGCCGTGATCCTGGTGCGGGACACCACGTCCTTCTATCCCCAGCTGGGAACGCCGCTCGCCTCCACCGTACTAACCGCTATCGCGCTGCTGGACCTGATCGGTCCTATCGCCACCCAGCTGGCGTTCCGGCGTGCTGGAGAATCCCATCCGGAGGAACCCCGTCATGGCTGACGACGTCATCGAATTCACCCGCTCCCAGCCTCTCACCATGGGAGTGGAACTGGAACTGCAGATCCTCAACAACCGCGACTACAACCTGGTGCGGGGTGCCTCCGATCTGCTGGCGCGCATCGAGAAGAAGGAACATCCGGGCGACATCAAGCCGGAGATCACCGAGAGCATGATCGAGATCTCCACGGTGGTGCACACCCGCCACGACCCGCTGCTCGCCGAATTGCGCGCCATCCGCGACGTGCTGGTAGACAACGGCGACCGCCTGAACCTGTCCCTGTGCGGCGGCGGCGCCCACCCCTTCCAGCAATGGAGCGAGCGGCGCATCTACGACACGCCGCGTTTCCGCCATGTATCCGAGCTGTACGGCTATCTTGCCAAGCAATTCACGGTGTTCGGCCAGCACATCCACGTCGGCTGCGCCAACGGCGACGATGCGCTCTACCTCACCCATGCCCTGTCGCGCTACATTCCCCATTTCATCGCCCTGTCGGCCGCCTCGCCCTTCTACCAGGGGCAGGACACCGCCTTCGACTCGTCGCGGCTTACGGCCGTGAATGCCTTTCCCCTGAGCGGGCGCGCACCCTTCGTGCAGAAGTGGGACGAATTCCAGGCCTATTTCGCCAAGATGCGCGGTTTCGGCATCGTCGAAAGCATGAAGGATTTCTACTGGGACATAAGGCCGAAACCGGAATACGGCACCATCGAGATCCGGGTATGCGACACGCCGCTGACCATCGCCGACGCCGCGGCGCTGGCCGGCTACGCCCAGGCACTATGCCATCACCTGCTGGAGAACCGCCGCGAGCTGGCCGGCGAGGACATCTACCTGGTCTATAACTACAACCGCTTCCAGGCCTGCCGCTTCGGCCTGGAGGGTGAGCTGATTGATCCCCATACGCGCGAGCGGCTCGCCTTGAGCAAGGACATCGTCGCCACGGCCAGCAGGCTGGGGCGAAACGGGGAGGCCTTGGGCGCCGACGCGGCGTTGGAGAGGGTCATCCGCATCGCGGCCACCAGGGAAAACGGCGCGCGCTGGATGCGTAACGCCCTGAAGAGCGCCGGCTCGCTGCCCGACGTGGTGCGCCTGCAGAGCCAGAAGTGGCGCAGCGAGTAGTCTGTCAGCGCGGCGCCGGCGCCTTGTCGAGGCCGCCGATGCGGGCGCCGGGTGCGATGCCTCTCTTGCGGAACCATCCGGCGTTCATTTCCAGAGCATAGCGCACCGGCTTGGCGGCGCAGTGGTTGTCGAGGGTCTGGGGCGCCATCTCTTCGATATTGACGATCACGCCGCTGTCGTCGAGAAAGGCCACGCTCAAGGGGATCAGGGTATTGCGCATCCACATGCAGTGCAGCCGCTGGTCCGGGAACACGAACAGCATGCCGCGATGGGCCGGCATGGCAGCCCGATGCATGAGGCCCGTGGCGCGCGCCTCCCCGGTCGCCGCCAACTCGGCTTCGATGCGGTGGATGCCGGCATTCAATTCGATCGTGGGTGCGGCAAAGGCCGTTGCCGCCGCCGTGGATGCTACGGCCACGACTAGAGCCCACCGTAGAAATCCCTGTGTTGCATTCATGCACGTCTCCGGACAGAAAGGGTCGGGGAACTATGACAGCGGCGCCTGCGCCCGCCGCCACTCCCCGGGCGCCAGCCCGGCCAGGGTCCACGGGCCGATGGCGTAGCGGATGAGCCGCAGCGTGGGGAACCCGACCTTGGCCGTCATGCGCCTGACCTGCCGGTTCCGGCCCTCGCGCAACACCAGCTCGATCCACGCCGTGGGGATGTTCTTCCTTTCCCTTATCGGCGGCACGCGCGGCCACAGGCCGGGCGGTTCGTCCATCAGGCGCGCCCGGCAGGGCCGCGTGCGGTGATCGCCCAGGTCCACACCGCTCGCCAGGGCCGCCAGGGCTGCCGGGGTCGGCACCCCTTCCACTTGCACCCAGTAGGTCTTGGGCATCTTGTGGCGCGGGTCGGCGATGCGCTGCTGCAGCCTGCCGTCGTCGGTGAGGAGCAGAAGTCCTTCACTGTCGGCATCCAGGCGGCCGGCAGGGTAGACGCCCGGTACGGGAATGTAGTCCTTGAGCGTGGGACGGCCGTCGCTGGTCGTGAACTGGGTGAGAACGCCGAAGGGTTTGTTGAACAGGATGATCTCCGCCACGGTCCTCACGCAGGCTCGGCCACCGGCGCGCCGAAGACATTGCCGAAGCGCAGCGACTCCGGGTAGGGGAAGAAGTCCACCACTTGGCCGCTGCGTATCTTTTCCTGCTGGGCGCGCCAGAACTCGGGCGTCAGCAGCTCGGCGTGGTATTTCATGAAGGCCGCCCGCACCTTGGGTGAACCCAGCAGGAAGCGCTCGAACTCCTCCGGGAACACGTCGTTGCGCGCCACCGAGTACCACGGCTCGCCCGCCAGCTCGTACTCCTCATTGGGCGCCGGCGGGATGCGGCGGAAATTGCAGTCGGTGAGATACTCGATCTCGTCGTAGTCGTAGAACACGACGCGGCGATAGCGGGTGACGCCGAAGTTCTTCCACAGCATGTCGCCCGGGAAAATGTTCGCCGCCGCCAGGTCGCGAATGGCATTGCCGTACTCGCGCACCGCGTGCTCGGTCTGCTCCTCGTCGGCCGCGTCCAGGTAGATGTTGAGCGGCACCATGCGCCGTTCGATGTACACGTGGCGGATGACGACGTTGTCACCTTCTTCCTCCAGGGAGGACGGCGCCAGCTGGCGCAACTCCTGCAGCAGTTCCTGGCTGAAGCGGGATTTGGGCAAGGCCACGTCGGAGAATTCCAGGGTATCGGCCATGCGCCCGACCCGGTCGTGCTTCTTCACCAGCTGGTACTTGGCCAGCACCGTGGCCCGGTCCACTTCCTTGGGCGGCGGGATGTAGTCGCGGATCACCTTGAACACGTAGGGGAAGGACGGCAGGGTGAATACCACCATCACCAGGCCCTTGATGCCGGGGGCGATGATGAAGTTGTCTTCCGAATGGTGCAGGTGGTAGTACAGGTCCCGGTAGAACAGCGTCTTGCCCTGCTTCTGCAAGCCGATCATGGTGTACAGCTCCGACTTGGACTTGGTCGGCATCATGCTGCGCAGGAACTGGACGTAGGCCGCCGGCACTTCCATATCCACCAGGAAGTAGGCGCGGTTGGAGCTGAACAGCACATTGATGCGCGAGACGTCCAGCAGGATGGTGTCCAGATAGAGCCGGTGCCGTTCGTCGCGCAGCACCGGCACCAGGAAGGGATGTTCCTGATGCCCGTTCACCACCTTCCCTACCACATAGGCCGCCTTGTTGCGGTAGAAGGCCGAGTGCAGCACCTGGATCTGGAAATTGGCCTCCGGTCTGGGCCAGGTGCCGCCCAGGTAGCGGCGCACCGCCTCGATGATGTAGGTGACGTCGCGCTCCAGGTCGGCGAAGGGGCAGTTCCAGGCGAAGTCCAGGAATACCTGGCGGATGGCCGGGCGCAATCCGGTCTCGTTGGGATAATAGGAGCGATAGGTGGGCGGGTCCGATTCCAGGTATTCCGTTGAGATCGCCGGACGGAAGAAAATGAAGTCATTGTGGAAGTAGGTCCGGTGCAGGATCTTGCAGCACACCGAGTTGAAAAAGGTTTCGGCACACTCGGGCTGCTTGTGGTCCATCAGCAGGCCGATGTACAGCAGCTTGGCCTGCTGCCAGGTGTTGTCGTCCAGGGAGTCGGCATGGAACTCCCGGTGCAGGCGCTCCACCGCCTCCAGCACGCGGTCATCGTAGAACTGGATGCGGTCCTTCACCAGGCGCTGCAGGCCATGCCAGTCGCCGGCTTCAAAGCACGCCTTGGCCTGGCGTCCGCATTCCCGGAACAGCCGGTAATGCTTGTTGAAGCCTTCGATCATGGCCTGGGCGATGGCCTCCGCCACGGGATTCTGGCCCGAAGGTATGCGCGTGCGGCCCCACATCAACCGGTGCTTTTCCAAGACTGTTCCTTTCTCCGCCCCCTCCACCGCGCTGGCAGATCGGGGGGAATTGCGGGATAATTATAACGACGAAGCCGAACGGCCCGCGTATCCGGACGCACCGCCGGCCCCGGCTTGAGTCAGCAATCTCTGGCAGGAATCTTCCGCTTTCCAGGGTGCCCCGCCCCGGCATCCCCCTTCCGGCCCAGGGAAAGCCGGCGCCACAAGCCATCGGCCTTTCCGAGGTTTCCCGCCAGAGCGATCAGCCTACCGGTTTCACTACACGCTTAAGGGAGCAGGCATGAGTGCCACTTCGCATATCAAGGTTCCACAAGACGGCAAGAAAATCATCCCGGGCCAGCCCATTCCGGACAACCCCATCATCCCCTACATCGAGGGTGATGGCATCGGGGTGGACATCACGCCGGTGATGAAGGACGTGGTGGACGCGGCCGTCGCCAAGGCCTATGGCGGCAAACGCAAGATCCACTGGATGGAAGTGTATGCAGGCGAAAAATCGACCCAGATCTACGGCGGCGACGTGTGGCTGCCCGAGGAGACCCTGAACGCCCTGAAGGAGTATTCGGTGTCCATCAAGGGCCCGATGACCACCCCGGTGGGCGGCGGCATCCGCTCCCTGAACGTGGCCCTGCGTCAGGAACTGGACCTGTACCAGTGCGTGCGCCCGGTGCGCTACTTCAGGGGCGTGCCCTCTCCCCTCAAGAACCCCGAGCTCACCGACATGGTGATCTTCCGCGAGAACACCGAAGACATCTACGCCGGCATCGAGTGGCAGGCCGAGTCGGAGGGCGCCAAGAAGGTCATCAAGTTCCTCACCGAGGAAATGGGCGTCAAGAAGATCCGCTTCCCGAACACCTCGGGCATCGGCATCAAGCCGGTCTCCCGGGAGGGCACCGAGCGCCTGGTGCGCGCTGCCATCAAGTACGCCGTCGCCAACGACCGCAAGTCGGTGACGATCGTGCACAAGGGCAACATCATGAAGTTCACCGAAGGCGCCTTCCGGGATTGGGCCTACGCCCTCGCCCAGAGGGAGTTCGGCGCCCAGCCGATCGACGGCGGCCCGTGGTGCAGCTTCAAGAACCCCAACACCGGCCGCGAGATCGTCATCAAGGACGCCATCGCCGACGCCTTCCTGCAACAGATCCTGTTGCGCCCGGCGGAGTATGACGTGATCGCCACCCTCAATCTCAACGGCGACTACATCTCCGACGCCCTGGCAGCCCAGGTGGGCGGCATCGGCATCGCCCCCGGCGCCAACATTTCCGACCAGTACGCCTGCTTCGAGGCCACCCACGGCACCGCGCCCAAGTACGCGGGCAAGGACAAGGTGAACCCTGGTTCCCTGATCCTGTCCGCCGAGATGATGCTGCGTCACCTGGGTTGGCGCGAGGCGGCCGACCTGATCATCAAGTCCATGGAAGCGGCCATCTCCGACAAGATCGTGACCTACGACTTCGCCCGGCTGATGGAGGGTGCAAAGGA
Organism: Pseudomonadota bacterium; assembly: GCA_049320945.1. Classification (GTDB taxonomy): domain Bacteria; phylum Pseudomonadota; class Gammaproteobacteria; order Burkholderiales; family Rhodocyclaceae; genus DYIB01. The sequence goes on from JBMOQT010000352.1 coordinate 12,773, forward strand.
AGTATCCTGCTCCCAGTTCGGCAAGGCCATGATCGAGCGCATGTAAGCGCCCCCTTTGGCACCGCCAAGGAAGGCCCCGTCCGCGGGGCTTTTCTTTTTGTGCGCCCTGCCGGGCGCACCAATAAAAAAGCCCGCCCTTGCGGGACAGGCTCCTGAACTCGTCGGCCATGGACGCGGCTCTGGAGGCCGCCTCCACGGACGGCGATTACGCAGTCTGGATATTCGAGGCCTGCTTGCCCTTGGGTCCTTGCGTCACCTCGAAAGAAACCTTCTGCCCCTCCTTCAGTGTCTTGAACCCGTTCATCTGGATCGCCGAGAAGTGGGCAAACAAATCCTCGCTGCCGTCATCCGGAGTGATGAATCCGTAACCCTTGGCGTCGTTGAACCACTTTACCGTACCTGTTGCCATATCACTGTTTCCTGTTGTTGACCATGCCACCGGGCGTTCAGCCCGATCCATGCGGCCCTCCGAAGCTCGTCATAGCGAGGGAAACCAAGCGGGTGCCGAGCGGAACACGCATGCGCTGCCGCCGCCACGTAGAGCCCTAAACCGCACGTAGGGGCCTTTTACGCCAGTTGTTCGACATACGTCAAGCATTTTTTCGGGAAATTCATGCTGCACGACAACAATTTGTCGCTTTTTGGCTCAGGATTGGGAACTTCCAGGCTCCCGCCGCGATGGCGATCGCCGCTTGCAATGGCAGCGCAAGCGCCACGCCGGCAGCGGCCCATGCCCTCCCCCGGGCCCACACCCGGTGTGTTGCAGATTGGCTTTTTCCCATTAGAATTGGACTATGGGTACGCGCAAGCAAGAAGATTCGGTACTCGACGTTGAACGGAGCAAGGTAAAACCGCCGCCCTTATTCAAGGTCTTGCTCCTGAATGACGATTACACGCCTATGGATTTCGTCGTGGTCGTCCTGCAGAAATTTTTCGGGATGAATCGCGAACAAGCCACAAGGATCATGCTCAAAGTCCATAGGGAAGGGGTTGGTCTTTGCGGTGTCTACCCAAAAGATGTGGCCGCCACCAAGGTCGAACAGGTATGCGGCTTCGCTCGCCAGCACCAGCACCCGCTAGCGTGCGTAATGGAGGAAAGTTGATATGATCGCGCAGGAATTGGAAGTTAGTCTGCACATGGCGTTCGTCGAGGCGCGCCAGAAGCGGCACGAGTTCATCACGGTGGAACACCTGCTGCTCGCGCTGCTCGACAACCCGTCAGCAGCGGAGGTCCTGCGCGCCTGCGCCGCCAATATCGAGGAACTGCGCAAGGAACTGACGGCCTTCATCAACGAGCACACCCCTACGGTGGCGGGCACGGAGGAAATCGACACCCAGCCAACCCTGGGATTTCAGCGCGTGATCCAGCGCGCCATTCTGCATGTTCAGTCGTCCGGCAAGAAGGAGGTTACCGGCGCCAACGTCCTGGTGGCCATCTTCGGCGAGAAGGATTCCCACGCGGTGTACTTCCTGCAGCGCCAGGGCATCACCCGTCTCGACGTGGTGAACTATATCTCCCACGGCATCACCAAGACGCCCCAGGCGAGCGGGGGCCGCGGCGAGTCGGATCAGCAGGAGCAAGAGCAGGAATCGCCCCAGTCTGGCGGCGCCCTGGAGACCTATACGCAGAACCTCAACGCCCTGGCTCTCATGGGCAAGATCGACCCGCTGATCGGGCGCGAGAAGGAACTGGAGCGGGTCATCCAGACCCTGTGCCGCCGGCGCAAGAACAACCCCCTGCTGGTGGGCGAAGCCGGGGTCGGCAAGACCGCCATCGCCGAAGGGCTGGCGCGGCGGGTGGTGGAAGGGCGCGTGCCCGATATCCTGGCCCATGCCACGGTGTACGCCCTGGACATGGGAGCACTGCTGGCCGGCACCAAGTACCGGGGCGATTTCGAGCAGCGCCTGAAGGCGGTGCTCAAGCAGCTCATCGATAACCCGAACGCTATCCTGTTCATCGACGAGATCCACACTCTGATCGGCGCCGGAGCCGCTTCCGGCGGTACTCTGGACGCTTCCAACCTGCTGAAGCCTGCCCTGTCGACCGGGCAGTTGAAGTGCATTGGCGCGACCACCTACAACGAGTACCGCGGCGTGTTCGAGAAGGACCACGCTCTGTCCCGCCGCTTCCAGAAGATCGACGTGGTCGAGCCCTCGGTGGAAGAGACCGTGTCCATCCTGCGCGGCCTCAAGTCTCGCTTCGAGCAGCACCACGGCGTTAAGTATTCGGCCACCGCCCTGTCCAGCGCAGCGGAACTGGCGGCCAAGTACATCAACGACCGGCATCTGCCCGACAAGGCCATCGACGTGATCGACGAAGCGGGCGCCGCCCAGCGCATCCTGCCCAAGTCGAAGCAGAAGAAGGTCATCGGCAAGACCGAGATCGAGGAGATCGTGGCCAAGATCGCCCGCATCCCCTCCCAGCACGTGTCCTCCGACGACCGCTCGGCCCTGCGCAACCTGGATCGGGACCTCAAGGCGGTGGTGTTCGGCCAGGACCAGGCCATCGAGGCCCTGGCCAAGGCGATCAAGATGTCCCGCTCCGGCCTGGGCAACCCGCAGAAGCCCATCGGCTGCTTCCTGTTCAGCGGCCCCACGGGCGTGGGCAAGACCGAGGTGGCGCGCCAGCTCGCCTACTGCATGGGTATCGAGCTGATCCGGTTCGACATGTCCGAATACATGGAGCGCCATGCGGTGTCGCGCCTGATCGGCGCGCCGCCGGGATACGTGGGCTTCGACCAGGGCGGCCAGCTGACGGAAGCCATCACCAAGAAACCCCATTCGGTGCTGCTGCTGGACGAGATCGAGAAGGCCCATCCGGACATCTTCAACATCCTGCTGCAGGTGATGGACCACGGCACCCTGACGGACAACAACGGCCGGCAAGCGGACTTCCGCAACGTGGTGATCATCATGACCACCAACGCCGGCGCCGAGACGCTGCAGAAGAGCACCATCGGCTTTTCGGCCAAGCGCGAACCGGGCGACGAGATGGCGGAGATCAAGCGCATGTTCTCGCCGGAGTTCCGCAACCGCCTGGATGCGATCATCTCCTTCAAGTCCCTGGACCACGAGGTCATCCTCCGGGTGGTGGACAAGTTCCTCATGCAGCTGGAAGGCCAGCTCCACGAGAAGAAGGTGGAAGCCATCTTCACCGACAAGCTGCGCGGCTGGCTCGCGGAGCGGGGCTTCGATCCGCTCATGGGTGCGCGGCCCATGGCGCGCCTGATCCAGGACACGATCCGCGCCGCCTTGGCCGACGAATTGCTGTTCGGCCGGCTGGTGAACGGCGGCAAGGTGATCATCGACCTGGACGAGGAAGGCAAGGTGAAGCTGCAGTTCGACGAGGTGCCCGAACCCGTCGCCTGATTCCCGGACGGGGCGAACAAACGGCGGCTACAATGCCGCCGTTTGTTTTTTGTCCACGGAGAAATGCCATGCCCTTCCACACCGCCGACCTGTGCGACCGCTACGAGGATCAAGTGCGCGCCGGGACCATCCGCGTCGTCGAGCCCATGTTCAACCCCTACGGCGGCAAGGACAGCTTTCATGGCCCCATCGCCACCCTGAAGGTGTTCGAGGACAACACCCTGGTGCGCGCCGCCCTGGAGCAGCCTGGCAACGGGCGGGTCCTGGTAATCGACGGCGGCGGCAGCCGGCGCTGCGCCCTGGTGGGAGATCAATTGGCGGCCCTGGCCGTGCGCAACGGCTGGGCCGGAATTGTCGTGTATGGCTGCGTGCGTGACGCCCACGCCTTGGGCGACATGGACATCGGCATCCTTGCCCTCGCCACCCATCCTCTCAAGAGCATCAAGAAGGGCGCCGGCGATGCCGGCATCGCCGTGACCTTCGGCGGCGTCGTTTTTCGCCCGGACGAATATCTCTACGCCGACAGGGATGGCGTTCTTGTCTCCCCCGAAGCTCTGCTATAAGACACAAGTCCATTTAAGGCGCAGATTTGATGCAACGCAAAAGCCGCTCCGTTTCATCTATCGAGTGGCGTTTTGTATTGTGAAATCGTTCAAATTACTATTTGATTTGCCATGGAAAAATTTTTACTTATATCTTTTATAAGACTTACTGCTGCTGCGCAAAAACCGTTATACTTCCTCTCACTGGGAATCGATCGGCAACCGGGGTCGATTCATTTGGACGGTCAGGTCACCCCACTGCCCGTCAAAGGTCAGTCAGACAGGATCTCTGGCCGCCTTGGGATGGACGTTGGCCGACGCTCACACAACGGCGGCCGGCGGCGCCGAGTGGGACCTTTGCCGAACCCGGGTCGGCAAACGTTTTTTCATCCTAGCTGAGACATAGAGGACGCAATGAGCAACGATTTGGAAGTGGCAAAGCTGAAGAAGGACTGGACCGAGAACCCCCGCTGGAAGGGCATCAAGCGCGGCTACACGGCGGAAGACGTGGTGCGCCTGCGCGGTTCGCTGCAGATCGAGCACACCCTCGCCCGCCGCGGCGCCGAGAAACTGTGGCAGCTGATCAATAACGAGCCCTTCGTCAACGCCCTGGGGGCGCTCACGGGCAACCAGGCAATGCAGCAGGTGAAGGCCGGCCTCAAGGCCATCTACCTGTCCGGCTGGCAGGTGGCCGGCGACGCCAACCTGGCCGGCGAGATGTATCCCGACCAGTCCCTCTATCCCGCCAACTCGGTACCCATGGTGGTCAAGCGCATCAACAACACTTTCCAGCGCTGCGACCAGATCCAGTGGTCTGAAGGCAAACGTCCCGGTGACGCCGGCTACATCGATTATTTCGCCCCTATCGTGGCGGATGCGGAAGCCGGTTTCGGCGGCGTGCTGAACGCCTTCGAGCTGATGAAGGCCATGATCGAGGCGGGTGCCGCCGGGGTGCACTTCGAGGACCAACTGGCATCCGTAAAGAAGTGCGGCCACATGGGCGGCAAGGTGCTCGTCCCCACCCGTGAAGCCGTGTCCAAGCTGGTGGCCGCGCGCCTGGCCGCCGACGTCATGGGCGTGCCCACGGTGCTGGTGGCGCGCACCGACGCGGAAGCCGCCGATCTGATCACCTCGGACATCGACGACAACGACAAGCCCTTCTGCACCGGCGAGCGCACGGTGGAAGGCTTCTACCGCACCAAGCCCGGCCTGGAGCAGGCCGTGTCCCGCGGCTTGGCCTATGCGCCCTACGCCGACCTGGTGTGGTGCGAGACCGGCAAGCCGGACCTGGCCTACGCCAAGGCCTTCGCCGAGGCGATCCACAAGCAGTTCCCGGGCAAGCTGCTGGCCTACAACTGCTCGCCTTCGTTCAACTGGAAGAAGAACCTGGACGATGCCACCATCGCCAAGTTCCAAAAGGAGCTGGGCGCCATGGGCTACAAGTTCCAGTTCATCACCCTGGCCGGCTTCCACAGCCTGAACTATTCCATGTTCAACCTGGCCTACGGCTACGCACGCGAGCAGATGAAGGCCTTCGTGGAACTGCAGGAGGCCGAGTTCGCCGCCGCCGAGAAGGGCTTCACCGCCGTGAAGCACCAGCGCGAAGTGGGCACCGGCTACTTCGATGCCGTCACCACAACGATTGAGCGGGAAGCCTCCACGGCCGCCCTCAAGGGTTCCACAGAAGACGAGCAGTTCTTCGACAAGAAGCAGGCCCACGGCTGATTCGTTTCCGGATCACCCTCTCGGAAGGCCCCGCGCGGGCCTTCTTTTTTTGCTGCGGCCTTAACCTGCTTCACAGGTCAGCCTGCGCCGCAAGAAACAGCCGCGCCGTGTCTTGTGACCACATAGGTCGCATCGAGTCAAGGCTTGACTGCCATTCTTTTGTCATTCATCATGCGCCGCCGGTGCGCCCCAGCGCTTCAGATCACGTGACTACCCTGGCATGGCCAGAATCGATTCGTAGGGAAACGGGGAACGTCGTCATCATGCCACACAAAATCTCTTCCGCAGTCCGCGCCGTTTCCCTGCTGCCGGGTGTCGATCTGGTGATGGAGCGCCCCCAGGGCAGGGAGGCGGCAGTAGCGCTGGTCAAACAGTCCGCCACCGAGAAGTACGCGGTGTGCAGGATGGACTTCCGTCGCCTGGTGGTTTCGGCGCCCGTATGCCATGACCATTCGGACGGGGCGCAACTGGCCGCCGTCATGGATGAAGACGGCTTGCGCCGGGTATTGCGCTGGACCGACCGCGAAGCGGCCCTCAGCCACTTCGCCGACCTGGCCTTACCGGTGGCCGATCAGCGCCGGCCCGAGCCGCGCTGACGTCGGTCACGCCGATGCCCCGGCCTATTCCGCCGGCGGGAAGTCGCGGCGCATTTCCGCGAAAATCCACTCGCGGAAACGCTCGATGAGGGGATGGGGCCGGGGCGGGTCCATCTGCGCGAAATAATAAGTGCGCTCGATGGGCAGCTCCCTATCGAACAACTGCACCAGACGGCCCGCCTGAATGTCGCCGATCGCCAGGCTGCGCCGCGCCAGGGCGATGCCCTGACCGTCCATCGCCGCCTGCAGCACCATGCCCGAATCGTTGAACACCACGCCGCCGCGCGGCTCCCGCCAGTCCAGGCCGACCAGGCGGAACCAGGGCGTCCAGTCCTCCAACTCGACCCGCAACAGGGTGTAGCGCTTGAGGTCCGCCGGCGTACGGGGCAGCCTGCCGCCGTTCAGCTGCGGGCTGGCGACGGGGAACATGGTCTCGTCCATGAGCCTTTCCGAATGCACGCCGGGCCACCTGCCCAAGCCGAAGCGTATTGCCACATCGATGCCGTCGCGCACAAAGTCCTGCAGCTCCTTGCTGGCGATGATGTTCAGCTCGATGTCCGGATGCATCTCGATGAAGCGTCCGATGCGCGGCGTCAGCCAGCGGGCAGCGAAGGACGGCAGCACGCTGACCGTGAGGCGGTTGCGGCTGGCACGCCGGCGCAGCAGGGCGGCGGACTCGGCGATCTGGGTCAAGGCGGCGTTGACCGCCACCGCCAGCGCCTGCCCCTCCTGGGTAAGCACCACCTGGCGGCCCTGGCGCATGAACAGCGTCACGCCCAGATGGTCCTCCAGCGCCTTGACCTGGTGGCTCACGGCGCTGTGGGTGACGAACAACTCCTGGGCGGCACGCGAATAGCTGAGCAGGCGCGCGGCACTCTCGAAGGCACGCAGCGCCGGCAGGGGCGGCAGTTTTCCGGGCTTTTCCATTTGTTATTTCCATTCACGCATGGTCGAGAAATGATCGTTTGAAATTGTCATTATCTGCCTAGACAATACCGCCTGAAGAGAAAGCAATCAATCATTTCTCGGAGGCGCTTATGATAGTCAAACTAACACAAGTGACCCTGGAACTGGGGGCTGGACAAGTGTTGTCGCTGCCCCGTGCCGACGGCCTGCAGATCGAATGCCGTACCGGGCGGCTGTGGATCACCCAGGAAGGCTATTCCCAGGACCTGTGGCTCGCCGCCGGCAGCAGCATGCGCATCGACGGACCGGGGCGCGTGGTCATCGAAGCGGACGGCCAAGCCTCGCTGCGCCTGGCGCCAACGCCAGCCGCCCCGGGGCGCCAGCGCTGGCCCGCGCTGGCCGGGCTGCTGGATATCCCTGGGCGTGGCGCCTTCGCCCGTTAGCGCTCGCGCCCAATCCCCTGCCTCAGGGATGAATATCTCCCCAGTAGGCGGGATTGCCGTAGCTGTTCTTGAGGAAATCCATGAACAGGCGCACCCGCAAGGGCAGGTGCCTGCGCTGGGGAAAGACGGCATAGATGCCATTGGGCGGCGCTGCGTAGTTCTGCAGCACGGCCACCAGCCGCCCCGCCGCCAGGTCGGCGCCCACTTCCCACATGGAACGCCAGGCCAGGCCCTTGCCCTCCAGCGCCCACTCGTGCAGCACGGCGCCGTCGTTGCATTCCAGGGTGCCGGACACCTTGATCACCACCGTCCGCCCGTCGTCGCGGAAGGTCCAGCCGCGCTGCTGGCCGAGGGACAGGCAGTTGTGGCGCGCCAGATCCTCCAGGTGCTGGGGTGCCCCGTGGCGCGCCAGATACCCGGGACTGGCCACCACCACCCGGTGGTTCTCCGCCAGGCGCATGCTCACCAGGCTGGAGTCGGTCAGCTCGCCCACACGCACGGCGCAATCGACGCCCTCGTTCACCAGATCCACCAAGCGGTCAGTGAGATCCAGATTCACCGTCACCTCCGGGTTGACCTCCAGGAACTTACTCACCAGCGGCGCCACATGCTTGCGGCCGAAGCCGGCGGGTGCCGAGATTTTCAGGTGGCCGCTGGCCTTCACGCCGCCCAGGGACACGGAGGCTTCCGCGTTGGCCAGGTCGTTGAGGATGCGCTGGCAGTCCTCCAGAAAGGCCTGGCCCTCGAAGGTGAGAGACAGCTTGCGGGTCGTACGCACCACCAGCTTCACCCCCAGGCGGGCCTCCAGGGCGTCCAGCCGGCGCCCGATGATTGCCGGCGTCACTCCTTCCGCCTGGGCGGCGGCGGACAGGCTGCCCTTTGCCGCCACGTTGACGAAGGCGCTGATTTGCTTGAACGCATCCATCCATTACCCAAAGTAAAAAATCATTAGCTCAAATCCTAGCTTATTTTTTGTTCCGGGCAAGAATAAACTGCAGACTCCCAGGACCAGGATTACCCCATGAGCATTCGAGCCATCGCCTTCGACGCCTACGGCACCCTGTTCGACGTCTATTCGGTGGCTGCCCTGGCGGAACAGCTGTTTCCCGGCAAGGGCGCCGAGCTGGCCGGCCTGTGGCGCGACAAGCAGATCGAATACACGCGCGTGCGCACCCTGTCCGGGCGCTATCGGCCCTTCTGGGAAGTGACGGAAGACGCCCTGGTATTCTCGGCGCGCAGGCTGGGGCTGGCGCTGGCCGAGGACGGGCGCAAGCGCCTGATGAGCCAATACGCCTGCCTGTCGGCCTTCCCCGAGAACCTGGGCGCGCTGAAGGAGCTGAAGGCCCTGGGCGTGCCGCTGGCCATACTGTCCAACGGCACACCCCAGATGCTGGACATCGCGGTGAAAAGCGCCGGCATGGCCGGGCTGTTCGACCACATCCTGTCGGTGGATGCGGTGCGGAAGTACAAAACGGCGCCCGAGGCCTACCAGCTGGGCCCCGACGCCTTCAAGCTGCCGGCCCGGGACATCCTGTTCGTCTCGTCCAACTGCTGGGATGCCTGCGGCGCCGCCTGGTTCGGCTATACCACCTTCTGGATCAACCGCAGCGGGCAGCCCCCGGAGGAATTGGGCGTGACCCCCACCGTCGAGGGCAACCGGTTGACCGAGGTGGTGGATTTCGTGCGCAGCCGGCCCGCCCCCTGATCATGCTGGTGGGCGTGGTCCCCAGCGCCTACTATTTCCATAAGACCAACCTCTGAAGGAGCACCCATGACACTACCCGCTGGAGTCGAAATCAAGGCACCTGTCACCCCGGAATTCGCCCGGATCCTCACGCCGGAAGCCCTGGCCCTGGTGGCCAAGCTGCACCGCAGCTTCGAGGGCCGGCGCCAGGAGCTGCTGGCTCGCCGCGTCGAGCGCCAGAAGGAGCTGGATGCCGGCAAGCGTCCCGATTTCCTGCCCGAGACCAGGCACATCCGCGAGGGGAATTGGACCATCGCGCCGATCCCCGGGGATCTGCAGTGCCGCCGCGTGGAAATCACGGGACCGGTGGAGCGCAAGATGATCATCAACGCCCTCAACTCCGGCGCCGACTCCTACATGACGGACTTCGAGGATTCGAACACGCCCAACTGGAACAATCAGATCCAGGGCCAGATCAACCTGTTCGACGCCATCCGCCGCCAGATCGACTTCGAGCAGGGCGGCAAGCAGTACAAGCTCAACGACAAGGTGGCCACCCTGGTGGTGCGCCCGCGCGGCTGGCACCTGGACGAGAAGCACGTGCTGGTGGACGGCAAACGCGTCTCGGGCGGCGTGTTCGACTTCGCCCTGTTCATGTTCCACAACGCCAGGGAGCTGATCGCCCGTGGCAGCGGCCCCTATTTCTATCTGCCCAAGATGGAGTCGCACCTGGAAGCGCGCCTGTGGAACGACATCTTCTGCATGACCCAGGACGAACTGGCCATCCCGCGCGGCACCATCAAGGCTACGGTGCTGGTGGAAACCATCCTCGCCGCCTTCGAAATGGACGAGATCCTGTACGAGCTGCGCGACCATTCCGCGGGGCTGAACGCCGGGCGCTGGGACTACATCTTCTCCTGCATCAAGAAGTTCAAGACCGACAAGAACTTCTGCCTGGCGAACCGCGGCCTGATCACCATGACCGTGCCCTTCATGCGCGCCTATGCCCTGCTGCTGCTGAAGACCTGCCACAAGCGCAACGCTCCGGCCATCGGCGGTATGAGCGCGCTTATTCCCATCAAGAACGATCCGGAGGCCAACGAGAAGGCGCTCGCCGGCGTGCGCGCCGACAAGCGGCGCGACGCCACCGACGGCTATGACGGCGGCTGGGTGGCGCACCCGGGCCTGGTGCAGCTGGCCATGGAAGAGTTCAAGGCGGTGCTGGGCGACAAGCCCAACCAGATCGACAAGAAGCGCGACGACGTGAACGTAGCCGCCGCCGACCTGCTCAACTTCCAGCCCGAGCAGCCCATCACCGAACAGGGCCTGCGCCTGAACATCGACGTGGGCATCCAGTACCTGGGCTCCTGGCTCGCCGGCAACGGCTGCGTGCCCATCCACAACCTGATGGAAGACGCCGCCACCGCCGAGATCTCCCGCTCCCAGGTGTGGCAGTGGATCCGCTCGCCCAAGGGCAAGCTGGACGACGGCCGCAAGGTCACGGCGGAAATGGTGCGCGCCATGATCCCCGAGGTGCTGGAAGGCATCCGCAAGGAGCACGGCGACGAGGTGTTCCAGCGCACGCCCTACAAGCAGGCGGCGGAGATCTTCGAAGCCATGTCCACCTCCGAAGAGTTCGCGGAGTTCCTCACCCTGCCGCTGTACGAAAAGCTCGACTGACGAAGCCACCGGCAGCAGAAGGACGGCGCTCCCGGGAGCGCCGTTTCTTTTTGAGCTGCCTCGGCGCTGGGCGGCGCCCGGCGGCGTCGCATGGGTCCTCTTGTCAGCTACGACAGGACGCCATCCGGGCCAGCCAGCGCTGGGCAAATTGATCCGCCGGCTGCGGCTCGCCGAACAGATAGCCCTGGATCACGTCGCAGCCCTGCTCGACCAGGAATGCCAGCTGCTCCCGGGTCTCCACCCCCTCGGCGACGATGCTCAGGCCCAGGCCTTTGCCCATGCGGATGGCGGCGGTGACCAGGGCGCGGTCGTCGGCATCGGCCGCCAGGTCGCGCACGAAGCCGCGATCGATTTTCAAGATGTGGAACGGACAGCTCTTGAGGTGGCTGAGGGAGGAGTAGCCGGTGCCGAAGTCGTCCATCGCCAGGCCCACACCCATGGCGTCCAGGGCGCGCAGGGCGGCGCCCACTTCGGCGTGGTTGCGCATCAGCAGGCCTTCGGTGACTTCGATCTGCAGGCAGCCGGGCGGGAAATGATTTTCCTCCAGGCAGCGCCGCACCTTGTCCACCAGGCCGCCGCCGCGGAACTGCCGGGGCGAGACATTGACCGCCACGCGCAGCCGCGTCGCCCCCTCCTCGTGCCACTGGCGCGCCTGGGCGCAGGCGGTACGCAACACCCAGTCGCCGATGTCGACGATGAGCCCGGTCTGCTCGGCCACGGCCAGGAATTGCTCCGGCAGCATCATGCCGTAGTCGGGCGCATTCCAGCGCAGCAGCGCTTCCACGGCCACCAGGGCGCCGCCCGAGGCCGCCACCATGGGTTGGTAGAGCAGCATGAATTCGCCCCGGGCAAGGGCATTGCGCAGGCGCCGTTCCAGTTCCAGCCGCTGCACCGACTGGTCATGGATCGCCTGGTTGAAGAAGCGGTAGCCATTGCGTCCGGCTTCTTTCGCCTCGTACATGGCCAAGTCGGCGTTGCGCAGCAGGGTGGCGGGGGTGTTGCCGTCGTCCGGGTAGACCGCCAAGCCGATGCTGGGGGTCACCACCACCTCGTTCTCGCCGATGTGAAAAGGCGGCGCGAAGGCGCGGATGATCTTGTCCGCCACGATCTCGGCATCTGCCGTCCGGCGCAGACCGCCCATGATGACCAGGAACTCGTCGCCCCCCTGGCGCGCCACCGTGTCCTCCCCGCGCACCGATTCGCGCAGGCGCCGTGCCGCCTGCACCAGGAGGAGATCGCCGGTGTCGTGGCCCAGGGTGTCGTTCACTTTCTTGAAGTCGTCCAGGTCGATGAACATGAGCACGGCCTTGGCAGCATCGCGCGCGGTTGCCTGGATGGTTTGCGACAGCCGGTCCATGGCCAGGAGGCGATTGGGCAGGCCGGTCAGGCTGTCGTACTGGACCTGGTAGAGAATCTTGCGCTCCTGCTCCTTGCGCACGCTGATGTCCTGGTGCACGGCGACGAAATGGGTGATGGCGCCCTGGGCGTCGGTGACGGGCGAGATGCGCACGCTCTCCCAGAAAACGCTGCCGTCGCGGCGGCGGTTGAGCAGCTCGCCCTCCCATTCCTTGCCCGCCAGAATGGTGTCCCACATGCGGCGGTAATCTTCCGCCGGTGTGCAACCGGAACCGAGGAACCGGGGCGTGCGGCCCAGGGCTTCCTCGGCGCGGTAGCCGGTGCTTTTCACGAAGGCCTGGTTCACGTAGAGAATGCGCCCGTCCACATCGGTCATCATCACGCTCACGGGGCTCTGCTCCACCGCCTGGGACAGCAGGCGCAGCTGCTGCTCGGCCCGGCGCCGCTCTTCCACTTCGCGGGTGAGCAGCGCGTTGGCATCGTTCAGCTCGCCGGTGCGCGCCTTCACCCGGTATTCCAGTTCCTCGTGGGCGACCTGCAGCGCTGCCTCGCGCGCCGCCACCTTTTCGCGCATGGCATTGAACGCGGCTCCCAGGTCGGCCAGTTCGTCGTTGCCCGCCACGGGCATCGGCCCGTTTCGCACGCCGTCGGCGGCGCGCATGGCGGCGTCGCGCAGGGAGGAAACGCGCCGGGACACGGAACGGGCGAACAACACCACCCACGACGCCACCGCCAGCAGGCCGACCACCGAGGTCAGGAGAAAGATGCGCCGCTGCCGATCCTGTCTTTCGAGCGTTTGCTGGAAGGCGTCGTTGGCACGGCTTTCCATGCTTTCCGCCATCTGCCCGAGGATGCGCGAAACGACCCGGAAATGTACCGAGGACTCGAAGGCGGACAGCTCTTCCACGGCCTTCATGTTCATGGCGCCGGCCTTGTCGACCACCTGTTCCAGGTCCGCCTCGTAGCGCCGCCAGTTCTCTTCCAGGCTGCGCAACTCCACCGGCCTGTGGGCACTCTGGGCCTCGATGAAGGCCTTCAGTTCCTCGGCCAAAAGCTGCTTTTCGGACTTGAGCAACTCCAACTGGGTGGTGACGGCAAAGTAGTCGGCGAGCCGGGGCAGCTCGATCTCCAGCACACGCACGCGGCTGATCCGGGCCTGCAACTTGTTGAGGCGCGCCAGGGGATGGACCTGTTCGGTCAGGGCGATCTCCAGGCGCGCCGCCGCGTCGCGGATGATGTGGTTGCTCAGGACCTGGAGGGCGATCACCAGGAGGGCCACCACGCCGAAACCGGCGATGAGCTTGGTCCGGAGAGTGGTGCGGCGCGGCTGGCTCATGGTTTCGCCACCTGCCGACGAGGCAATGCCCCCGTCCTCACCGCGCCGCTCCATTGCCGTCTGGCGGATAGCGCTTCTTGAACGCCTGCCAATGGGCGATCTGCTGGGCACGCCCGCGGCGCTCGGTGATGGCCTCCCAGGCCCGGGCCGTTCGAGCCATGGCCTCCCCGGGGGAGATCTCGCGCCGGGCGGCCAGCGCCAGATGGTCGTTGAGCACCGCCAGGTATTCGGCGTCCCCGGGCACGCCGGTGCCGGAGGGCGTGACCACCGGCAGCTCGCCCCGCAGGTTGTCCAGCGCCTGGGGGGTATAGGTGCTGCGGATGCGCTCGTCGCGCAAGTGGTTGTAGCGATAGGGATCGGCGAAGCCGCCAGGTACGCTCACGGAGCGCGCCGAGACGTCGGCATCGGTCAGCCACATGGCGTAGAGGAAGGCCAGCGCCTTGTTGGGCGCGCTGCGCGGAATGATCAGGTTGTTGCCGTAAATCAGCGTCGTGCGCCGCTGCAGGCGCCCCCCCACCCGGTGGCCGGGCATGGGCACGGCCATGAACTTGTCGCGCACGGCGGAATTCTCCAGGCGGAAGATCTTGGCCCCCGCCATGGTGAGGATAGTGGCAAAACCGTTGCCGCGGACAAACAAGGGCAGCGTGTAGTTGTAGTCCTTGCCCTCGGTCAGGATATCGGGCGGCGAGAAGGGCACGGTGGCGACATAGCTTTCCGTGGCCGCCACGCCGGCGGGCGAGTCGATCAGCGGCCGCATCTGATCGTCGAACAGATATTGGTTAGGGAAGGCCAGGGAGGCGTAGCGCGGCATCCAGTACATCCACCCTGTCAGGCGCTCGCGCGGCTCCAGGGAGCCATAGAAGCCCGCTTCGGGCTTGTGGAAGAACTCCACCAGTTCCTGGTACTCGCGCCAGGTGCGCGGCGCCTTCAGCTCGCGCTGGTAGCGCTCCTTGAAGCGTGCCCGCTGGGCCGGGTCCTCCAGCAGGTCGCGGCGCAGATAGAGAATGGCCACGTCGCCGTCGGCGGGGATGGCGACCAGTCGCTCGCCGAAATACGCCTGCCGGTCCAGCAGGAAGAAGCCGTCGCCGCCGTCCTCGGACAGGGAGAAGCCGAAGCGGCGCAGGTAGGGCGCCAGGTCTTCAATCAGCCCGGCATCATACAGGTCCGGGTATTCGTGATTGCGGGCGACGGTGAGATCGACGCCTGCGGCGCGCCGGACGAACTCCAGGGAGTCGAGCTGCGGCATCACGTTGGCGTCGATAAGGATGCCCGTCCGCCTTTCCCATTCGTTCTGCAGCTCATAGCCGCGCCCCAGGAAGGCGGCGATGTTGCCCTGCTTGACCGTGAGCCGCAGCACGGTGCCAGGCTTGACCTCGCCGGCTGCGACGAGCTGCTTGGCGGCGGCGATGGCCCGCTCCGCCTGGGCACCCGCCGAGGCCGCCGGCGCCAGCCATGCCCCCGACCACAAGCCCGCTGCGAGGGCCAGCCAGGCCGCGCCTCTTCCATGTAACATCCTGCACCTTTTCGCCTTCCCGCGCGGCACCGGCGGCAGCGCGTCTATTTTCTATATCGGTGTCTCAGGATACAACTTTAGTTATACGAGATCCCGGCTCACAAGGAAGAAATGCTCGCTCGCACCAGCCGGGCAGCGGCGATCAGCTCGTCGTCCCGCGTCAGGCAGTCGGGGCACAGGCGCAGCCAGGAGCCGCGGGCATCCCCCGCCAGCCCCTGGCGCTGCAGGGCCGAGGCCAGCTCACCGGCGCGGCTGCAGGACACGACCAGGAAGGCACCGTGAGCCTCCGTGGCGCCCCGGGCAACCACGCCGCGCTCTTCCAGCAGGGCCAGCAGGCGCCGCTGCTGCGCCAGGGAATAGGCGCGCAGACGCTCCACGCCTATTCCCAGCACGAAGCGCTGGCCGGCGCGCGCCTGGTACCAGGTGGCCACCGGCGGCGTGGACTCGAGAAAGGCGTCGCCGCCGGCGGCGAACTCGGGGAGATCAGGGCGGCGGTAGGCGAAGGGCTCGCGCTTGGCGAACCAGCCCGTATCCAGGGGCACGCCGCCCTCCTCCAGGACGCGGGGCGCCACGTACAGCCAGCAGGCGCCCGGCCCGCCGCGCAGATACTTGTAGCTGCCGCCGATCATGAAGTCGCAGTCCAGCGCCTGCACATCCACGGGCAGGACGCCCACCGCATGGTAGGCGTCCACCAGCACGCGGGCGCCCGCGTCGTGGGCGGCGGCGATGATGGCCGGCAGGTCCGCCAGCACCTGCCCGGTCATGAACATCACCTGGGAAATCACCAGCAGGTCGGCGCCACGCGCCAGCGCCGCCACCACCTCCCCGGAGTCGAAATCGCCGTCGGCGCGCGCCTCCACGTAGTCCACGGCGGCGCGGCCGCGGGCCGCCCAGGTCTTGAGGATGTGATCGATGGAGTCGAACTCGCCGCGCGTCGTCAGCACCCGCGGCGGCCGCTGGTAGAGCGACAGCACGGTGCGCAACCCCTGGCCGGCAGCGGTCTTGGGTACGACGCAATCGGCGCGGGCGGCGCTGATGAGGCGGGCGATGCGGCTGCGAAAGGCCTCGCGCTCCGCCAGCCAGGCCTCCCAGGCGTCATCCATGCGCTCCTGCCAAAGGCGGGCGAAATCTGCCAGATCCTGGCCCATGGCGTCCGGGGGGCGGCCCAGGGAATGGTTGGCGAGATAAATGCCCGGGCGCGCCAGGACCCGGGAGAACAGGGGGAAGACATGGCGCGCCAGCCCCTCCTCGGTGAGCGGCCCCGATCCGAGGGCGGCCAGCGCCTGCTCCAGGCGGTCCGTCACGGCCCACCTATTTCCGTACGCACCGCAAACAGCTCCGGGAAGAAGGTGAGGTCCAGGGCCTTCCTGAGGAAGCCCACGCCCGAGGAGCCGCCGGTGCCTGTCTTGTAGCCGATGATGCGCTCCACGGTCTTCATGTGGCGGAAGCGCCAGAACTGGAAGTACTCCTCGATATCCACCAGCTTCTCGCACATCTCGTAGGCGTCCCACCAGTGTTCCGGATCGTCGTAGATGGTCTTGAACACCGGGATCAGGCCGTCATGGCGCCGGTAGGGCTGGGAGAAATCCCGCTCCACGCACTCGGCCGGCACCGGCAGCCCGCGCCGCGCCAGCAGGCGCAGGAACTCATCGTACAGGGATGGGGCGCGCAGGGCCGTCTCCAGGTCGGCGTGCACGGCCGGGTCGTGGCGGAACACCTCGATCAGAGCTGCATTCTTGTTGCCCAGCAGGAATTCCAGCTTGCGGTACTGGGGCGACTGGAAGCCCGAGGCGTGGCCCAGCACGTGGCGAAACTGCATGTACTCGGAGGGCGTCAGGGTCTCCAGCACCGACCACTGCTCGAACATCTGGAACTGGATCTGCTTCACCCGCGCCAGGATCTTGAAGCAGGGATCGAGCCGGTCCTGCTGCACGTAGCGGATCGCCGCCGCCAGCTCGTGCAGCATGAGCTTCATCCACAGCTCCGTCACCTGGTGCTGCACGATGAACAGCATCTCGTCGTGGTGGGGCGGATGAGACAGGGGGCGCTGCTGGGCCAGGAGCTGGTCCAGGCACAGATAGCCCGAATAGGTCAGGCGGTCCTTGAGGTCGGTGACGATGCCCGCCTCCAGGTCGCGTCGGTTGTCGCTGTCCATGTCATCTCCCGCCGCCCGGCTTTTCCGCCGTCATGGGCGCAGTTTAGCCCGCCCCTTCCCCGCTCTGCCAGAACTTCGGCGCCAGGCATCCCACGCCGGCTCGTCGCCGAAGCGCTCCACCAGGAAGTCCACGAAGGTGCGCACCTTGGCGGAGACGTGGCGGCGGCTGGGATAGACGGCATAGACCCAGAAGGGCGGCGCTTCGTAGCCGGGCAGCAGGGGCACCAGGTGGCCGCTGGCCAGATCGTCGCCGGCGAGGAAAGTGGGCTGGAGGATGATACCCATGCCGGCCAGGGCCGCCTGGGCCAGCATGTCGCCGTTGTTGGCGCGCACCGACCCCTTGACGCGCACCGTGTGGCGGCCGTCGGGGCCATCGAACTGCCATTCCTCGCCCGTGTATGTATAGACCAGGCACACGTGGCCGGCGAGATCCTCCGGCACCCGCGGCGTGCCGTGGCGCTGCAGGTAGGCGGGCGCGGCGCAGGGCACCACCCGTGCCGGTGCCACGCGCCGGGCCACCAGGGAGGTGTGCAGCTCGCGCCCGATGCGCACCGCCAGGTCATAGCCTTCCTCCACCAGGTCCACCACCCGGTCGGTCAGGCTCATGTCCAGGGACACTTCGGGATAACGCGCCAGGTAGTCGGGCACCACGGGCGCCAGGTGCCGGATGCCAAAGGACACCGGCATATTGACTTTGAGCACCCCGGTGGGGCGTGCGGCGGCGGCGCCCGCCAGGGCCTCCGCCTCGTCCACGTCGGCCAGGATCTGCACGCTGCGCTCGTAGAAGGCGCGCCCCGTATCGGTGAGGCTCAGGCGGCGCGTGCTGCGGTTGAGCAGGCGCCCATGCAGGTGCCGCTCCAGCTCCGACACGTGGCGCGACACGGCGGTGGTGGACATGTCCAGGCGCTCGGCCGCCTTGGTGAAGCTGCCGGTCTCGACCACCTTGACGAATACCGCCATGGCCAGGAAGCGATCCATACCCTTCTCCTTCTGCTGACGTCCCTTGGAGGGGGGCGATCACGAAAGATTAGCCCGTTTTCCGGGAAAAACAATTTCGCACCGCCTTATTTTTCCGATTTGCGCCGAATGTCAAACTGCGCCCGTCACTGATCAACCCCCCGACAGGAGCCCATCATGATCGACCAGAGAACCGCCCCCTATGCCGCGCTGGTGCTGCGCATCGCCCTTGGCGTCATGTTCATCGCCCACGGGCTGCTCAAGCTCCTGGTGTTCACCCTGCCAGGCACCGCCCAGTTCTTCGCTTCCCAGGGCTTCCCCGCGTGGACCGCCTATCCGGTCACCGGCGCGGAAGTGCTGGGCGGCATGCTGCTGCTCCTCGGCTACCACAGCCGCTGGGTCGCCGGCGCCCTGATTCCCGTGCTGGCCGGCGCCGCCTTGGTGCACGCCGGCAACGGCTGGCTGTTCAGCGCTGCCAACGGCGGATGGGAGTATCCTGTGTTCCTGATTGTCGCCGCCCTGGTGCAGGTGCTGCTGGGCGACGGCGCGTTCGCCCTTGGCCGGCGCGCCCCCGCGCGGCGCCGCGGGCTGCAGGCGGCATGATCCCCTCCGAGGAACACATCATGGCGAGCCTGCCCACCCTGTTCGTCTCCCATGGCGCGCCCACCCTGGCGCTGGCGCCGGGCAGAACGGGCGCGGCGCTCGCCGCCCTGGCCCGGGCGCTCCCCCGGCCGCGGGCCATCCTGGTGGCATCGGCCCACTGGGATACGGCGGAACCGCGGCTCTCCGCCGCCGCCGCGCCCGCCACGGTGCACGATTTCTACGGCTTTCCCGAGGCCTTGTACCGTATCCGCTATCCGGCCCCCGGCGCGCCCGAGCTGGCGCGGCGCGCCCAGGCTCTGTTGCAGGCGGCCGGCCTGCCCGCCGCCCTGGACGCGGAGCGCGGCCTGGATCACGGCGCCTGGGTGCCCCTGGGGCTCATGTATCCGGAGGCGGATATCCCCGTGGCCCAGTTGTCGGTGCAGTCGGGGCGCGGCGCCCCCCACCACGACCGGCTCGGTGCCGCCCTCGCCCCCTTGCGGGAAGAAGGCGTGCTGGTGATGGGATCGGGCAGCATGACCCACAACCTGGGCGACCTCGCCTTTCACGCACCCGAGGCCGATCCGGCGGCCTATGTGGAGGAGTTCCGCGCCTGGATGCACGCCGGGCTCACGGCAGGGGACATGGCCGCGCTGCTGGACTACCGCCGCCGGGCGCCGGGCGCCCGGCGCGCCCACCCCACCGAGGAGCACCTGGCGCCCCTGTTCGTGGCCCTGGGCGCGGCCGGGGAGGAGCCGCGCGCCCGGCGCGTGCACCAGGAGGTGAGCTATGGCGCGCTGGCAATGGATGCCTATCTGTTCGAGCCGCCGGCAACCGGGCCGGCCGTCGCGAACCCTTAAAGAATCGGTCACGAGCCTGTCAGCGGCGGGCGCTAAGGTGCGCCTTGCCCGGCCGCATCTATGCGGTCGCCTTCAACCCGATGGAGCTGACAACCAAATGGAGCAGACGCATCCCCGACCCCAACCGGACTTCGAAACGATCCGGCGCGCTTTTCTCGCGCGCTCGGCCCTCTACCTGAAGAGCAGCATCGCCACCGCGCCCCCGGCCGCACCGGGCGGCGCTGACGCCAGCCGGGCTACACGCGCCCTTCGGCCCGCTCGGCCATGCCGCCCAGGGCTGCCGCGTTGATCCAGCCGCGCGGCGGCTGCACGAAGGCGAGCAGCATCTGCTCGATGAAAGGTCCCGGAACGGCCAGATCGCGCGCACTTACCCAGTTCTCGTCCACCGCCAGATCTCCCTCCACCCACTCGCCGCCGGCGGCGCGCAGCGCCTGGCGGCATTGGGGCGCACCCGCCAGGCGCCGGCCTTCGACCGCGTCGGCGGCGGCCAGGACGCCCACCCCGTGGGCGATGGCGGCAACGGGCTTGCCTTCCCGCTGCAGGCTCTGCAGGAACAACCGCACTTCAGGCCGTTCGCCCAGCTCATGGGCGCTGGCCGCACCGCCGGGCAGCAGAACGCCGTCGAAGTCCTCGGCCTGCAGCTCATTCACGGTGAGCCCCACCTGGAAGCGCCCGGCCGCCACGCCGCGGTCGGTCGCCTGCACCACGCCGGGATGCGGTGCCACGATCACCACCGCTGCGCCTTCCCGCTGCAGCGCCTCGCGCGGCACGGTCAGCTCGCTCTGCTCGAATCCGTCGGCGACGAGGGTGGCCACCCTCATGCCTCTCAGCAACTGGTCCATGGCTTATCTCCCTATTCGCATATGCTGTTGAGGCCCCAGGCCGACGCTAAGTTTCGCGCAGCGCCCACTATTTCGGTGGCACGGGTTATGCAACAAAGCTTGTCATGTCCCTGTTTGATTCCGGAGGCAAGCCATGCCTGCAGGCGCAAGTCAGAAACGCGAACGCCAATTCAAAACCTTGAACACCGTTTCAAGAAGGAAGGGCGCTATCGGGGGCGCGAGACGGAAGTGGCGGCGCGCATCGTGAACAAGCAGCGCGCCCAGTTCGGCGAAACCCGGGAGCAGCGGCGCCAGGACCGGCAAGGCAGATCCCCGGACCGCGGCCTGCCCCTGCCCGACTACGACCGGCTGACCGTAGCCCAGATCGACGACCGCCTCGGCTCCCTGTCGAACCGGGAACTAGAGCGCATCCGCAGCTACGAAGCGCGGCACCGCAGGCGCAAGACGCTCATGCGCCGCCTGGAGCGGCGCCTGCACTCCTGATCAGACTAGAAGCTCTCCACGAAGTCCTGAGCCGCCGGATTGCCGGAAAATGTTGCAGCATCCGATTGCAAGAATGACGCCGCACGCTACTCGCCGATGCGCGCCACCAGCGGCAGGTGGTCCGAGGCCACCCGCGCCAGCCGGCTGGAATGCACGCGCACTTCCACCAGCCGCTGGCGCGGCCGGATCCAGATGCGGTCCAGGGCGAACAGCGGCCGCAGGGAGGGGAAAGTGGGCGGCGCCGGCGCCTTCTGGAAATGGGAGGTAAGCCAGCGCAACGGCCGCCCCCACACGAACCACTCGTTGATGTCCCCCAGCAGGATGACCGGCATCTGGTCCGTGTCGAACACCTGCAGCAGGCGCCGGATCTGGCTGCGCCGTTCCGCGGGGCGCAGCCCCAGATGGGTGGCGACCACGCGCAGCAAGTGGCCGTGGCAATCGAGATCGGCGTCCAGCGCGCCGCGCGGCTCACGCCGACCGAAGGACAGATCGATGTTGCGCACGGCGGCAATGGGGTGGCGGCTCAGCACGGCGTTGCCGTAGCGGCCTTCGGGAAACTCCACCGTGGGACCGGACACGGCGCAATAGCCGGTCGCCTCCTGCAGCAGCGCCAGCACATCGGGCACGCGCGCCCCGCCCAGGGGCACTTCCTGCAAGGCGAAT
>JBMOQT010000353.1:0-1821 GCA_049320945.1 Pseudomonadota bacterium
ACTCTCGGTCAGGGGTGGACCCATGCGAGCGGCCGGCGCTGCACACCAGGCCTGATCCACCGAATGACCCAGGGCTCGACCCTGGCGTCGATGTCGCACCCAGCCCCGAGCGGGGTGGACATCACCCTGTCGTCGCGCCGCAGAAATGCGCAGGCGGCCTGGATCAACGTGTTCCATTTTTAAGTCTGACCGAGCTGACCAGGCCCCTCGCCGAAGACCATGAGGAGCCCGGACAGCAAAGCCATGGGTGGGTGTGGCGCTGCAGAGATCGACCGCCGCACCGACGTTGCACACGATCTCCATCGCCGTGGGCTTGCCAGGAATCCGCCCCGGGGATGTCCAGATGGATTCCTCCGATTCCGGTCCCCCGGACCATTCATCCACCGGCGTGCTGTTCGGGCAGTCCGCCACCTTGCAGAAAGCCCACCATGTCCCGTATCCGCCGTGCAGAACCCTCGCGCCGCCGCCGGCAGGCACCGCTCTCCCTCAACGACCGCCGCAACGACCCGCGCAATGGCTCCACCCTGCCCCCCTCATCCACCCGCCCTTCCAGGAACTCCTCGATGACCTCGGCCAGCCCAGGCCGCGTGCATGGCCAGGACTCGCCACGCCGCCAGAACTGGGCCGGCAAGTCGCCCCAGCAGGTGCTGGCCATGTACCCGCCGGGCAGGACGCCCGTGAACCGGGTGGTGGACGTGCTGATCGAGCTGTTCAACCCGCTGCACACCGCTTTGGAGAAGACCGTGTCGCACAAGACGCGCTACGAGCGCGCCCACTTCCTGCGACGCTTCTTCCGCGAACTGCACACGGACGCGGGCTTCAAGCTGGCGCCCGACCCGCGCAACCTCGGCCAACGGCACGTCCAGGCGATGGTGAAGGTGTGGCAGCGCCGCAAGCTCTCGCCGGGGACGATCCAGACCTACCTGAGCTTTCTGCGAGGCCTGGCGATGTGGCTCAACAAGCCGGGCTTCATCCGCAGGCCCGAGCACTACGGCCTGACGCCTGACGAGTACGAGCGCCACGAGAACGCCCAGCGCGACAAGAGCTGGAGCGGCAACGGCATCGACGTGGAGGTCTTGCTGGCCCAGGTCTCTGCCTACGATGCCCGCATCGGCGCGTCGATGCGCCTGATGGTGAAGGTCGGTCTGCGGCGCAAGGAGTCGGTGATGTGCCGCCCCTACGCCCACGTCCACCCTTTCGAGGAGACAGGCCTGCCCGACGAGCAACGGGAGGCGGATCGGTACCTGTGGACAAAGGGCAAGGGAGGCCGTGCGCGCTGGCTGCCGCTGGCCACCGAGGAGCAGCAGTCGGCCATCGCGCATGCCCGCAGCGTGGTCAGCGGCCATGACGCACACATGGGGGCGCCGGATCGGGACCTGAAGTCCAACCTCCGTCGCCTGGACTATGCGCTGCGCAAGTTCGGCCTCACGAAGCGCAAGAGCGGCACCACCGGGCACGGGGCGCGGCACGACCACCTTCAAGGCCAGTATCAGGACACGACGGGCACGCCCGCGCCGGTGCGTGGCGGTGGGCCTGTCGATCAGGACCTCGACCGCCAGGCGCGGCTGCGTGTGGCCCGCATCGCGGGCCATGCCCGCCTGCGCTCGGCCGGCGCCTATTTAGGTTCGTCCGCGGTTATGCGCAGCAAGGGCCGCAAGCCGAGCGATCCACCTATGACGTAGGCCGTCGCGACCGCGCATAACGCTTCCAAGATCGTCCTCCCCGGTGGCCGCTGTGGCCGCCGTCAACGAGGAGACGATCATGGATTCGCTCAACTCCAATGGGCCCGGCGCGCTGGCGCTGGAGCCGCTCTGCCAAGGC
>JBMOQT010000354.1:0-33968 GCA_049320945.1 Pseudomonadota bacterium
GCCGATGCCCAGGGGCTCACCGACTTCTACGGTCTGCAGGCCCTGGCCTGTCGCGCCATGCTCGAAGGCGGCGAGGCACTGGTGCGGCTGCGCTACCGGCGGCCGGACGACGGGCTGGCGGTGGCGCGCGCGCAGCACGCCGTCAAAGAGCTGGCGCAAAAGCTCACCGACAAAGGCATCGGCGTCAAGTACGCCATCCACCCGGTGGCCGGACGCATGCCGGGGCACATGAACGTGCTGCTGGCCGAGGCCGAGGTGCCGTACGACCAGGTGTTCGAGATGGAAGATATCAACCCCGAGTTCGGGCAAACCGACGTCGCCATCATCCTGGGCGCCAACGACGTCGTCAACCCGGCCGCGCTGCAAAAGGGTAGCCCCATCTACGGCATGCCGATCCTGGAGGCCTACAAGGCGCGCACCGTCATCGTCAACAAGCGCTCGATGGCCACCGGCTACGCCGGGCTGGACAACGAGCTGTTCTACATGGACAAGACGATGATGGTGTTTGGCGACGCCAAGAAAGTGGTCGAGGACATCGTCAAGGCCATCGAGTGACCTTGTCCCTGTTTCGTGGCGTTCTTAACCCCCGGCTCAGACGGCATTTTGCGCTGCGCCTCGTACCAGCGTTGCTCGAACTGCATCGGGCTGAGATAGCCCAGCGACGAATGCAGCCGGCGGTGATTGTAAAAAGCCACCCAGTCCAGTACCGCCAGCCGGGCCTGCTCACGGGTAGCAAACTTGTGCCCGTGAGGGTATTCCGGTTCATCGTGACCGATTTCGGCCCTGACCGGAATGACCGGTCACGATGGGCTGGAATACCCACCATGGCAACGGCACCTTCGGCTCGTGGCTGCTGCGGCTGACCAAAACCGATGTGCTGCTGCTCGACGCCTGGGGCATGACCGCGCAGGCGCCAAGGCCACCCTCATCACCAGTCAGCAGCCGATCGAGCACTGGCACGCCTGGCTCGGCGACGCCACCATTGCCGACGCCATCCTGGACCGCTTGATGCAACACCACCACCGCTCCACCCTCAGCGGCGAGTCGCTGCGTCAGAGCAAGAGAACCCCGAGAAAGGAGAAGAACGCCCCCTCATCGTGACCGCCCCTCCTGCAAATACATCAGGGGCGACAACCTAGAACCCCTTCCGAATGAATGGTACGGCTCGAGGGGGCAGGTCACCGGGACCGGGGGGCCTTGGAGCGTGATGGGTTCCCAGAACTCGCCTTGACCTCCTCCAGGCTACTTGAGCGAGAGCAGGGCCTGCCCAGAGGCAGGCTCAGGGTGAACAGGGCGCCGCCCTCCGGGGCGTTGGCAGCCTCCAGTCGGCCACCGTGTTTTTCCACTAAGCCGTAGCTGATGGTCAGCCCCAGGCCTGTGCCCTTGCCGACGGGCTTGGTGGTGAAGAAGGGTTCGAAGATGTGGGGTAGGTTTTCTGGCGGGATGCCCGGGCCGTTGTCCCGGAAGCGGATGACCACGCTGTCGCCGGCCCGCTCCGCTCTAATCTCCAGACGCGGCTTGGCCATCTCCGCGGTGGCGTCGCAGGCGTTCTGCACCAAGTTCATCACCACCTGCTGGATCTGGCCCGACGAACCCATTACGTTAATGTGCTTGGGCAGGTCCAGGTCCACCTGAAAGCGCTCAGGCGAGGCTTTGCGCACCCAGTTCACGGAACGCTCGATGACCTCTGTCAGGTTGAAGGGCCGGGCCGGGTCCCGGTCCAACACTGAGAAGCGCTTCAGGTTGTCGACGATGTCCCGGGTGCGCTCCGCGCCCTCAATGGTGCCGTCCATGAGGGATGGTAGGTCCTCCAGGATGTGGTCGATGCGCAGTTGGTTCCGCAGTCGGGCCAGTTCGTCCTTGTTGTGTTTGCCGTGCAGCAGGCGGATGTATTGACCCAGGCGCTCGACATAGCGCCGCAGTGCATGCACGTTACCCAGTACGAAACTGATGGGGTTGTTGAGCTCGTGGGCCACGCCCGCCACCAGCCGGCCCAGGGACGCCATCTTCTCCGAGTGCAGCAGTTGCTGCTGGGTGCGTTTCAGGTCCTCGTGGGCTTCGTGCAGGGCCTGGTAAGCCCGGCGCAGTTCTCCCAGGGGGCGGCCAGTTAACACCATGCCCAGCGGGGCACCCTGGTGGTTATGGCGCGGCATGCAGTTGAAGGACACGGCCACGGGCACGTTGTCCGCGCCCAGGAGCTCCAGTTCACAATCCGCCAGGCCCTGCAGGCCTCGGGTGGCGAAGGAAAGGCGCGCTGCCGAACGTGTGGCCGTGTCCGGGAATAGGTCGAACAGGAAAGTGCCTACCAGTTCCGCCTCGGATTTGCCGGTGAAGTCGATGAGGGCCTGGTTTACCACCTCGATGCGGCCTTCCCGGTCGCACACCAGCAGCAGGTCCGACATGGAGGACAGCACCGACAGCACGAAGCGCTGGGACTCCTCCAGGGCGGCGTTCTTTTCCTCCAGGGCCACTTCGTACTTCAGCAGGTCGCTGTAGACCTCGTCCATCTTATGGATGACCTCGATCCAGACCTCCTCGTCATAGGTGGGGGAGGGCAGGGTGTCCGGGTCCAGGGAAGGTTTGGCGACGCCCATGGTTTTAATCTAACAGGCCGTTGAAAAACTGCTGCGGTAGGCCATCTGCGGCGTTGCGCGGTGCTCGCTCCCTCGCCTATCTGTTTGATATGTCTCGGTCGCTGTGCTCCGTGCGCCTTGCATCTGGCCATCCTCGCGACGTTTTTCAACGGCCTGCTAATGGACTGTGCACACCATGCAGGGATCGAAGGACCGGACAACATGCTGCACTAGCAGGGGTGGATCCTCCGTCTCAGGGGCGGGGAGTCCGGCCAGGGCCTGCTCCAGGGCCCCGGGCGTGCCCTGATGGTCCCGGGGGGAGAAGTTCCAGGTGGTGGGGGCGATGATCTGGTAATTCGCGATGCGACCGTGCTTCACCACGAGCCAGTGACCCAGGGCGCCACGGGCCGCCTCCACTAGGCCCTTTGCCGTACCTTCGTCCGGCAGGCGGGCGTGGTGGCACCAGGGGGCCTTGGGTTCCAGTTGCCTGGCCCAGGCTTCCATGCGGGGCAGCACCAGGGCCAGTTCCAGCAACCGGGCCAGCACCCGGGCGGTGACGCTGCCTCCGTGGGTCCTTACCAGCTCGCGAATGACTGGATGACCCGCCACCATCTGCCGGGCCAGGGCGCCGGTTTCGGCCACGCAGCCGGAGTAGCGGGGCGCCTTGCACCAGGTATAGGCCCCGGGTTTGTCCGGCAAGGGCAGGGTCTGGCCCTGGGCTGGTGTGCGGGCGTCCCCCGCTAGCCAGGCATGGCTAAGGTCCTCCACGATGGCACCGGGTTCGAGGGGGTGGGCCTGGCCACCCTGCCACAGCCCGGAGGCGAACAGGTGGCCATCGTCCTCCTCGTAGGCGCCGTAGCTGAGGAATACGTCCGTTGCCCGGCCGGCCTTTTCCAGGCCCAGGTCCTCGGCCACTTCCAGGAAGATGGCCAAGTCGCCATGCCTGTTCTTTCGCCACTCGGTTAGATCGGGAAGGCTGGCGAGGCCAGCTACGCTTTCCAGGCTGTCGTCGAACACGTGTAGCTCTAGGAAGCGGCGAAAGGCTCGTAGCAGGGTCGTGAGCTGCAGGCATTCCGCCTGTTCCAGGGGTTTGGCAGTGCCGCCGGGCTGCAGGCTCAGCGTATGGGGCCATTTGCCCGCCATGATGCCCATGAGGTGCATGAATGCCGCCCGGGCGGGCAGGACGTCCGCCGTGGCCGTGCCGCTGGTCGCCTTGAAGCGCTGTGCTACCCGCTCGAACCAGGGCCGGGTGGCATAGGCGTCCCGAGCGAAGTCCGGCATGAAGAATAGATAGAAGTGGCTCAGGTGGTCCGCCAGGTTCTCGCAGGCACTCACCAGGTTGAGGGCTAAGCGGCCGTTGTCCGACAAGGTCAGGCCGGAGAGTTCCCGCAGGGCTGCTGCCGCCGCCGTGCTCTGGGCCACGGAACATATACCGCAGATGCGGGGCACGATGACCAGGGCATCCGCCGGTGCCTTGCCTGCCAGCATGGGCTCAAAGCCCCGGTAGAGGGTGGAGTTTACGTAGGCGGCACTTATCCGACCGTCTTCCACCTCCAGGCGTACCTCCAGATCGCCTTCGACACGGTTGAAGGGACCGATCAGGCGGGTGGTCATGAAGGTCTCCGGTTGGGAATGGACGTGTCACTGGAATCCGCCCTAATCCGCCTTTTGCAAAGGAGGGTTAGGAGGATTTGAGTTTGCATGAAATCCGTCCAGGCATCTCCGCTTCCATCACTTCAGTCTAGTCTTTTTCACCGCCGGGGTCACAACCACATGTTCGGAGGTGGCGTTCTCCCGCACCCGCTTGGGGCTGGCGGACTTGGACAGGGTGGCCAGGGCTACGAACCAGGCCTTGGGCATGTCGCTGGGCAGGCCAATAGGAATGCCCGCCACCTTGGGGGTCTCGGTGAAAGGATGGCCTGGTTCCTCGAAACGTGGTTCTGTACAGGAGATGCACGGATAGCCGCCCCGCAGACAGGAGCCGCTGCCGTTCCACAGACGGGTGTTGCAGTCGGCGTGGGCCTGAGTGCCCTTGCAACCCATGTTTTCCATCATGCAGCCCAAGTCCCCGGCCTTCTCGGCGCTCGCCTTGAACTCGTAATACTCGTTGCGGGGGCAGCCGTGGTGTACCAGATGGTCGGCGAAGAAGCGGGGTCGGTGCAGGGCATCCAGATCGCTTTCCGTCAGCCGACCCAGGGAGATGGCCAGCAGGGTGTCCAGCACCCAGCCGGGGTGGGTGGGGCAGCCCGCCACATTCACCACCGGCAGGCCGGCGCCGGCACGGAAGCTAGAGGGCAACAGTCCCCCGGGGTGTTCGCCATGGAATTGCAGGCCGGTGGCGCCCACGCTGGGGCCGGTGATGCCGGCGCTGGTGATACCCCCGTAGGCGGCGCAGGTACCCACCGCCAGCACATGGGCGGCTCGGGTGGCCAGGGCCTCGACCCAGGCCATCATGGGCTTGCCCGTACCCGACAGCATGTGGAAACGGCCGGTGCCCGAGGGGCCCGTCATCACCGAGCCTTCCAGACAGAGGATGTCCAGGCGTTTCCGGCCTTCGGCGCAGGCGCGAATGATGTCCAGGGCTTCGCCGCCGCTGGCCTCGGACAGGCTGGGGTGCCAAAGCAGGTGGATGCCCGCGTCCGTCAGGCGGTCCATGAGGGCCGGTTGTTCAGCGTTGAGCAGGGACATGGTGCAGCCACCACAGCCGCCGGACTGGAGCCAGAGGAGGTTGAGTTCAGGCATCGGGGTCTCCATCCATTTCCCTGGGGCGCCCGCGCCGGCCCAGGGGCCGGGTCACCCCCAAGCGGTCCAGCTTGTTGCGCAGGCCCAGGCGGGTGAGGCCCAGTTCCGCCGCAGCCCGGGACAGGTTGCCCCTGTGGCGGGCCATGGCCTGGCGCAGGGCCTCGGCCTCCACCGCCTTCACCCGGCTGCGCAGGTCGTCCGACTGACCCTTGGGGGTCGGGCCGCTAAGGCCGTATGCCAAGGTCTCCATGCCCAGAAGGGGTCCGTCCGACATCACCAGCATGCGGCGGATCTCGTTTTGCAACTCCCGCACGTTGCCGGGCCAGGGGCGGGCTACCAGGTGATCCAACAACTCCGGGGTGAAACCCGTGGCCTTGCAGCCCAGTTCTTTCGCCGCTTGGGTGAGGATGGCCTGGGCCAGCAGGGGGATGTCCATGGGCCGTTCCCGCAAGGGTGGGACCCACATGGGTATCGTGGCCAGGCGGTAATACAGGTCTTCCCGAAAGCGCCCGGCCCGCACTTCTTCCGTCAGATCCCGATTGGTGGCGGCGATGACGCGAACGTCCACGGACTGGGCCCGGTTACTGCCCAAGGGGCGGAATTCGCCTTCCTGCAGCACCCGCAGCAGCTTTATCTGGAAGGCCGGGGAGGTTTCGCCGATCTCGTCCAGGAACAGGGTGCCACCGTGGGCCAGCTGGAACAAGCCCACCCGGTTGTCGATGGCCCCGGTGTAGGCCCCCTTGCGATGGCCGAAGAGTTCGGATTCCAGCAGGGTGTCCGGCAGGGCGCCGCAGTTCTGCACCACGAAGGCATGGTCGGCGCGGCCGCTGGCGTAGTGGATGGCCCGTGCCAGCAATTCCTTGCCGGTACCGGATTCGCCCATCAGCAGGACGGATACGTCGTGACGTGCCACCTTGGCGATCTGCTCGCACAGGGACTGCATGGGGCTGTCCGGGGCCCGCACGATGCGTTCCAGGCTGAAGGCCTCCTTCACCCGGGCCCGGTTGGCCTCCACGTGCCTGCGTAGCACCGGCTCGGCGGCCCTCAGTTCCGCCGCCAGCAGGCAGTTCTCCTGCTGCAGGCGATGCAACTCAGCGGCCCGCTTCAGGGTCAGCAGCAGCTGTTCCGGATGCCAAGGCTTGAGCAAGTACTGGTAGATACCCACCTCGTTGATGGCGGCGATGATATCCTCGCTGTCCGTGTAGCCGGAGATGATGATACGTACCGTGTCAGGCCACTCCTGGCGCACTTGGCGCAGGAACTCCACGCCGCTGACTTCTGGCATGCGCTGGTCCGTGAGCAGGATGTCGATGGCTTCCCGCTCCATGACGGCCCGGGCTTCGGCGGCGTTGGAGGCGGTGAAAACCCGGAAGTCTTCCTCCAGGGTCCGGCGCAGGGCTTCCTGGGAACGAACCTCGTCGTCGACGACCAGGACGGTGGCCAGGAGGGACGCGCTCATGGGTCAGGCCTCTCAACATCAACGGATGGCGTGTTCGCGGGAGGACTCCCTTCCGTCATCCCTTTTCCAAAGGGAGGGGCCCTTCGACCGAGGCCCGTGGCACCCTTCCCTTTGCAAAAGGGGGTTGCGGGATTTGAGAGGCGCGCCATCACCATTCGCCGTCTCCCGGTACCACCCACCCCAATTCCCGGTGCTTCGCCAGGTGCCGGGGGGTCCAAGAGTGGGGGGTCTTGTTCACGAAGTGATAGCGGGCCACGTGGTAGCTGGGGTCGAAGCCGTAGAAGTTGCGCTTCATGTGGGCCAGTTCCTCAGCCCGGTATTGAGCCAGGGGCTTGGTGGCTTCCTCCGTCGCCCGCTTGGCGCGTTTCTCTGCAAGATACGCTAGGAGCCCAGGCGTATCGGCCAGGGCCGCGGCGCGGCGCCGGACTTCCGCTTGGAAGCTCGCTACCGTGTCGCCGAAGCAGGCTTCGATAAAGCCTATATCCTCCGCCTCCAGGGCGCCTAGGGGCAGGCGCCGAGCCATGATGCGCCGAGCGGCCTCTTCCCCCACCCGCTTGGGCAGGAGGTAGGTCCAGTATTCCGAGCCGTAGAGGTTGCCCATGTTCTTGTAGTGGGGGTTGAGGATGACGCCTTTACGTGCCCAGACGCAGTCCGCAGCTAGGGCCAGAAAAGCACCTCCCGCCCCGGCGTTGCCCTGGAGGGCAGCCACCGTGTAGTGTGTGGTGGTCTCGATCACCGCCTGGCACAGGTCGTCCATGGCCTCAATGTTGTACCAGGATTCATCCGCCGGGCTGTACGCCGCTTCGATGCGGTTCAAGTCCAGGCCGTTGCTGAAGAAGTCCGGCCCCCCCATGAGCACGATAACCCGGGTGGGCCGCTGCCGCGCGACTTCGTAGGCAGCCAGCAGACGCCGACATGCGCCGGTGCCCATAGCGCCGTTGTAGAAGTCGAAGTGGAGATAGCCCACGCCGTTGACTTCCTCGTAGCGTATGTCGGGGTCGGCGTCGGCATCCAATTCCACCAACGCTTCCACCTCCTTAAACGCCGATGTCACCGGCAACTTGATGCCTCCCGCCCGCTTCACATGGCCGATGCGCACCGCGCCATCCACGGTGGCCCGCACCACGCCCTCACCGTTGCGGCCCAACACCTCCCCCGGCGTGCCTCGGGCGGGGAAGGGACGGGCGTTGAATAGGTGACAGGGGTGGCCGAATAGCTCGTCCTTTACCCCAGGAAAACCATCGGACGCGTTGAGCTTGGCCATCACCCGATCCGTGGTGTCCCGGGTCCAGTCGATGGCCCGGTCGGTCTGCTGCATGAGGGCATGCATGGGACGCGGGGGCAGGGCTTGAGGCCGCCACTTGCCGGCCCGGTAATCCGGCAGCCGCTCCAGGGCTGTATTGACCACCCGTACCGCCGCCTCGGTCACCTCGTTGCGGTAGAGGCTGGTTTTCTTCGCCGCACGCATGGGAAAGGTTTCGCTGGCCCAAACAGGGCCCGCGTCCATCTCCGCTTCTGCCTGGAGTAGGGTCACGCCCCATGTCTGCACGCTCTTCAGGATAGCCCAGTCGAGGGCCGAGGGGCCCCTATCCCCCACGATACCCGGATGCAGCACAAGGCACAGGTGGTTTCGCCAGATGGCCTCCGGGATGGCCCGGCGCAGGTAGGGTGCCAGGATCAGGTGGGGTCGGAACAGCCCCACCGCCTCGATGGTGACGCTGTGGTTGATGTCGAACTCGACGGAGACCTCATGGCCCAGACGGGTGAGTTCCACGAACAGGCGCTGGGTCAGGCTGTTGAAGGCGTGGGTGAGGAAGAGAATCCGCATGGTCAGGTTGTACCTTCGTCGCGTATGGAGACGTCGCTGAATCCCTCCTGTCATCCCTTTTCCAAAGGGAGGAGCCATTCGTTCGGCGCTGTCGTTACTCCCCCTTTTGCAATAGGAGGGCTGGGTGGGTTTCAGTGGCTATGGCTTGTTGTACGGCCCCGAGTATCATCTTCACCACTGCGGTCTCCACAAAGCCTGCCGGTCATCGAATCTCATGACGTGGATGCTCTGGGCGTTCAGCCAGGTATCCCGCTGCCTAACAGGCCGTTGAAAAACTGCTGCGGTAGGCCATCTGCGGCGCTGCGCGGTGCTCGCACCCTCGCCTATCTGTTTGATAGGCTTCGGTCGCTGTGCTCCGTGCGCCTTGCATCTGGCCATCCTCGCGACGTTTTTCAACGGCCTGCTAGGGGGGATTAGAGTTCTTTCACACACTCAGCAAATCCTCGGCAACTGCTCACCACTTAGCCAGTCCACCATCCGCCGTCCGCCGAATCGGGTCTTCATCTGCACGAAACAGTTGGGGTCTTCCACCACCTTGCCAATGAGGGCAGCGGCCTGACCCTGAGGGTGAGCGCGCATCGCGGCCAGAAGCCTGTCCGCGTCCTCGGCGGCGCAAATGGCGACGAGCTTGCCTTCGTTGGCGATGTTGAGGGGATCCAGGCCCAGCAGTTCGCAGGCGGCGTCCACCTCCGGCTTGATGGGAATGGCCGCCTCGTCAAGGTGGATGCCCACACCCGATTGGTGGGCGATTTCGTTGAGGGTGGCGGCCAGACCGCCCCGAGTGGGGTCGCGCATGACCCGGATGGCAGCCCCCGAGGCCAGCATGGCGGCGGTCAGGCCGTTCAGGGCCGCCGTGTCCGAGAGGATGGGCGCATCGAAGGAGAGGTTCTCCCGCTTGCTTAGGATGGCCACGCCATGATCCCCTAGGGTGCCGGACAACAGTACCGCATCCCCGGGCCGGGCCAGGTCACCGGACAGGTGCACACCCTCGGGAAGGAAGCCCACCCCGGTGGTGGTGATGAATACCCCGTCTCCCTTGCCTTGTTCCACCACCTTGGTGTCGCCGGCTACGAGCTTCACGCCCGCTGCTTTCGCCGCCCTGGCCATGGATTCCACGATGCGAGCCAGGCTCTCGAGGGGAAAACCTTCCTCGAGGATGAAGCCGGCGGTGAGGTACAGGGGCGTGGCCCCCATGACCGCCACGTCGTTCACCGTGCCATGGACCGAAAGGCAGCCGATGTCGCCGCCGGGGAAGAAGAGGGGCGAAACCACATGGCTGTCGGTGGACACCACCATGCGGCCGGTGCAGGGGGGCAGGCAGGTACCGTCGTTGCCCTGGGCCAGATATTCATTGCCTAGGTGGTTGGCGAATAGATCGGTGATGAGTTGCACCATGGCCCGGCCGCCGCCGCCGTGGCTCATGTCCACGCGGCCGTGCTTGATGTCCAGGGGGCGGACATAACCCTTTTTCACTTGGCCGATCATGGGGTCAGTCCTGAAGTGGCCATTGCCGGTCGGTGGAGTTCCTCCTGCCCTCCCTTTGGAAAAGGAAGGGCCGCTCCGGTAGAGGGCGGCACGTTTTCCACCCCCCGTTGCGAGGGGGCTGGGGGGATTTCAGTGACGAATCCATCATGCACACCGTCATGCCGTCGTCTCCATATCCTTGTATCGCCCATAGGTGTAGTGAGCCGAGCAGGCGCCCTCCGAGGACACCATGCAGCTACCCATGGGATTCTCGGGCGTGCACACGGTGCCGAAGATTTTGCAGTCCGTGGGCTTCTTCACCCCCCGGAGTATGGCGCCACACTCGCAGGCCTTGTTGTCGGGCACCGGCTGGTACTCCAGGTGGAAGCGCCGTTCGGCGTCGAAGTCAGCAAAGCCTTCCCGGATCTTCAGGGCGGAGTAGGGCACCTCCCCCAGGCCCCGCCATTCGAAGCTGCGGCGCAACTCGAACACCTCGGACACTAGGTTCTGGGCCTTGGTGTTGCCTTCCGGGGTCACCGCCCGGGTGAATTCGTTCTCCACCTCGGCGCGGCCCTCGTTCACCTGGCGCACCAGCATGAGGATAGCCTGCATGACGTCCAGGGGCTCGAAGCCCGCAATGACTACGGGTTTGCGGTATTCCTCGGCAAAAAACGCGTAAGGTCGGCTGCCAATCACCGTGGAGACGTGGGCTGGGCCGATGAAGCCGTCGATGGGTACGGTTCCCAGCTCCCGCGCCTGCTGCGATTCCAGGATGTTCATGATGGCCGACGGCGTGAGCACGTGACAGCACAGCACGCTGAAGTTCTTCAGACCCTCCGCCTGGGCTTGCTTGATAGCCACCGCCGTGGGCGGGGTGGTGGTCTCGAAGCCAATGGCAAAGAACACCACCTCCTTGTCCGGATGGTCTCGGGCGATCTTCAGGGCATCGGTTACCGCGTAGACCATGCGTATGTCACCCCCCTGTGCTTTCGCCTTCATCAGGGAGAGACCGCCAGAGGCTGGGATGCGCAGGGTGTCTGCGTAGGTGCAGAGGATGACGTCGTGCTCCAGGGCCAGCTTGATGGCCAGGTCGATGCGGCCGATGGGCAGCACGCACACAGGGCAGCCGGGACCGTGAATCATGCGCACGTTGGGGGGTAGCAGGTCCGGCACCCCATATCGGGAGATGGCATGGGTGTGGCCACCGCAGAACTCCATGAAGTTATAACGGCGGTCGTCGCGGACCTCGGCGGCGATGGCAGCTGCCAAGCCTTTGGCGACTTTCCCATCACGAAACTCGTCGACGTATTTCATGGTAGTATTACTGTTTCTTCGCGGGCAGGGCCCAGATGATCAATGCATGGATTCCCGTCCGTGCGGGAATGGCGGAGTGGTTATTGATATCGCCTCCGGTGTCAGCCCCGCCTCAGCCATCAAGGCCAGGGTTTTCTCCGCCTCTTCCGGGTCCAAGCGTGTGAGAGCATAGCCCACGTGGACGATGACGTAGTCGCCTACCTGTACGTCCTCCACCAGGGCCAGGGAGACGTCCTTGCGCACGCCGCCCAGGTCCACGATGGCCTGGTCTTTTTCTGCGATTTCCACCACGCGGGCGGGGATGGCGAGACACATGAAGAATTTCCTTTCGCTGCCGGTTAAGGATCGCTCCGCGTCCCCTTCAGCTGACGATTGTTGAGTGAACTAATTGCAACCCAGGCCTGGCCCAGGCTCAACCCTCCGTCGTTCGGGGGTATCTGTCGGGCCTCCAGAACCCGCAGGCCTTGGCTTGTCAGATGGTTGGCCAAGTGGCGGGACAGGATGTGGTTGAGGAAGCAGCCTCCCCCCAGGGTCACGGTGTCCAGACTCTGTTGTTCCGCGGCCTGTAGCGTCCAGTCCGCCAGGGCGCGGGCCAGGGTGGCGTGGAACAGGGCAGCACCGCGTCGCGCATCGGTTTCGTCGGCCAGGCGGGCCAGTAGGGGCAGCAGATCTAGCTTGCCATCGGCATGGAGCACGTAGGCGTCGGTCAACGGAGACACGTCTCCAGCTTCCTCAGCCAGGCCTTCCAGCAGCATGGCCGCCTGGCCTTCGAAGGTCATTACGTTACGCACTCCCAACAATCCGGCCGCCGCGTCGAACCAGCGGC
The DNA here is from genome assembly GCA_049320945.1 of Pseudomonadota bacterium. Lineage (GTDB taxonomy): Bacteria > Pseudomonadota > Gammaproteobacteria > Burkholderiales > Rhodocyclaceae > DYIB01. The sequence goes on from JBMOQT010000354.1 coordinate 12,207, forward strand.
CCAGGCTGGTGGTGGGGGGGCAGTGGAGGTTGTGCTCAAGCATCACGCGGAGCTGCCGGGCCACGGGCTGGGCGGTGAAACGGCGGGGAATGTCGTCGGCACGGCCCAGCAGGAACAGGGCCGCGGCCGCCATGCGCCACGGTTCCTTGGCCGCCTTGTCGCCGCCGGGCATGGGCAGGGGGGTGAGGTGGCCCAGGCGGGTGAATGCAGCGCCGTCCACGCGTAACAACTCACCGCCCCAGGACGTGTGGTCGGAACCCAGGCCCACGCCGTCCAGGGCCAGGCCCAACAAAGGCCGTTCCACGCCGTGCTCCGCCGCCACGGCGGCGATGTGGGCGTGGTGGTGCTGCACGGCGATGGTGGGCAAACCCCAGGCATCCGCCAGTTCCAAGGCATAGTGGCTGCTGAAGAAGTCCGGGTGCAGGTCGTGGGCCACGGCCTCCGGTCTCACCTGCAGGATGTGGAGGAGGTGTTCCGTGACTTCCTGGAGCATGTTGCAGGTGGCGGGGTTGTCCAGGCCGCCGATATGCTGGGAGACGAAGGCATCGTTCCCCCGGGTCACGCAAAGAGTGTTCTTGAGGTGGCTTCCGAGGGCCAGCACCGACGGACCGCAGCGGGAAAGTCGAATGGCCCGAGGTGTGTAGCCCCGGGCGCGGCGTATGAACTGGGGCCCGTTGTTGGCGCTCATACGCACCACGCTGTCATCGCAACGTACGACGATGTCCCGATCGTGGAGCAGCACGGCATCAGCGATGTTGCCCAGGCGGTCGATGGCCTCGTCGTTGTGGCTCACCAGGGGTTCGCCCCCCGGGTTGGCACTGGTCATCACCAACATCAGGCCCAGGGGATGGTGTATCCATTCCGTACCAGCGGGCCGACCCGCCGCCTCGTGGAAGATCAGCCACTGCAAGGGCGCGTAGGGCAGCATCACCCCCAACCAGGCCAGGCCCGGGGCGATGCCGGGCAAGGCGGCGTCGGCTCCGCATTTCTTGCGCAGCAGAACGATGGGCCGCTCACGGCAAGTGAGCAGGGCCTGTTCGGCCTCGCTCATCTCCACCCACTCGGCCAGGGAAGCCGGATTGGCCGCCATGACGGCGAAGGGCTTCTCATCCCGCTGCTTGCGTGCCCGCAGTCGCTGTACGGCCTCGGCATTGCGAGCATCGCAGGCTAGGTGAAAGCCCCCTAGGCCCTTGATGGCGACGATTTGGCCTGCCTGTAAAAGTTGAATGGTTGCGGTGATGGGGTCGTCACACGGAATGGCGTTTCCCCGGACATCCACCAGAGCCAAACGAGGGCCGCACACCGGACAGGCCGTGGGTTCTGCGTGAAAGCGCCGGTCGGCGGGGTTACGGTATTCCTTCTCGCAGTCCGGACACAGCGGAAAGGGTGCCATGCTGGTCTGGGCCCGGTCGTAGGGCAGGCACCGGGTGAGGGTGTAGCGGGGGCCGCAGTTGGTGCAGTTGATGAAGGCGTAGCGCCAGCGTCGGTCGGCAGGGTCGAACATCTCTGTCAGACAGTCGAGGCACACCGCCGTGTCGTGGCCGATCATGGTGCTGGCCCGGCCGGCGCCGCTTTCGGTGATGACAAACCCTGTGTGTTCCCCGCTGTGGGGCGCGTCGTCCCAACTCAGTTCCCGCACCCGCGCCAGGGGCGGGATTTCCACGGGCAGGCGGCGGGTAAAGGCCTCAATGCGGTGGCGCTCGCCCTCCACCAGGATCTCCACCCCGGCAGCGTCGTTGCGAACCCATCCGGACAGGTTTAGTTCCATGGCCAGGCGCCAGACGTAGGGACGGAAACCTACGCCCTGGACGATGCCGGTGACGCGCAGGCGGCGTCGGAGAAACAAGCTGGAAGATTGCCTAGTGACCTCGGCGTTATGGTTCATCTGGAAGTGGTTAACCCTGACCCGCCAACCGCATTTCCAACTCAGCAATTCGCTGCTTTAGCCATTCCACGTTTTGCAAGCGCGCCGTCTTGGCCTTATTCAATCCGGCCATGAGCCAGTTCAGCCACTCCTCCATGCCCTGGCCGCTGGTAGCAGATACCTGCATGACCTGGAGCCTGGGATTCACACGGCGGGCGTAGTCCACACACGTGGCCACGTCGAAGGTGAGGTAGGGCAACAGGTCCACCTTGTTCAGCAACATCAAATCGGCGGCGCGGAACATGTCCGGGTATTTCAGCGGCTTGTCCACGCCTTCCGTCACCGACAGGATGACCACCTTGTGGGCCTCCCCCAGGTCGAAGGCGGCGGGGCACACCAGGTTACCCACGTTCTCGATCATGAGCAGGCTGTCGTCGGGCAGGTTCAAGCGTTCCAGGGCGCGGCCCACCATGTGGGCGTCCAGGTGACAGCCCTTGCCGGTGTTGACCTGGATGGCGGGGGCTCCCGTGGCGCGGATGCGGTCGGCGTCATGGCTGGTCTGCTGATCGCCTTCCACCACGGCCACCTTTGCTTTATCGGCAAGCATCTTGATGCTTTGCACCAGCAGGGTCGTTTTGCCGGAGCCGGGGCTGGATACCAGGTTGACGGCGAAGATGCCATGCTCGGCGAAATACTTGCGGTTGTCGGCCGCGTAGGCGTTGTTCTTGGCCAGGATGTCCTGCTCGATGCGGACCATGCGCTCCTGGGTCAGGCCCGGGGCGTGGGCATGGGCGGGGCCCCGACCGTAGTGGAGGTCGCCATGATGTGCGTGGTAATGGGTTTTGCCGCTGGCATGCAGGTGCTCATGGACGTGTCCATGGTCGGTGTGGTCGTGGCTATGGGTGTGCGTGTGTCCGTGGCTATGCACGGTGCCGTCAGCGTGTACATGTTCATGGGTGTGATCGTGTGGATGATCATGGCTGTGGCCATGATCATGGTGGGGGTAATGACCCTCGATCCGGGTTTCGCCTTCGCCGCAGCCGCATACCGTGCACATGTTCGTCTCTCCGAAAACTATTCAACCAGCATGTCCTTGACCCGCATTTCCGTTCCCCCCGTGGCTTGGACCTGGTAGCTGCCGCACTTGGGACAGGGGTCATACAGGGCCTGGATTTCGACGGATTCGCCGCAGCCCAGGCACCAGCCCTGGCCGGGGAGGCGTTCCAGTTCCACCCGGGCGCCATCGGCCACGCTGCCCTTGAACACCACATCCATGCAGAAGCACAGGGCTTCCACTTCCACGCCGGAGAGGGCGCCGATCTCCAGGCGCACTTCCGTCACTCGCTTGAAACCCTGCTGGGCGGCGGTGTCTTCCACAATCTGAAGGACACTCTCCGCTAGGGACATTTCATGCATGGCGGGAAGTGGGTAGTGCAAAGTTGATAGTCGGGGCCATTCCGGAACCGAAACGCTTCATCGTCCACTCATCCTCTAATAATGGACACTCCTTGAGAACCATGCCCACTTCCTGCTCCACATGAACCTCCACATCAAAGCCCACGCAGGGATCCAGGGAATGGGCCACCAGCTTGGCCAGTTCTTTTTCGGCCCTCAAGCCGATCAGTGCCTGAGCCAGGGGGCCGGCGGGGTGGAAGTTCCACTCCGTAGGGGCCAGGATGCGGTAGTCCGCCACCTTGCCGTCCCTTAGGGTGGCCACATGGAACAAGAGACCCCGGGAGGTTTCCACGCCGGCGAGGCCTACCTGTTCCGCATCTTTTGATATGGACCATGCATGGATGACTGGCAGGCTACCCTTGCGGAACCGTTCAGGCAGGGTTGCCAGTTCCACTAGTCGGGCCAGCAGGCGGGCACCCATGCCCCGTCCCCGTCGGGCTATCCATCCGGCCACCAGGGGATGGCCATGGGTACGGGCGATGGCCCCGGTTTCCGCCGGTGCGCCTCGCCAGTCCGGCAGGGTGCAGAAGGCCTGCTCGTCCAGTGCACGATGGGCCAGGTCCGTGGCTGTTTCCAGGCTCCACGCCGACAGTTCCGGTAGAAATCCGGTATGGCTGATGCCGGTGTCAGGGCCGTCGCCCAGGCTGGCGAAAAGGCGAGCGGGGAGGGTGCCGCCTTGTCGTATCCAGGCATCCAAGCCGGCCAAATCGCGGGTCAACCAGTCAGATGGGGCTTCCCCCAGCAGGCGTTCGCGCACAAGGGCGGCCAGGGTATCGGCAAACGTTTCTTCATTCGCCTGACGCAAGGCCATCAGGCTGGTCATGTCTGGTGCCTGCCCGGCTTCCTGGGGCCAGTCCAGCAACAGGCGCCAGGCGTGTTCCCGGGCCAGTTCCATGAGCACGGAGGGGGTGCCGGCCGTCTCATCCGTGATCCCCAAGGCCGCCCGGCATGCAGCCTTGGCTGCGGCCCGCTGGGCCTGACCGCACAGACTAAAGATCAAACCCGCCAGGTCGGCCGCTTCCTCGGGGGTGCGACCGGTCATGAGTTTGCGGGCCAGCTGGGGTCGGGTAGAGCGGATGGCAACGTCGGCGATCCTGTCCTCATGTTGGGTCAGGCGTACGTGGATGCGGCCTTCGAGTCGATTGGTCATGACGGGCTTCCCTGGCCCAGGAGGGCCCCTAGGAAACCTCGGCGGCTCGCCGATCGTTCCAGCTTGGTGCTCAAACTGGGGGCAGGTGTTGCCGGTATATCTGCCGCCTGGGGCGCAAAGACCTCAGCCAGCACGGCCACCGCCACCGCCCTGGCCTGATCCATGTCTGCAAAATCAAACATGGGGGAGAACAGGGAGCTGGTGAGATAGGGGCCCAGGACGGCTTCGTGGGCGGTGAGGAATTCGTAGGTGCCGGAAGGAAATTCCACCTCCCGTTTGGTGCCGCTTGGCAGGGCTTCCCATTCGGCGTCGGTAGCGGGCAGGCAGATAAGGCTCATGGACCAGGGGGTGATGAGCACGCCTACCCAGACCTGCCCCAACTGGCGGAAGCCCACAGCCTCCACCGCTAGGGCTGGATTCACCAAGGCCATACCCGCCATGCGGGTGTCGGCGATGTGGCGAAAGGCAGCCTCTAGTCGACCGGAGGGATTGGAGTGGTCAACGTCAGTCATGCAGCACCATGAACTGTTCCCGGGCGCCGTCGCAGTTGGGGCAGCGCCAATGGGGCGGGAGGTTAGCGAAGGGGGTGCCGGGGGAAATCTGCCACACCGGGTCACCCTCGGCAGGGTCATAGACATACCAGCAGATCTTGCACTCCAGCCGGGCGTCTGGAGGCAGGCGGCTGGCGTCGCCCAGGTAGGAGCCTTCGAAGGTGGTCATGGGTGTATTGTGGCCATACGGCCCCCGCTTTGTCTGCCCCTTGCCGGATTCGTAATTGCAGCCTTCATGTTTAGCCGATCCAGGCCAGGACTTCCGCCAGGCGATCTGCACTGTCTTCCAGGTCCTCAGCCGAGGCCCGGGCTACTTCCGGCACGTCGCTGACCTCCAGGGTGTTGAGGATCAGGGCATCCTGGGAATTGAAGTATTGCACCCACCAGACCCGGGCAATGCCCGTGGCGGTGATGCGGCAGTTGCCGTAGCCCCGGGATAGCAGGGTGACCGGGCCCCGGCCCAAGCGTTCGTCCAGCCAGGCGGCGTCCTCAGGCGAGAAGGGCAGCAGGGACAGATTGATGACGTGGGTGCCGCCGTCGGGACGGGCGGTGTGCTCCGCGATCTCCGCCAGCAGGGCCGGGGCGTTGATGACGCCGGGACTGACCGGGGCTTGGGCGGGCTTGGCCAGGCCGGTCATGGCGGCGCAAAGGATGGCGGCGGGCACGTCGCCCACTTCCACCCGGTCCATATAGAGGTGGCCATCCTTGTCCCGTCCCAGCAGGCGCCACACGCCAGCGAACACGCTTTCCTGGATGGAGAGGACACCATCCTCGCCAGTGACCTGGGCGCTGACCTCCCCTTCGCCCAGCAGCTGGTTGATGAGCTGCCGGTCCTTTTCGGCCAAGTGATGCATGTCCAGACAGTAGGAGCCCCCGCCGGGGCGCCATTTCTGGGTGGCTTCCAACAACTGCTCTAGCCAGGCCCGGACAGCGGTGTGGTCACGAATGTCTTGCGGCTCCGGTAGGATGGGGGGCTGGAAGGTGCGCATGTCGTGGGGCATGGGCAGGTAATCCAGGGGCTCCTCTTCCTGGTGGGAGCCAGGGCCTAGGGCGACGACGGGAATGGGGAAGGCATGCATGGCGGATTCCTCAGTGGCAGACGGCGGGGCCCAAGGCGTTGACGGCGATGCCGATGGATGGTGGCCGGCTGGGGGGCGCGGCCAAAAGTTCCTGGATGCGGTCAAGATAGACGGCCCAGTCCTGGATGCCGGACAGGGCGCCGATATAGGCGCCGCCCCGCAGAAACACCAGGGTGGGTTTGCGGTTGAAGCCGTAGCGGGCCTGTATCTCGGATTCCAGGGCAGTGGAGACTACGGCGGCCCGGAAGCGACCGGGGAACGCCCGCAGCAGTTCCGGCAGCACCACGGCCACGTCCAGGCATTCCGGGTGCTGCACCGGGTCACCGCCGCAGAACAGCACGGCGTCACCTGGCGCATCGCAGAAGGTGTTGAGGTTGCCGGGATCCAGCAGGGGAAGGCCGTATTCAGCAGTGAGACGCTGAATGAGGGGATGAAGTTGGGTCATTGGGCAGATCCTCTCAGATGGGGCGGCAGTTCTGGCGTGCGGTCGAACAGGTCGGTGAAATAGGCGGAGATGTCGGTCTCCCCGGCCATCGCCGCTTCCAGGCCGTCCAAGGCCGCATCGATACGGGCCGCCGTTTCCGCGTTAATCACTTCCCGGGCGGCATCGATAAAACTCAGCACCCAGGTGCCGGGGGACTGCTCGCCCACCAGTGCCATGTCCAGCCGGCGCACGCCGTGACGGCCCCGGCACAGGGCGACGAAGCCATGACATTCGATGACCTGCATGGGGATGCCGACACACATCAGAAAGCCCCCGCCGTTTCCAGGAATCGCCCCAGGAATCGTCCGTCGCCAATGCGGCAGGCTTGGTCGGGACTGGGGCGCTGGCTTTCATAGGGCGTGATGTCCAGGCAGTCCAGGGTGATACGCTCCTCTGGGCCGGGGGGCATGGCACGCCGTTCGGGCGCCGCACCCCAGGTGCGCAGGACGTCAACCGCTACTTCGACGGCCACGGGCAGCGTGGTCTTCACCGTGTTCGTGAGGCTGCCACCGTAGTCTTCCAGCGTTTCCGGCTGTACACCGATGAGGACGATGTGCTCCGGCTGCCATCCCTTCAGAGCGGCCACCGCCAGGACCTCCTGAAAGCCGGTCTGGTGCAGGCTCATCTTCTTGGCCCCCATGAAGGCGGGCACCTCGCCGTCCCGAGCGATCTTCACCGTACCCGGGCGCAGGCCGTAGTCCACGGCGTCCAGTATCAGCAGCTTGCGGCAGTGTTCCACGAAGGGCAGCAAGTACAAACCCTGTGTTCCGCCGTCCAGCAGGCGGGTGCCGGGACCGAAGCGCCAGTGCTGGTGCAGGTGTTCCAGGGCCCGAATGCCGAAGCCCTCATCGGCCCACAGCAGGTTACCGATGCCCAGCACCAGGATGTCGCTGGCGTAATCCAGGGTGCTATCCATGGTGAGCAGCCTCAGTTTAGGGCCAACCAGGCACCGGCGAGGGCTACGCCTGCGCCACCGACCCGCAGGATGACCTCCGCCCGGCGGTGGGTGTACCAGCCTAGGGCCACGCCCAAGCCATGAAGGGAGGCTGTGGCCAGGACGAAACCGGTGGCGAAGGCCGCCAGGCTGTCCCGGGGCGCCTCGGCTCCGTGGGCGTAGCCGTGGAACAGGGCAAAGGCCGCCACCAGTGCCATGCCTACACCAGTGTGCAGGCGCAGGGAGAAAGCTACCAGCAGGCCTAGGAACACCACCGAGGCAACGATGCCGTTTTCCACCTGAGGCAGGGGCAGGCCAGTCATGCCCATGAATGCACCCACCGCCATGACGGAGACGAAGGCGAGGGGGATCTTCCACAGGGCGTCCTTCGCCGGCTGCTGGGCGGACCATAGGCCCACGGCCACCATGGCCAGCAGGTGGTCCAGGCCGGTGTAAGGGTGGGTCAGGCCTGCTACCAGGCCCCCGTCGTGGCCGGGATGGGCCAAAGCCGTGCCGGAGGCCAGCAACAGGAACAGGGCAGTGGGGAGGGTAAAGCGTTTCATAAGGTCTCCTTGGATGTTTTGGAAGTCGAAGGCAGGGCTTGGCTCAGGGTCACGGCTTGTCATCCTTGAACATGCGCCAACCGGACAGCATGGTGGAGACCAAGCTCTGGCGGGACATGATGTCTTCCCGGATGGCCGCGTAGACATGGACCATCACGAACAAGACCATCACCCACATGCCCGCATGGTGCCAAGTGTGCACGTCCTGGCTCTGGCCGAACAGGGGGATAACCCAAGAGGTGAACAGGGTGTGAGACCAGCTGCCTTCCTGGGCCCCTTCGCCGTAGAGGGCGAAGCCGGTAACGATCATGAACACCACCGTGGTGAGGAACAGGCCGAACATGGCCAGTTGAGCCAGGGGGTTGTGGCCCACGTACTTCTTCGGGGCCCGCTCCAGGAACAGGTACCAGCGCAGTTCGAACAGCACCTCCTTCCACCAGTTGGCATTGAAGATGGGCAACACGAACAGCTGCCGGGCATGGGCGTTGCCCACGAAGGCCCAGTAGATCCGGCCAAGGAATCCGGCCAGCAGCACGTAGCCGGCGACGAAATGGATGAAACGGATGTAGCCCATGAGGAAATGGGCGCTGGCCTCGCCCGGCAGACTGGGCAGAGGGCTGGCGATGAACCAGCCGCTGACGGCCAGCACCGTGATGGCCAAGGCGTTGACCCAATGCCAGAGGCGCACAGGGGCTTCGTAGACGTATACCGCGCGGACGTTACGGCCGTGGTCCACCGCTTCCCGCATGTCTTGTGCTGAGAGCATGTCTTTCTCCTAGGGGGTGGGTAGTGGGTGGTTGGGAGGGTGGAGCCAACTCCACACTCCCATTCCCCACTGCCGGGTTTACCTGACCTTCACGCTGCTTATTTCCTGTCCGTTCGGCGACATCACGTGGGTGGAGCAGGCCAGACAGGGGTCAAAGCTGTGGATGGTGCGCAGGATCTCCACGGGCTGGTCTGCCTTGGCTACTGGGGTGTTCAAGAGGCTGGCCTCGAAGGCTCCGATCTGACCCTTGGCATCCCGGGGGCTGCCGTTCCAGGTGGTGGGCACCACGCACTGGTAGTTGTCGATTTTGGTGTCCTTGATGCGAATCCAGTGGCCCAGGGCGCCCCGGGGGGCCTCGCTGAAGCCCACGCCCTTGGCTTCCTTGGGCCAAGTGGAGGGCTCCCACTTGTCGATGTTGGCCGTGGCTTGGTCGCCGGCTTTCAGATTGGCCACGAGCTTGTCCTGGAAATAGCGCATCTTGTGGGCGGCCCAGGATGCCTCCAGGCCCCGGGCGACGGTGCGGCCCAAGGTGGAGAACAGGGCGGTGAGCGGCAGGTCCAGCTTCTTCAGAACCATGTCCACCGGCTCCTTGAACTCGGGCTTCTTCTGCACGTAGCCGATGATGTAGCGGGCCAGAGGGCCCACTTCCATGGCATGGCCGCGCCAGCGGGGGGCCTTGATCCAGGAGTACTTGCCACCCTCGTCGATCTGCTCGATGTTGGTGGAAGTCCCCTTGGTGTTCTTGCCCAGCTCGTAATGAGGTATGGTCTCGCCGTCCCAGGGGTGTAGGCCCTTGCCTGGGGTGCCTCCGTGGTACTCGAACCAAGAATGGTCCACGAACTCCTGGATCTGGTCGGGGTCCCGCAGATCCACCTCGTGCACCTTGGACAGGTCGCCGTTGATGATGGCGCCTCGGGGCATCATCAGGTTGGAGGCTGTATAGTCGTTGGCCTTGTCCGGGATGTCGCCGTAGGCCAGAACCGAGCGGGAAGAGAGACCGCCGCCGTAGGTCCAGTCCTTGTAGAAAGAGCCGATGGCCAGTAGGTCTGGAACGTAGACTTGGTCGATGAACTCGATGGTACGGTCGATGATGTAGGAGACGAGGTTCAGGCGCTCCATGTTGATGGCACCGACCGCACCCGTGTCGTGGACATTGATGGCGCAAGGCACCCCCCCCACCAGCCAGTTGGGGTGGGGGTTCTTGCCGCCGTAGATGGTGTGGACCTTAACGACCTCCTTTTGGAAATCCAGGGCCTCCAGGTAGTGGGTCACCGCCATGAGGTTGGCCTCGGGGGGCAGCTTGTAAGCCGGGTTGCCCCAGTAGCCGTTCATGAAGGGACCCAGCTGGCCGGATTCCACGAATTTCTTCAGCCGGTTTTGCACGTCTCTGAAGTAACCGGGGGATGAAAGTGGCCAGGGGGAGATGCTCTGGGCCAGTTCCGAGGTTTTCTTGGGGTCGGCATTCAAGGCGGAAACCACATCCACCCAGTCCAGGGCGTGGAGGTGATAGAAGTGCACTACGTGGTCATGCACCTGCAGCGCCAACTGCATGATGTTGCGGATGCTGTTAGCGTTTTCTGGGATCTTGATGTCCAGGGCATCCTCCACGGCCCGCACGCTGGTGAGGGCATGGGTGCCGGTGCACACGCCGCAGATGCGTTCGGTAAAGGCCCACGCATCCCGGGGGTCGCGGCCCTTGAGAATGACCTCCAGGCCGCGCCACATGGTGCCGGTGGAGACCGCGTTGCGAATCACGTTGTTGGAGTCTAGGTTCACCTCCACGCGCATGTGGCCCTCGATGCGAGTCACCGGATCCACCACCACGCGCTTGCCGGTGTTGTCTAGCTTGAATCCTTGGGTTTCGTAAACGCCCATGTTCGTCGTCCTCAGTTACATGTTGCCGTGGGACTGCTTGGCCCGGCTTTGCTTGATGGCGCTCACCGCCGCGTGAGCCGCCACTGCGGCACCCACCACGCCCACCGCCGTGATACCCACCTTGTCGGCGTTGGATTCCACCCCGAACTGCTTGATGTCCGTAACCCGGTCGTAGAAGGAGCCCTTGTCCCAGAATCCGTCCTCGGAACAGCCGATGCAGCCGTGGCCCGACTGGATGGGGAAAGACACACCGCCGTTCCAGCGGATGGTGGAGCAGGCGTTGTAGGTGGTGGGCCCCTTGCAGCCCATCTTGTAGAGGCAGTAGCCCTTGCGGGAACCCTCGTCGTCCCAGGCCTCGGCGAACTGGCCGGCGTCGAAGTGGGGGCGGCGATAACATTTGTCGTGGATGCGCTGGCCGTAGAACATCTTGGGTCGGCCCTGGCGGTCCAACTCGGGGATGCGGTCGAAGGTCAGCATGTAGGTGATGACACCGGTCATCACCTCGGCGATGGGGGGGCAGCCCGGTACCTTGATGATGGGTTTGTCAGTGATGACCTTGTGCACCGGCGTGGCCTGGGTGGGGTTGGGCTTGGCGGCTTGGACGCAGCCCCAGGAAGCGCAGGAGCCCCAGGAGATGATGGCCTTGCAGTCGCGGGCTACGTGCTTCAGCTGCTCCACGAAGGGTCGGCCGCCGATGATGCAACTCATACCTTCCTGGTTCAGGGGCGGGTTGCCTTCCACCGCCAGGATGTAGTTGCCTTTGTACTTGGTCATAACCTCCTCGAGGATGGCCTCGGCATCGTGGCCGGCGGCGGTCATGAGGGTGTCGTCGTAGTCCAGGGAGATCATGGACAGCACCACGTCCTTGGCCAGCGGGTGGCCGGAACGGATAAAGGACTCTGAGCAGCAGGTGCACTCTAGGCCGTGAAGCCAGAGCACCGGTGTGCGTGGCTTCGTCTCCATGGCGTGGGCGATGCGGGGCACGAAGCTGGGCCCAAGCCCTAGGGAGGCGGCGGTGAGGCTGCAGAATTTGAGGAAGCTGCGGCGAGTGATGCCCTGCCTCCGCATCACCTCGTAAAAGGTTTCCACCATGGGAACGGTCTCCTCTTGGGATCAGATGGGTGTCAAGTCGGACCTGCTGTCTTGCCAGGTCAGACGGGACAGTATCAAGAACCGTGCCAGTATGTTTTTCTTGCGGACCCCTTAATAATCAATAGGTTGAGTTGTAGTGAGCTTGGGGCAAGGGACAAAATATAAAATTAAAAAACAAAAAATGGTTACGCGGTAATCAAAATCCGCTTGGCTGAGCAACTGACCTGCCCCGGCGTTTGCGCACCGCCAGGTCAGCCAACCGATACAGCCGGTACACGCGCTTGTCGTTGATCGCCGTACCGCCGGCTCGCAGCAGGTCGCCGATGCGCCGGTAGCCGAAGCGCCTGCGCTCGTGCGCCAGCTGTCACGCGACAGGCCCACCAAGGTGCACGCCCGTCGTTCGCTGATCGAGGTCTCTTGCAGCATCTTGCCCACCGCTTGTCCCTTGGCCGGTGGGCTCAGCGCCTTACCCCGAAGGCCACCTTCAGCGCTTCGTTGTCCAGGGCCGCCTCAGCCAGCAGCTTTTTCAGCCTGCGGTGGCACTGACATCGGTGAAGATGGCGCCACGCAAGGCATCGTGACGGGCGCGCTCAATGGCTATGGCCGAGAGACGCTCGAAGACGGGCTCACCCGGATGCAGAAAAATGGCATCACGCCCATCGTCCGGACGGTAAAAGGTAAACCGGTTGCGCGCCGGCTCGGGGTAGGTCTCGAGCAGCGGGAGGAGGCTGTCGAGCACCCCCCGCTTGCGCGGCCGGATGAAGAAGGCACCATCGAGATCGCCGACAAGGTCGATGCCAATGACCGGCGCGGCGTGCTCGAGATACCGACGAACGTACCCCGGCAAAAGGCGGCGCATCTCCTCGATGGCCATGGCCTCGCGCAGTTGGGGCAGGTCGATGCGGACGTCGCCGCCCTTGCCGTAGAGGGATGCCTCGCGGGCCTCGATGGCCTTGATCTGCTCCGGCGTGAGCTGGCCGGCGAGTTCGAGCGCCTTCTTGTCCGCCTCGTCATCCGACTCGATGGCCCGCTGGATGTACTCGGTGATGGCCATACCCTCGAAGATGCGGCCGACCACATCGAACACCTTGTCCGAACCGAGCTGCTTGCGGATTTCCTCCAGCTTGTCCAGCAGAGTCTTGATGACCCGGCCTTCTCGCGTCTTGCCCGCAACGAGGTTGATGATGGCAACGCGGTCTCGCTTCTGACCGTAGCGGTGAATCCGCCCCATGCGCTGTTCCAGCCGCGCCGGGTTCCAGGGCACGTCGTAGTTGATCAGGATCCAGCAGAACTGCAGGTTGATGCCCTCGGCCGCCGCGTCGGTACCGATGAAGAAACGCGCCCCTTTGCCATCGGCGTCATGAGGTCGCCGGAAGCGCTCGACCTGGGCATCGCGCTCCTCGAAACTCAAGCCCCCGTGGATGTAGGCCACCTGGTCGGCATAGCCCATGCCCTCGAGGCGCCGAACGAGAAACTCAAGTGTGTCGCGGTGCTCGGTGTAGATGATGACCTTCTGGTCACGATACTGCGGCGAGCGCAGCAGTTCCGCCATCCGTTCGAACTTCGACTCTTGGCCGCTCGCGTGAACGGCCTCGGCGAGTGCGATCAGATCCTGCACTTGGTTGCGCTCGTCGATGAGCTCCGCGAGGCTGGTGGCGATGAAGGCGCCCAGCGCCTCCGCCTCGCTCTCCTCGTGCTCTTCGACGCCTGCCGATTCGGTCTCCTCATCGGCGGTCTTCGCGGCCAGCACGTCCACCAGCCGCCCCTCGCGGACCTTGCGGTTCAGGCGCTCTTGCTGGCTGCGCAGGTCTTCCTCAGGCACCCGACCGGATTGGATGTCATCGATCAGCGCGTCGAGCTTCGCCAGGCGATTGCGGAACGAGCAGAGCAGCGCCCAGGTGCTGCTGGCCATGCGCCGCTGGAACACGGTCATGGCGAACCGCGCCGCCTGGCGGTTCAACAGCCGTGCCTGGTTGTAGTAATGGCGGATGTACGCGGTCGTGCGGTCGTAAAGCGCCTGCTCGCTAATCTGGCCTTGGGTGAGGTCGTAGCTCACTGTGTCGCAAAGGCGCTCGGGATAGAGCGGCTTGCCACGAAGGTCGACCATCTCCTCCTTGACCCGACGGATGAAGTAGCGCTCGCGCGACTCGCGCGGAAACTTGGCGAAGGCGGTCTCGGTACTGAACAGCTCCGGCTCCAGCAGCCGCCACAGGCAGTAATACGGGTACTCCTTGCCCATGTGGGGCGTGGCGGTGAGCAGCAGCAGGTGGTGGGCCGCCCACGGCATGCGCCACTCCTCGGGTAGTTCGCGCACCCCGGCGATGGCCTCGGCCAGCCGATACCGGTCGGTCGCCCTGAACGTCCCATCCAAGTCGCGGTTCGCCGAGAGCTTGTGCGCCTCGTCGAACACCACCAAGTCATAGGGCACGACTTGAGGGTCGCGCAGCGCGTTGAACAGGCGCGGTGCGCGGAGGCTGTCAATGCTGACCACAACGAGCTCGCTGCCAGCCCCGACGAACGGATTGCCGTCTTTGGCATCGTTGCCGGTCACGATCTTGAACGGCAACTGGAACAGCTTACGCAGTTCGCGGTACCAGTTGCCCACCAGACCGGCTGGCGCCACCACCATGACGCGGCGGATCGTCCTGCGTGACAGACTCTCGCGGACGTAGAGCCCGGTCATGATCGTCTTGCCGGCACCGGCGTCGTCGGCCAATAGGAAGCGCAGACGGTGCTGGGGCAGCATCCGCTGGTAGACCGCGATCCGCTGGTGCGGCAGCGGGTCGATCTCGCTGATCTCGGTCGCGAATGCCGGGTTGAACAGATGTCCGTAGGACAGCCGCTCGCCTTCAACAAGCACGCGCAGCGCATTCGCGTCCCCGAGGAAGTCGAGCCGGGGTGACGTATCGTCGGTGTCAGGAGGTGTCGCACTCCTGCTGGGCTTCCCCGACCCCGCTGAATGACCACCTGACCGACCCGCAAGCTCCCGCAACTTGGCCAACCCCATCGCGGAGGGCTTGGACTGCCCGTTCTCCCACCGATTCAGGGTGACGAACGAGACGCCCAGCAGATCTGCGAACTGCTGTTGCGTGAGGTCCAGGGTCCTCCGGAGATGGCGGATCTGCTCGGGGTTCATGTTGCGCTCGCGTGCTCCATGGTCGGCTTTATATCACACGATATATCGCCAACGTAAGACCACGCGACTTGGCTTTCAGCGCCGGCAGCGCCCTGATGAGGGTCTCGTCTACATTCGGGATCACCCACCATGACCAATGCCCATCGGTTGACAGCGGCCCAGTACGAAGCTGTCCGACTGGCGGCGTCGCGCCCGAGCCGAGCGCTCGAACCGTTGCCGACTCACATCCGGGGATCTGCCAGGCGTTCAGTGCTGGCGGCGCTGGTCGCCAGCGGCTACGTCAGCAAGTGCTACTTTCCGGGGCATGTCGAATACGTGCTGACGGACTTGGGGCTGGCCTGCCTGGCCGGAGTCGACGCTGCTGCGGTGCAAAGAGCGCCTGGCGAAACCTCCGCTACCGCGCCCGATTCCGCGGTGTCACCCGCTCAGCACGGATAGTGGTTAGACGTGGCGATAGACTCCACCACCAATATATAAAGGTCAACCGTTCTCGGTTGGCCTTTTTTCTTGCGCGCTCCCGCGCGTTCGCGGGGACTCCTGCGGATTCCTGCGGACTTCCTTCCCCGGCCGTCTCGCCTGCCTCGGGCCCCATTTCGCTCTCTCCGCGCCGTTTTTCTCTCCGGCCCTGCTCCCCGGCGAAAGGTCGAAGTCAACAGGGAGCGCCGACGGCACCATTCAATATCAACAAGTTACGTGCTGACCGTTCAACCGGTTGGATGAAGGCATCGATTGTCCAGAGGAAACGGCACGCCGGCTTACTTGCTGCTTGCGTAAACAAACTAGCCGATCTGTTGACACAATAAACAAACACGCCTACGATTGGTTCAACTGAAACAAGTCGTGGGGCACATCATGGATCCGAGCAACCTCGTCGGCATCAGCGAGATCGCCGATCTCGCCAAGGTCACTCGCCAAGTCGTCAGCAACTGGCGCCAGCGCTATGACCACTTTCCGCGCCCGGTGAAAACGCTCCAGAGCGGCCCGGTCTGGGATCGAGAGGTGGTCGAGGCCTGGGTCAAGAACTTCAAGGGCGAAGCCACGCACGTCCTGAGTTTCATCAACCTGAAGGGCGGCGTCGGCAAGACCACGACCGCGGTCGGCGTCGCTGAAATCCTTGCGCAGGAAGAGCGCAAGCACGTTCTGGTCGTGGATCTCGACCCGCAGACCAACGCCAGTGTCACGCTGATCTCCGAGGAACGCTGGGCGGAGATGGACAAGGCGGGGCAGACGGTCGCCCAACTGTTCGCCGATCGGCTGAACCCCAACGATCCGCCGAAGTTCGAGATCGAGAAATCCATCGCCCGCGGCGTCTCCACCATCAACGATGGCATTGCGCGTCTCGACCTGCTGCCGTCGAGCATACGTCTGATCGACATTCAGGACCGCATCCCGATGATCGCGTTGTCGGGCAACTTCACCGTCAACCCGCTGGACATCCTGAAGCACGCCCTGCAGCCGGTCATCGACCGGTACGACTACGTGATCATCGATTGCCCGCCGAGCCTCGGCACGGTCACCAAGAACGGCCTGCGCATTTCCACGGGATACGTCATTCCCACCATCCCAGACATCCTCTCCACCTGGGGCATCTACCAGATCGTCGACAACGTCCAGCGTTTTGCCGACGACATCGATCGGCCCATCCCGTCGCTCGGCATCGTCGCCACCAAGGTTCAGGGCAACAATCTCCATCGCCGCGTCATGGATGACCTGGGCGCCGGGCGTCTCGGTCGTTTCGGCGAAGCGGGTGCGCTGCCCCAGCCGCCCCTCTTCGCCAACAGCATTCCACAGACCGTGAATGTCGCACGTGGCGCGGACGTGGATGCCGACATCCGCACATTCAAGGGAAAATACGGCACGGCATACGAATCCATCCGCGGGCTGGCCAAGGAAATCAAAACACTATGCGAAACGAGAAAGCCCTGATCAAGCTGCTGCGCGGGCTGGTCGATCTCCTTGCCGACGAAGCGGGGCGCAACCCCGACTTCGCCGCGCGCCTGGATGATGTGTTGACCAGTCTGCCGGCAGGGTCAGCCAAGCCCCCCAAACAACGCGCCACGCCGCCCGCCGAACTGCCGGACATTCATGCTGAATGGAACCAGCGCAGCGAAACCGACTTCCGCCTGTGGCTGCGCGACCAGCCGATGCCGGTGCTACGCGCCCTGGTTCGAACCCACGACTTCGACCCCACCCGCCGCACGACCAAGTGGAAGGAAGCTGAAAAACTCGCCGACTTCATCGCTGACGGCCTGAAGGCCCGCCTGGCGCGTGGCTCGTCATTCCTCGGGCGGGGGACAACGTCATGAATCTCAGGTCCATGAGTCCGTGTAACCACTGTCAGACCCAGGAAGAGTGAACAGCCCATGTTCCACCTCACTGCACGTGTTGCTTGGCACGATTCGCGTTGGAATGGAGCCGTCTGCCGCAAGCCTTCCTGCAATTCTTTCTGCGCGGCTCTCGACCGCATCCGCCTGGAGCGCGATGACGCCCGTGAGGATGCTCTGGCAGGGAAGCGATGGAGCACTCTGGACCCGGACGAGCTGCCCGCGTGCAAGGCCGAGTCGGGCGCGTTCATGAACGAAGATGAGTGGTCGCGGCGCTTCGTTCACCCCTACGCCGGCATCAAGAAAGCCGAGGAGACGCACGGCCACCTCAAGCCGACGCTGGTCAGGGTTCCGTCCTACGCCACGTTCGTGGTGCCGTTCGCGTGGATGCTCCGTAGCGAGCAGGCGGTGATCGACGAACGGCTTCCGACACCGCTTCCGCCCGACGAGGAGTCCCCGTTCGCGAGTCCTTGGGTCTTCGGCCGCGAGCGACAGGAGGCGATCCTCAAGCTGTTCTCGAGCAGGCTCACGCCAGAGCGGTCGCTGGTGTTCTTCTACTGCAAGGAGGGTCAGCCGCTCGGCGACACCATCTCGCGGCTCGTGATGGGCGTCGGGAGGATCGCGACAGTCGCACAGCCGAAGGCCTACGACGTCACAAAGACGAAGCCCACGCACCTCATGTGGGACCTGCTCATTCGGCACACCATCCGACCCGACGGAGAGGACGGCTTCCTGCTCCCGTACCACGACTACCTCGAGCCGACAGGCGACGCCGCTGAAGACGCTCGGCGTGAACGCCTCCTACGAGAGATTGCGGTGCCCGCCGACCCGGCACACGTTCGCGTCTTCTCCTACGCCGCGGAGCTGGCACCTGCCGACATCGCACTGTCGACGCTGGTCCGTTGCCTCGAATCGGTGCGCAAGATTCGAGAGCACGGGATCGCGAAAGGGCCGTGGGAGCGCCGCGAGGAGTGGCTCAACCAGCAGATCGCGCAGGCATGGCAAGACCGAGGGCCGTTCCCTGGACTCGGCCCCGCCCTTGAGGCACTCGGGATGCGACTCGGCACAGCCCTTGCGCTGGAATTGCGGTCGTCGGAAATGGTCAAGGCCGACGCCGACCCGTGGCCGACCGTGGATGCGATCCTCCGAGGGAAACAGAAGCCGCCGCAGCCGGCCTATGCGAACGATCTGGAGGCAATCCGAGAGACGTGGACAAGCCTCCCTGACGAGCGCCGCGCTCTGCTCAAGCTGCTGTCGCGGTTCGCGCTCACGTCGGCGCAGGCGCTTCGCTGGTTCGACCCGAAGGAGAGAACCAAGGGCACGGCCGCGAAGGTGAGCGACGAGGAGATCCTCGCGAACCCGTATCGGATGAGCGAAGTGGACCTCGGCGACTGGAATGATTCGCCGGTGTCCGTGGGGCTCATTGATCGCGGCTTGCTCCCTGACGCGACCATTGCAGCAAAGCACCCAGTCCCGGAACCCTCGAAGGTGGGCTCGCCGAACGACGCGCGACGTCTTCGCGCCGCGCTGGTCGCGGTGCTGCGTGAAGCATCGGAGAACGGCGACGCGCTCCTGAGCGTCCCCGAGGCGCTGCAGCGCGTCGGCTCGCTGGACCTTATTCACCCTTGCGTGATCGGTTCGGACTGGCCGAACACGAACCGCAGCACGCTATCCGGCGTCATCGAGCTCGTGGATGTCGCCGGCGCCGGCGCTACATCGACCGCTGCGCTGCAGCTCACGGAGCTGAAGGGACGTGAGGATCGACTCCGCTCGGTCCTGGGCAAGCGCGCCGGCAAGCCTGCTGCCCCCGTGAAGGCCGATTGGCAGAAGCTGCTCGTCACCGCGATCTCGGAGGCAGGCGGCAAGTTCGACAAGAGGAACGAGCTGCATCGCCAGGCGATCGAGGAACAGGCGGTTGCGCTCGAACGGCTGCTGTCTCGACGGCTGAGCGTTCTCGTCGGCCGGGCCGGCACGGGCAAGACGTCGGTCATGGGTGCGTTGATGTTGTCCGAGGCACTCACGAAGGACGGCATCCTCCTTCTCGCGCCGACCGGAAAGGCGCGCGTGCGCCTCGGCAAGGCGACGAATGCCGAGGCGATGACCGTCGCACAGTTCCTTCACCGGCTCGGTCGGTACGACGGCGCCCGCCAGCGACCGAAGTTCGACGGCAAGGACAAGTATCGGAAGGAGAAAACCGTCGTCATCGACGAGTGCTCGATGCTGACGATGGACGATCTCGTCGCGGTGCTGGAGGCGCTCGACCTCGCCCACGTGCAGAGACTCATCCTGGTGGGCGACCCGAACCAGCTTCCACCAATCGGCGTGGGTCGCCCGTTCGCCGACCTCGTCTCGTATCTCGAAACCACCGATGCGCAGAGCGATGACGGTTCACCCCTGGGGCACGCCCTCGCTCGGCTCACCGTCGAGGTGCGCGCAGCGGCTGCGGCCTCCGCGGCGTCGGACGCGCTGCGCCTGGCATCATGGTTCACGCGCGAGCAGCAGCCCGTCGATGCGGATCGCGTTCTCAGCGATCTCGAGCTCGGCGAGAAATTCAACGACCTCGAGATCGTGTTCTGGAAGACGCCCGGCGAGCTACGCTCGCAACTGCTCCAGACCTTTCAGAAACACCTCGGGCTGAAGAATGGCAGCGACGTGGCGGACTTCGACGCTTCGCTCGGGCTCGACGATCGCGGCTGGGTGCCCTTCGATGCGCCGGAGGGCTCAGAACGTTGGCAGATCCTGTCCCCGGTTCGGATGCACCCGCACGGCGTGTACGACATCAACCGGTGGGTGCAGCGACAGTTCCGGGCGAAGGAACTCGAAGCGGCGTCGACCGCATGGGGCGTCAGTCTTGGCGACGAGAGCATCGTCCGTAAGGATAAGGTCATCCAGATCTCGAACCAGTGGCGCAACGCGTACGATGGGAAGGCATCCGACGAGCACTACCTCGCCAATGGTGAGGTAGGACTGGTCGCGACCGCCAAGCACCCCTGGATGAACGTCGTCTTCGCGGGGCGACCTGGACTCAGCTTCGGCTACAGCAAGCGGGACTTCCCAGGTGGGGTGGGCCCCTTAGAGCTGGCCTACGCACTCACCGTGCACAAGTCGCAAGGCAGCGAGTTCAAGAAGGTCTTCGTCATCCTACCGAAGAACTGCAGGCTGCTCTCGCGTGAGCTCGTCTACACGGCGCTGACGCGCTCACGCGAGCAGCTCGTGCTCCTCATCGAGGGCGACGACGCAACGGTCCTCTTCGACCTCACGCGACCGGAGCGCTCGGAGACGGCGCGCCGGAACACGAATATCTTCCAGGGCGTCATTCGCGTCGCTGACGACACTGTGCCGTTCGCAGAGCACCTCATCCATCGAACCGAGAAGGGCCACCTGGTTCGCAGCAAGTCGGAGCTGGTCATCGCCAACATGCTGTTCCAGCTTGGTATCCCTTACGAGTACGAGCGCGTCTGCGAAGGCACCGCAGCACCGGGCCGCCTTCGCCCCGACTTCTCATTCGTGACGGCCGATGGCGACCTGATCATCTGGGAACACCTCGGGATGCTGAGCAGGCCCGACTACAAGCGGGGCTGGGACTGGAAGCGCGAGTGGTATGCGCGCAATGGCTTCGTTGAGGGCAAGACCTTATTCATCTCGACCGAGGATGCCCAGAAGGGGCTGGACTCAGCGCTATTGAGGGAGACGGCAAACGCCATCAAGACTCTCATCGAGTAATCTGCCTCTAACATCCGGTTCGCGGCCCGCGAATCGGAGTGTTGAACGTCTGCCTGCTTCGATTGGCTGCAAAGGCCGAAAACGGATTCTGGACTCGCCTCCGTTTCTTAGCGTGGGACTCGCGCTTTCACCGTACCAATGAGCCGGTCCCGCTGCTCCTCCCACAACATCGGCGTCCCCGACGCCAGATCGAACAGGGTCACCTCCGGCGGCAGGGTCTCGTCGAGGATGGCGGCGACGATGTCCGGCGCCAGGGTGGTGAGGTTCACCATCCGACTCACATAGGCCCGATCCATCCCCTCGCGTTCGGCCACCTCGGATAGCGTGCGCGCCTCGCCGGACTCCACCATCGCCAGCCAACGGTGGCCGCGGGCGAGCGCGAGCTGGATCGGCGTCGGCGTGTCGTCCCAGGGGCGCGGCTGCATGGTCTCGCCATCCGGCAGGGTCACCGCCTTGCGGCTGCCGCGCCGCTTGATCCGGATCGGCACCGAGACGGTGAGGCTGCCGTCGCTCGCGGTGATCACCTCGGCCTGGCCGGTCTTGTCGATCAAGATCTCGTTCATGCCATGGCCTCCTCAAGCGTTTCCGGGGCAGGTTCGGGGCGCAGCTCCAGCGCCAGCACCTCAATACCATTGGGCAGGAACCGCACCTCGATGTCGTCCGGCGAGACGATCACCTTGTCGATGAGGAGCCGCACGATGCGCTGCTGCTCGGCCGGGAAGAGCTGATCCCAAATCGCATCCAGCCGGGTCATGGCCACCGTGAC
>JBMOQT010000355.1:0-33384 GCA_049320945.1 Pseudomonadota bacterium
CCTTCGCGGCGCTCGCGTCCTTCCCGTCCTTCCCGTTTTTCCCGCCCTTCCCGGCTCTCACGTGTACGCTCGCGCGCGGCAGGTCGCTCCACGGCGGCCGCCGGCACCGGTTCGGCGCGGCGGTTGCCGCGGAACCAGGAAAAGATCTTCTCGATGATGCCCGGCTTTCCCGCCTCGACCTTGGCCGGGGCAGGGGTCGGCTGGGGCGCGATCTCCGGCTCGGGCTTGGGCTCCACGATCGGCGCCGGCTGCTCGGGCGTGATGCCGCTGACCGCGGCCTGCTGGCGCGGGGGGCGCGCCTCGATCTGGGCCGAAGGCGGCTGGTAGGCCTCGTTGGGCGGCGCTTCGACCATCTGGTAGCTGGGAAGGGTCACGTCCTCCTGGTTGAGCTGGTCGTGGCGCAGGCGCACGATCTCGTGCTGGGGCGTCTCGAAATGGATGTTCGGGATCAGCACGATATTGACCTTGTGGCGCAGCTCGATGGTGCGGATGTCATCGCGCTTCTCGTTGAGCAGGAAGGTGGCGACGTCCACCGGCACCTGGGCATGCACCGCGCCCGTGTTCTCCTTCATCGCCTCCTCCTCCAGGATGCGCAGGATATGCAGGGCCGAGGATTCGGTGCTGCGGATATGGCCGGTGCCGTTGCAGCGCGGACACGGGATATAGCTGGTTTCCGCCAGGGCCGGGCGCAGGCGCTGGCGCGACAGCTCTAGCAGGCCGAAGCGGGAGATCTTGCCCATTTGCACCCGGGCGCGATCGTAATGCAGCGCATCGCGCAGGCGGTTCTCCACCTCTCGCTGGTTGCGCTGGTTCTCCATGTCGATGAAGTCGATGACGATCAGCCCACCCAGGTCGCGCAGGCGCAGCTGGCGCGCAATCTCGTCGGCCGCCTCCAGGTTGGTCTTGAGGGCGGTCTCCTCGATGTCCTGGCCGCGGGTGGCGCGTCCGGAGTTCACGTCGATGGCCACCAGCGCCTCGGTATGGTCGATGACGATGGCGCCCCCCGACAGCAGATTCACCTGGCGCGCGAAGGCCGTCTCGATCTGGTGCTCGATCTGGAAGCGGGAAAACAGCGGCACGTCGTCCCGGTAGCGCTTCACCCGGTTCACGTTCCCCGGCATGACGTGGCTCATGAACTGCTTGGCCTGATCGTAAATATCGTCGGTATCGATCAGGATCTCGCCGATGTCCGGATGGAAGTAGTCGCGGATGGCGCGGATCACGAGGCTGCCCTCCTGGTAGATCAGGAAGGGGCCCTTCTGGGCGCTGGCCGCGCCCTCGATGGCGCGCCACAGCTGCAGCAGGTAGTTGAGGTCCCACTGCAGTTCCTCGACGCTGCGGCCGATGCCCGCCGTGCGGGCGATCAGGCTCATGCCCTGGGGCACGTCAAGCTGGTCGAGGGTTTCGCGCAGTTCGGCCCGGTCCTCGCCCTCGACCCGGCGCGACACGCCGCCGCCCCGGGGGTTGTTGGGCATCAGAACCAGGTAACGGCCCGCCAGGCTGATGAAGGTGGTGAGGGCGGCACCCTTGCTGCCGCGCTCGTCCTTGTCCACCTGGACGATCAGTTCCTGGCCCACGTGCAGCGCATCCTGGATGCGCGCCCGCCCCGGCTCCATGTCCGGCTTGAAGTAGGACCGGGAGACTTCCTTGAACGGCAGAAAACCATGGCGCTCGGTGCCGTAATCGACGAAAGCGGCCTCGAGGCTGGGTTCGATGCGGGTGATGATCGCCTTGTATATATTGCTCTTGCGTTGCTCCTTGGTGGCCGATTCAATGTCGAGGTCTATCAGCTTTTGTCCATCGACAATGGCGACACGGAGCTCCTCGGCCTGTGTCGCATTGAACAGCATGCGCTTCATTATTTGTTCTCCCGCGCGCAAAACACGGGCAGGACAAACCGCATCCGGTTCAAACGGACAGAATTAGTTTGGCTGTTTGGGGGTCATCAGACGGTAGCAGGTTCAAACTAATATGGGGTTTGTCTCAGCGGCCTGAACGTTTTGAGCCATCAGGGCCGCGCATTCAGCGAGTGCTTTGGGCGCGCAAATCAAGTACCATCGCTACTTTTGGTCAGCGAAATTAACCATTTAGAGTTTTGGCTGCGGCTGCCTGGCGAACCGGGCGTGGCCTAGGCTGAAACTGCGTCTGCGGTCTGCAGGGCCGGCCGATGACCGGCCGCATCCCGGCGCACAGCCAATGCCACCTCGGGTCATTGGGCGCGCGGCGCATCGACCGCACGGGGCGGGCAACACGGTAGTCGGGCTGGGCAAACCAGCCGACACAGTATATTCAAAATGAAAGGGTTAAGCAAAGCACCTCAAGCCGCCGTGACCCGGCACGTGATCGGGGAGGAGGCGGACGACCAGCGCATCGACAACTACCTCCTGCGCATCTGCAAAGGCGTTCCGAAGAGCCATATCTACCGCATCCTGAGAAGCGGCGAGGTGCGGGTCAACAGCAAGCGTGTGTCCCCCGACTACCGGCTACGGACCGGTGACGAGGTACGGGTGCCGCCGGTCACACTCGCCGAACGGGCGGGGCGGGCGGAGCGGGTACCCGTCGGCAAACCCTTCGCCATCGTCTACGAAGATGAGCATTTCCTGGCCCTGAACAAGCCGGCCGGGCTCGCCGTCCATGGCGGCAGCGGGGTCAGCTTTGGCGTAATCGAGCAGCTGAGGCGCCAGCGGCCAGAGGCGCGCTGCCTGGAGCTGGTGCATCGGCTCGACCGGGAGACCTCAGGCCTGCTGCTGGTCGCCAAAAAGCGTGCCGCCCTCAAGCGCCTGCACGACATGCTGCGGGAAGGGCAGATGGAGAAGCGCTACCTTACCCTGGTGAAGGGGCGCTGGCCGAACCCCGTGCAGCATGTGCGCCTGCCCCTGCACAAGTATCTGACCGAGCAGGGCGAACGGCGCGTCAGCGTGGCGGTGCAGGGCAAGGCCGCCCACAGCATCGTGCGCCTGCAGGCCCGCTGGGAGAACTTCAGCCTGCTGGAGGTGGAACTGGAAACCGGGCGCACTCATCAAATCCGCGTGCACCTCACCCATCTCGGGTTTCCCCTGTGCGGCGACGACAAGTACGGCGACTTTGCCCTGAACAAGGCCCTGCAGAAGCAAGGCCTCAAGCGCATGTTCCTGCACGCCGCCCGGCTGGAGTTCGCCCACCCGGTGAGCGGCGAGAGACTGGTATTATCTGCCCCCCTGCCCGAAGACCTGGCGGCATTCCTGCAGCGCCTGGAGCAGAACGAGCATCGTGACTATGGCCAAGCGTTTTGACCTGATCGTATTCGACTGGGACGGCACCCTGATGGATTCGGCCGGGGCCATCGTCGCCTGCATCCAGGCGGCTTGCGTGGACTTGGGTATCGAGCCGCCCCAGGAGGCGGCGGCCCGTCACGTCATCGGCCTCGGCCTGCATGATGCCCTGAGCTCGGCGGTGCCCAGCCTGCCGGTCAGCGAATACCGGCGCGTGGCGGAGCGCTATCGCCACCACTATCTGTCCCGCGACCACGAACTGACCCTGTTCCCCGGCGCCGGCGAACTGATCGCGGAGCTGCACGAGCTCGGCTTTCTGCTGGCGGTGGCCACGGGGAAGAGCCGGCTCGGGCTGGATCGGGCCCTGGGCGCCACGGGCCTTGACCGTTTCTTTCACGCCACCCGCTGCGCCGACGAATGTTCCTCAAAACCCGACCCGGCCATGCTCCTGGAGCTCATGGAGGAGTTGGGGGTGGCGGCGCCGCGCACCTTGATGGTGGGGGATACCACCCACGACCTGCTGATGGCCAGGAACGCCGGCGTAAGCGCCCTGGCGGCCGGCTTCGGCGCCCATGCCCATGCCGTCCTCAAGGCGGAGGGGCCGCTGCACGTGGCGCAGGATTTCCGGGAGCTTGCCGCGTGGCTGCGCGCCCACGCCTGATCTGTGCCAGCGCCGACCTGACCGAGGGCGGCCCGGGCGTGCGCTTCCAAGTGGAGCAGGGAGGCGAAACCGTTCCCGCCTTCGTGGTTCGCTTCCGTGGCCGTGTCCGTGCCTACATCAATCGCTGTCAGCATGTGGGCATCGAGCTGGACTGGCTGCCCGGGCAGTTTTTCGACGATTCGCGTTTATACTTGATCTGCGCCACCCACGGCGCCGCGTATCGGCCCGACACGGGCGAGTGTGCCGGCGGCCCCTGCCGCGGCGCCCGGCTGACGGCGCTGCCCGTGAGCGAGCGGGAGGGCGCGGTTTTTCTGGAATGGAAAGCAGATGACTGATACGCAGGAAACGCGCAGCGAGCCCAACTGGGAGCGCAAGGTCCTGGAGCGGATTGCCCTGGAAGCGATCGCCGAGCAGAGGCGCCGGCGCCGCTGGGGCATTTTCTTCAAGCTGCTCGGCTTCATTTACCTCGGCCTGTTTCTGGCACTGTTCATCGACTGGGGCGCCTCGGCGAAGAAGGTGGCGGAGGGCGTCCGGCATACTGCTCTGGTAGAGCTCAGTGGCGTCATCCAGGCGGAGGGCCAGGCCAGCGCCGAGCACATTACCAGGGCGCTGCAGTCGGCCTTCGAGGACAAGGGTACCCAGGGCGTCATCCTGCGCATCAACAGCCCCGGCGGCAGCCCGGTCCAGTCGGGAATCATCAACGACGAGATCCGCCGCCTGCGCCAGAAATATCCAAACACGCCCCTCTATGCGGTGATCGAGGACATTTGCGCTTCCGGGGGTTATTACGTCGCCGTCGCGGCCGACCAGATCTTCGTGAACAAGGCGAGCATCGTCGGCTCCATCGGCGTGTTGATGGACGGCTTCGGCTTCACCGGCACCATGGACAAGCTGGGGGTGGAGCGGCGGCTGCTGACCGCCGGCGAGAACAAGGGCTTTCTCGATCCCTTCTCCCCCCAGGAACCGGCCCACAAGCAACACGCCCAGTTGCTGCTGAACGACGTGCATAAGCAGTTCATCGACGTGGTGCGCAAGGGCAGGGGCAAGCGCCTGAAGGAATCCCCGGAACTGTTCAGCGGGCTCATGTGGACGGGCTCGCGCAGCATCGAACTGGGCCTGGCCGATGCCCTGGGCAGCGTCGAGTACGTGGCTCGGGAAGTCATCAAGGCGGAAGAGATCCGCGACTACACCATCAAGCCCAGCCTCACGGAGCGTCTCGCCAGGCAGTTCGGCACCGACATGGCCGAAGGGCTGGCCAGGGCCTTCACGCGCATCCAGTTGCGCTGAGTCACTACTCGGCCAGAAGCAGGAACAGGGCGGGCCGCCGGGCGATCGCCGGGGCGGGCGCCCGGCGCCATTGGCCGATGGTCCGGGTCGCTATCCATTCCGCCGCCGTGGTCAGGTCGGCCGCCAGGCACAGCAGCGTGGCCGGCTGGCACACCTCCTTCAGGGTGTCCAGCAGGGCGGCATTGCGGTAGGGGGTCTCGATGAAGATCTGGGTGCGGCGCTCGCGCCGGGACTCCTGCTCCAGCACGGTGATGCGGCTGCGTCGCTCCTTGTCGGGAATCGGCAGATAGCCGTGGAAGGCGAAGCTCTGGCCGTTGAGGCCGGAGGCCATGAGCGCCAGCAGGATGGAGGAAGGGCCGACCAGCGGCACCACCCGGATCTCCTGGCGGTGGGCCACCCGTACCAGCCCGGCGCCAGGATCGGCCACGGCGGGGCAGCCCGCCTCGGACATGAGGGCCGCGTCTCTGCCTCCCAGCACCGGCTGCAGCAGCCGCAGCCAGTCCGCATCGGTCGGCTCGCGCGGGATTTCCGTCATCTCGGCCTCACGCAGCGGGCGCGGGTACCCCAGGCGCTTCAACTCGGCACGGGCGCTCTTGGCGTTCTCGACGATGAAATAGTCGATGCGGCAGGCGATGTCCCGGGCTTGCGGGGGCAGCGTGGCCTGCCACGGGCTGTCGCCCAGGCTGGCGGGCAGCAGATAGAGGCGTCCCGCCATCAGGGCAGCTGGTAGCCTTCCGCTCTCAGCATGGCGCACAGGGCGATCAGCGGCAGGCCGATCAGGGCATTGGGATCATCGCCACGCATGTACTCCAGCAGCGAAATGCCCAGGCCTTCCGATTTGGCGCTGCCGGCGCAATGGAAAGGCTGCTCCCGGTCCACGTAGCGCTCGATCTCCCCGTCGCTCAGCTCGCGGAAGCGCACCTCGGTGGGCACGCCCCGCAACTGGCTGCGGCCGGTGACGCTGTTGTAGAGGCACACGGCGGTATGGAAGATCACCACCCGGCCGCGCATGGCGCGCAGCTGCTCCACCGCCCGCTCCCGCACCAGGGGCTTGCCGAAGCGCGCATCCCCCATGTAGGCGACCTGATCGCTGCCGATGATGAGCGCCCCGGGGTGATCGGCCGCCACGGCCCGGGCCTTGGCCTCGGCCAGCCGCTCGGCGGTGCGCGCCGGCGCCTCGCCGGGGAGGGGCGACTCGTCCACCGCCGGTGCTGCCACGTCGAAGGGGACTTGCAGGCGCTGCAGCAGCTCCCGGCGGAACACCGAAGTGGAGGCCAGTACCAGGGGCAGGGGGACGGTCATCGCGTGGGCAACTTCCAGGTTTTGGAACTTATTCTTTTGACAGGGAAAGTCAAAAATAATATCATGCGCGGCTTATGTCGCAACAGGGCGCCGTAATAGACAGTCTCGAATTCGCGCGCCAGGGCGGGCACCTCACGGGGTGCATCGCGCCGGGCGAGCTGGCGCGGCTGGCGGATGTTCTGTCCGACGGTGAGGGCGAGTTGCACTACGCCGCCACCGGAGAGACGGACGCCAACGGCAAGCCGTTCCTGGCGCTGGCCGTAGACGGTTCCATCAACCTTCGATGCCAGCGCTGCCTGGGGCCGCTGACTTACACCGTGTGCGTGCGCAGTCGATTGATGCAGGTCGCGCCGGGCGAGGAATGGCCGGAGGAAGAGCTCGAAGACGATGCCTTCGACGCCATGCCCTCGGATCGGGCGCTGGATGTGGTCGCGCTGTGCGAAGAAGAGATCCTGCTGGCGCTGGCGATCGCGCCGCGGCATGAAAGCTGTGCGCCGCCGGAGTACAAGGAAGAGGCGGAGTCGCAATCGCCATTTGCATCATTGGCTGGCCTGAAGGGCAGCCAGCGGAATTGACTTGATTTGGTTTAAGGAGCATTGGCAATGGCCGTACAACAAAACAAGAAATCCCCGTCGAAGCGCGGTATGCACCGGGCTCACGATTTCTTGAGCAATCCCCCCCTGGCAGTGGAAGCCACCACCGGCGAGGTTCATCTGCGCCATCACATCAGCCCCAGCGGTTACTACCGCGGCAAGAAGGTCGTCAAGACCAAGGGCGAATAAGCCCTCCGAACAGCGCGCCGCCAAGCGCGCTGTTTCCTTTCCCCCAGCCCCATACCTGCGTGTCGATGGACGTCACCATCGCGATCGACTGCATGGGCGGCGACTACGGCCCATCGGTCACGCTTCCCGCGGCGCTCGACTTTCTCAGGCGTGATCCCGCGGCAGCGGTGATCCTGGTCGGCCCGTCCGACCAGATCGAGCCCGCCATCGCCAAGGAAAAGCCGGTATTCGGCGATCGCCTGCGCGTGCAGCACGCCAGCGAGGTGGTGGGCATGGATGAGCCCGTGGCCACGGCCCTGCGCACCAAGAAGGATTCATCCATGCGTGTGGCCGTCGAGCTGGTCAAGAGCGGGGCCGCCCAGGCGGCGGTGTCGGCCGGGAACACCGGCGCCCTGATGGCCATATCCCGCTTCGTGCTCAAGACTCTGCCCGGAATCGACCGTCCCGCCATTGCCTTCGCCCTGCCCACCATGAAGGGGCAGACCTACATGCTCGATCTGGGCGCCAACGTGGACTGCGCGCCGGAGCATCTGCTGCAGTTTGGTATCATGGCGTCCATGCTGGTGGCCGCGGTCGAGCATCGGGAGCAGCCTTCGGTGGGGCTGCTCAACATCGGCGAGGAAGACATCAAGGGTAGCGAAGTGGTGAAGCGAGCCGGCGAGCTGCTGAGGGAGAGCGACTTGAACTTCTACGGCAACGTGGAAGGCGATGACATCTACAAGGGCACGACCGACGTGGTGGTGTGCGACGGCTTCGTCGGCAACGTGGCGCTGAAGACCTCGGAAGGGCTGGCGCAGA
Source organism: Pseudomonadota bacterium (assembly GCA_049320945.1). Classification (GTDB taxonomy): domain Bacteria; phylum Pseudomonadota; class Gammaproteobacteria; order Burkholderiales; family Rhodocyclaceae; genus DYIB01. The sequence goes on from JBMOQT010000355.1 coordinate 8,082, forward strand.
TGATCACCACCTTCCTGCGCGAAGAATTCAACCGCAACTGGCTGACCAGGCTCGCCGCGCTGGTCGCCATGCCCGTGCTCAAGGCCTTCAAGCGGCGCGTCGACCACCGCCGCTACAACGGCGCCAGCCTGCTCGGCCTGCGCGGTATCGTCGTCAAGAGCCACGGCTCGGCCGACAGCTACGCCTTCGGCAAGGCCATCGAGCGCGCCGCCGAGGCGGCCCGCAACCGGCTGGTGGAGCGCATCAGCGAACGCATGACCCATTACAACAGGATCCGCCCGAGCGACTCATGTACGCCCGCATAACCGGCACCGGCAGCTACCTGCCGCCCCAGGCTGTCACCAACAACGATCTCGTTGCACGGGGGATCAACACTTCGGACGAATGGATCGTCGAGCGCACCGGCATACGCCAAAGGCATATTGCCGATGAGCGCCAGGGCGCCAGCGACCTGGCGCTGGAGGCAAGCCGTGCCGCGCTCGCCGCCGCTGGTGTCGCGCCGGAGAAAGTCGATCTCATCGTCGTCGCCACGTCCACGCCGGACTACATTTTTCCCAGCACCGCCTGCCTGCTGCAGGACAAGCTGGGCATCAAGGGCTGCGCCGCGTTCGACGTCCAGGCCGTGTGCAGCGGCTTCGCCTACGCCATGGCCATCGCCGAGAAGTTCATCCGCTCGGGCAGCAACCGCTGCGCCCTGGTGGTCGGGGCCGAAGTGTTCTCGCGCATCCTCGACTGGAACGACCGGGCCACCTGCGTGCTCTTCGGCGACGGCGCCGGTGCCGTGGTGCTGGAGGCGGCCGAGACGCCGGGCATCCTGGCCAGCGCCCTGCACGCCGACGGCAGCTATAACCAGATTCTGTCGGTGCCGGGCAACGTGTGCGGCGGCAAGGTGATCGGTTCGCCCTTCCTGCAAATGGACGGGCAGGCGGTGTTCAAGTTCGCTGTGCGCGTGCTGGGCGATGTGGCCCACGAAGTGCTTCAGCATGCCCACATGCCGCAGGAGGCAGTGGATTGGCTCATCCCCCATCAGGCGAACATCCGCATTCTCCAGGCGACCGCCAAGCGGCTCGGCCTGCCGATGGAGAAGGTGATCACCACGGTGGACAAGCACGGCAACACCTCGGCGGCCTCGATTCCCCTGGCCCTGGACGTGGCGGTGCGCGACGGCCGCATCAAGCGCGGCGACAACCTGCTGCTTGAAGGCGTCGGCGGCGGGTTCACCTGGGGCGCAGTCCTCGTCAAGTTCTGATTCCTCAACTCGTTTCGCATACAACATGAGCTTCGCACTGGTATTTCCCGGACAGGGTTCCCAGTCGGTCGGCATGATGCAGGCCTACGGCGATTCCCCAGTCATCCGCAGGACGTTCGACGAGGCCTCGGAAGCGCTCGGGCGCGACTTGTGGGCGTTGGTGGCCGAGGGACCGGCGGAGGCCCTGAGCCAGACCGTGAACACCCAGCCGGTCATGCTGACCGCCGGGGTGGCGGTTTTTCGCGCCTGGTGCGAGCGCGGCGGCAAGCTGCCCGCCGTGATGGCCGGCCACAGCCTGGGCGAATACAGCGCGCTGGTTGCTGCCGGCGTGATCGATTTCAAGGATGCAGTGCCCCTGGTGCAGTTTCGCGCCCAGGCCATGCAGGCGGCGGTGCCGCAGGGCGAGGGCGCCATGGCGGCCCTGCTGGGTCTGGACGACGAAGGCGTGCGCGCCGCCTGCGCCGAGAGCGCCCAGGGACACGTGGTGGAGGCAGTGAACTTCAACGCTCCGGGCCAGGTGGTGATCGCCGGCCACGCTGCCGCCGTGCAGCGCGCGGTGGAGGCGGCCAAGGCGCGCGGCGCCAAGCGCGCAGTGATGCTGCCGGTGAGCGCCCCCTTCCATTGCTCCCTGATGCAGCCGGCGGCCGAGCGCATGCGCGAGCGCCTGGCTGAGGTCGCCTTCCGGGCGCCGCGCATCCCGGTGCTGCAGAACGCGGACGTCGCCAGCGTGAGTGACCCCGAGAGAATCAAGGCGGCGCTGGTGAAGCAGGTCGCCGCGCCGGTGCGCTGGGTCGAGACCATGGTGGCGATGGCCGATCTGGGTGTCACCCACGTCTTCGAGTGCGGGCCCGGCAAGGTCCTGGCGGGACTGGTCAAGCGTTGTGATGCGCGCCTTGCGGGGGCGGCCCTGGCCGATGAGAAATCGCTGGCCGACGCCTTGGCGGTCCAGTGACGGAGGGGGAGAGCATGCTCAAGGAACAGGTCGCATTGGTGACCGGTGCCAGCCGCGGCATCGGCCGCGCCATTGCGCTGGAGCTGGGCGCCCAGGGCGCCGTCGTGGTCGGCACGGCCACCAGCGCGGAAGGGGCCGCAGGCATCCAGAATGCATTCGATGCCGCAGGCATCAAGGGCTGGGGGGCGGTGCTGGACGTAACGGACGGGGCTGCCATGGAGGCCCTGCTCGGCGAAATCGAGAAGAAATTCGGCGCCATCGCCATCCTGGTGAACAATGCCGGCATCACCCGCGACAACCTGGCCCTGCGCATGAAGGACGAGGAATGGGACGCGGTGATGGAGACCAACCTCAAGGCGGTATTCCGCCTGTCCCGTGCCGTCATGCGCGGCATGATGAAGGCGCGCTATGGGCGCATCATCAACATCACCTCGGTGGTGGGCGCTGCGGGCAATCCCGGCCAGGCCAACTATGCGGCGGCCAAGGCCGGTGTGGCGGGCATGAGCCGCGCCCTGGCCAGGGAACTGGGCAGCCGCAACATCACCGTCAACTGCGTGGCGCCGGGCTTCATTGACACCGACATGACCAAGGCGCTGCCCGAGGCCCAGCGCGACGCGTTGCTGCAGCAGATCGCCCTGGGCCGGCTGGGGAGGGCTGAGGAAGTGGCCGCCGCGGTGGCCTTCCTGGCGTCGCCCAAGGCCGGCTATGTCACCGGCACCACCCTGCACGTGAACGGCGGCATGTACATGTGTTAGGTCCCTGTTTATCCTGGTCTTTGGGTAAGCAGGGCTTTCTGGTAAACTTGCCAGGTTTTTCTCATCACACCCGCTGAAAGGGAAGGAGCACTTCATGGAGAACATCGAACAACGCGTCAAGAAGATCGTCGCTGAGCAGCTTGGTGTCAATGAGTCCGAAATCAAGAACGAGTCTTCGTTCGTGGACGATCTCGGCGCAGATTCGCTGGATACCGTCGAGCTGGTGATGGCTCTCGAAGAGGAGTTCGAGTGCGAAATTCCCGACGAAGAGGCGGAGAAGATCACCACCGTGCAGCAGGCGATCGACTACATCAACGCCCATCTCAAGAAGTAATCTTCGTCGTTTATCCCACTGGAGCAGGATTTGACTCGCCGCAGGGTAGTCGTCACCGGCCTGGGTATCATTTCCCCGGTCGGCAATACAGTCAGGGAGGCTTGGGAAAACATCGTCGGGGGCCGCCCGGGCATCGGGCCCATCACCCGCTTTGATGCCTCCGCCTTCCCGGTTCGCATCGCGGGCGAAGTGAAGGGCTTCGACGTCGGCGCCTATCTGTCGCCGAAGGAAGCGCGACGCATGGACGTGTTCATCCATTACGGGATGGCCGCGGGCATCCAGGCTTTTCGCGACTCCGGGCTGGAAGTGACCCCCGAGAATGCCGAGCGCATCGGCGTCAACATCGGTTCCGGCATCGGCGGGCTGCCGATGATCGAATCGACCCACGACGACTATCTCGCCGGCGGCCACCGCAAGATTTCGCCCTTCTTCATTCCCGGCACCATCATCAACATGATCTCGGGCAACCTGTCGATCATGTTCGGCCTCAAGGGACCCAACCTGGCGATGGTGACCGCGTGCACCACGGCGACCCACTGCATCGGCGAATCGGCGCGCATCATCGAGTATGGCGATGCAGATGTCATGATCGCGGGCGGGTCGGAGTCTACCGTCACGCCGCTGGCGGTCGGCGGCTTCGCTTCGGCCAAGGCATTGTCCACCCGCAACGACGATCCGGCCACGGCGAGCCGTCCCTGGGACAAGGACCGGGACGGCTTCGTGCTGGGCGAAGGTGCGGGCGTGCTGGTGCTGGAGGAATACGAGCACGCGAAGAAGCGCGGCGCCCGGATCTATGCGGAGGTGGCCGGCTATGGCATGAGCGCCGACGCCTACCACATGACGGCGCCCTGCGAGGACGGCGCCGGCGCCGCGCGCTGCATGGCGAACGCCATGAAGAACGCCGGGCTCAACGCGGACGACATCGACTACATCAATGCTCACGGCACGTCCACGCCCTTGGGCGACGTGGCCGAGACCATCGCCGTCAAGCGCTGTTTCGGCGACCACGCCAGCAAGCTCATGGTGAATTCCACCAAGTCCATGACCGGCCATCTTCTCGGGGCGGCCGGCGGCATCGAGGCGGTGTTCACCACCCTGGCGCTGCATGAGCAGATCGCGCCGCCCACCATCAACATCTTCAGCCAGGACGAGCGCTGCGATCTGGACTACGTGGCCAACGCCGCGCGCCGCACTTCCATCCGCGCCGCCCTGTCCAATTCCTTCGGCTTCGGCGGCACCAACGGCACCCTGGCGTTCCGCCGCGTCTGATGAGCTTTGCATTGGTGGATGACAGCCAGCAAAGCTCAGCCCTCACTCCCGACCCCTCTCCCGCTTAAGCGGGAGAGGGGAGCGTCGTGACGAAAATGGCTATCAGCCATTTTCGTGATCTTCAATAATTGAGCGGCGCGGGCATGCACCTGCCGCGCCGCATTCCACTCCGCCCGTCGCTCCGCTTGGCCATGCTGCTGGCGCTCGCCCATGCGGCTGCCGCGGTGGCGCTGTGGACCGCGGCGCTGCCCGCGGCCCTGTCGTTGGGCGGCGGCCTCCTGGTGCTTTATTCCCTCTGGCACAGCATGGGGCGCCATGCCCTGCGCTGGCACCGGCGTGCGCCGGTCGAACTGGAGATCGGTAACGACAGTACGCTGGGCGTGCGCACTCGAACGGGGGAGTGGACGGAGCTGACCGTGTCGCCTGCAAGCACGCTGTTTCCCGGCCTGGCGGTCATCCTGTGCCGGACCAGGGACAATGGGCACGCGCGCCCCATCGCGGTGTTTGCTGATGCACTGTGTCCGGACGACTGGCGCAGCCTGCGCGTGTGGCTGCGCTGGCGCGCTGTGCGCCCCGTGGCCGACAAGCGCTAGCCGCGCCGGTCCTGATTGCTGAGAACCGTGATGCGCGCCTGGGGCAGGAGCTGCGGATAGTCGCGGCTGAAATGCAGACCCCGGCTTTCGCGGCGGCGACTGGCGCAGCGCACGATCAGGTCGGCCGTGACCACCAGGTTGCGCAGCTCGATCAGGTCGTTGCTGATGCGGAAGTTGGCGTAGTACTCGTCGATTTCCCGGGCGAGCAGGCGTATGCGATGCTGCGCCCGCTCGAGGCGTTTGCTGGTGCGCACGATGCCCACGTAGTCCCACATGAAGCGGCGCAGCTCGTCCCAGTTGTGGGAGATCACGATCTCCTCGTCGGCGTCGGTCACCCGGCTCTCGTCCCAGTCCGGCAGGACGGGCACATGGTGCGGCGGGCTGTGCAGGATGTCCTCGGCGGCAGCGGCGGCGAACACCAGGCATTCCAGCAGGGAATTGCTCGCCAGGCGGTTGGCGCCATGCAGGCCGGTATAGGCGGTCTCGCCCACGGCGTAGAGCCCGGGGACATCGGTTCGGGCGTGCAGGTCGGTCATCACGCCGCCGCAGGTGTAATGGGCGGCCGGCACCACGGGTATCGGTTCGCGGGTGATGTCTATGCCCAGCTCCAGGCAGCGGGCATGAATGGTGGGGAAGTGCTTTAACAGGAAATCTGCGGGCAGGTGGGTCATGTCCAGGTAGACGCAGTCCAGCCCATGGCGCTTCATCTCGAAGTCGATGGCCCGCGCCACCACGTCGCGCGGCGCCAGTTCGGCGCGCTCGTCGTGTTCCGGCATGAAGCGTGTGCCATCCGGCAGGCGCAGGATGCCGCCCTCGCCGCGCATCGCTTCGGTGATCAGGAAGGACTTGGCGTGGGGGTGGTAGAGGCAGGTGGGATGGAACTGGATGAACTCCATGTTGGCCACCCGGCAGCCGGCGCGCCACGCCATGGCGATGCCGTCGCCGGTCGCGGTGTCCGGATTGGTGGTGTACAGATAGACCTTGCCGGCTCCGCCCGTGGCGAGCACCGTGGCCTGGGCCGCGAAGGTTTCCACCAGGTCCTGCCCGATATCGAGGACGTAGGCGCCGAAACAGCCCCGGTCCGTGAGATGGAACTTGGCGCCGGTAATCAGATCAACGGCGATATGATTTTCGAAGACGGTGATATTGGGGTGGCTGCGCACTTGGCGCGCGAGCGTCGTTTGCACCGCCGATCCGGTGGCGTCGGCCACGTGGATGACGCGGCGATGGCTATGTCCCCCTTCGCGCGTCAAGTGGTAGCCCAGCTCGGAGCCGTCGTCCGGGGTGAATGGCACGCCCTGCTGAATCAGCCAATCTATGGCCGCCCGGCCGCGCTCGACGACGAAGCGCGTGGCGACGGGATCGCACAATCCCGCGCCGGCGACCAGCGTGTCCTTGATGTGCGCCTCGACAGAATCGGTCGCATCGAGCACCGCCGCGATTCCTCCCTGGGCCCAGCTGCTGGCGCTTTCCTCCAGCAGCTTCTTGGTGATCAAGGCGACCTTTTTCGTGTCGGCGAGCTTGAGGGCAAGGGATTGTCCAGCGACGCCGCTGCCGATAATTAAGACGTCAAATATTCGCACAGCCCCGTTTTTTCTCTGGACGAAAAAGAGCCGACTATAGCACGAGCCCGGCTGGCGCCGGCCGCCGCTGCCACGCCAAAACCATGCTGATATCTGAACTATTTCAGGACACTGCTGTCTGTGAGGGTGACGCGGCGATGCCGGCGGCAGCTAACAGGCATCGGTTATACTTGGCGGCTCCCGGTGTAGCCGGGAATAAAAAAACTCTTGGCAGAAAAACCGCTCAAATGGGAGACCGCGAAGTAGACCAGCAACTGGTCGCCCGCGCACAACGCGGCGACAAGGAAGCGTTCGGGCTTCTGGTGGCGAAGTACCAGCGCAAGCTTGCGCGTCTGCTCTCGCGGCTCATCCGCGATCCGGCGGAAGTCGAGGATGTGGCCCAGGAAGCCTTCATCAAGGCGTACCGGGCGCTTCCGACCTTCCGCGGCGATAGCGCCTTCTACACGTGGCTCTATCGTATCGCCGTGAATACGGCGAAGAATTACCTGGTGTCGCAAGGCAGGCGGGCACCGACGACGACCGAGTTCGACTCGGAGGAAGCCGAGACCTTCGAAGAAGGCGAGCAACTGCGCGACGTGGACACACCGGACCGGCTGCTGTTGTCGAAGCAGATCGGCGAGACGGTGAACGCGGCCATGGAATCGCTGCCGGAGGAGCTCAAGACGGCCATCGTGCTGCGCGAGATTGAGGGTTTGAGCTATGAGGAGATCGCCCAGATCATGGACTGTCCCATCGGCACGGTTCGTTCGCGCATCTTCCGGGCGCGTGAGGCGATCGCAGAAAAACTGAGGCCGTTGCTCGATACGGCTCCTGATAAGAGGTGGTGAGCGATGCGGGAAAATGTTTCTGCCCTGATGGACGGCGAACTGGACGACGATGGTGCCCAGAAGGCGCTGGAAGCGATAAAGCGCGATCCGCAACTGCACCGGACATGGTTGTCCTACCACCTGATCGGAGATGCCCTGCGCCGCCATCCCGGACTCGCCCAGAATTATGCCGAACGTGTATTGGAGCGCCTGCAGGGGGAGCCGGCGATAATGGCACGGGGGGCGCTGCGACAGCAATCGGGACCCGGACGCCTGACCATGTCGATCGCGGCCTCTCTGGCGGGAATCGGCGTGGTCGCCTGGCTGGCGGTTTCCATGAATGATCAGTCGGCGGCCCCGGCCCAGGCCGTCGCGGTCGCGTCACCGCCGCCGGTCGCTGCGGCGGCACCGGTGGTGCCGGCATCTGCCGCGCTGCCCAGCGGTGCCCTCAAGGAGTATCTGTTTGCGCACCAGGGCTATTCGCCCAGCAGCAGCATCCAGGGCATGGCTCCCTATATGCGCACCGTCACCGAAAAACGTCAGGCAACGGCTCAATGAAACACACCCTTGCGCTTCTCGCGCTTGGCGTCTGCCTGGTTGCCGAGGCTCGGGCTGAAACCCAGCTCGATCCGGTCTCCTGGCTTGGGCGCATAGTCGCCGCGGCGCAGAAGCTGAATTACACCGGCACGTTCATTTATCAGAGCGGCAACCATTCCGAAACCTCGCGCATCACCCATGTGGTCGATGGCAGCGGCGAGCGTGAAAAACTCGAAGTGCTCGACGGCAGCCCGCGCGAAATCATCCGCAACAACGAAGAGGTGAAGTGCTACCTGCCCCAGGACAAGGTGGTGATCATCGAACGCCGCAGCCAGCGCAAGACCTTCCCCGCTCTGCTGCCCTCGGCAGTCACCACCCTCTCGGAGCATTACTACATCAAGAAGGGCGAGGTGTCCCGGGTCGCGGGACTGGACAGCCAGCTGATCATCCTTGAGCCCAGGGACAAGATGCGCTACGGCCACATGCTATGGGCTGACGTGGCCAGCGGGCTGCTGCTCAAGGCGCGCATGGTGGACGAAAAGAACGAGCCTATCGAGCAGTTTGCGTTTACCCAGGTCCAGATCGGCGGCCACATCGACAAGGCGGCCCTCAAGCCGAAGTTCGCCGCCCAGGCGGCGGACTGGCGCGTGCAGAACGTGCACACCACCGAAGCGAACACGGATGACGGCGAGTGGCGCTTCCGTGCCGAAATACCAGGCTTCAAGAAGAGCATAGGCATGAAGCGGCGCGTACAGAACGAGGCGCCGGAAATGACCCATGTGGTGTTCTCGGACGGGCTGGCGGCGATCTCCGTGTTCATCGAGCCGCTGTCCGACAAGCAGACGGCACCGCAGTCGGGCCTGTTCTCCGTGGGCGGAATCAACGTCTATAAGCGGATCACCGACGACCACGCGCTGACGGTATTGGGCGAAGTCCCCGCTGCGACCTTGAAACGCCTGGGCGACGGCATCGAATACCGCAAGAAACAATGATAGAAACCCGGGCGGTCGTCACGCGCAGCGAGGGCGAGTACGCCTATGTCGAAGTGAACGAGTCCGCCGGCGGCTGCGGCCGCTGCCACGAGACGGGTGGATGCCGCAGCTCCCTGCTCACCGACGCCTTCGGCGCCCAACGGCGCGTTTTCCGAATCGCCAACACCTTGCATGCCGCCCCCGGGCAGGCAATAGTCATCGGCGTCGAGGATCGCGCCACGCTGCGCGCCGCCGTGCTCGCCTACGGCGTGCCCCTCGTCTTGCTCTTGGCGGGAGCCAGCCTGGGCACGGCCGTCGCGCCTGCTGCGCAGGCGGACGTCGCCGCCGCCGGCGGTGCCTTGGCGGGGCTGGCTGGCGGCTTCGCATTGGCGCGGCTTTTGCCCGTGCGCCAGTGCCGGCCGGTGATGCTGCGCAAATATTCGAGTATGACTGTTGAGGACGAGAGGCCATGATAAGGAAAATTCTCTTTGGGTTTTGTCTCGGCTTTGTCGCCCTGGGCGCAGGCGCCCAGGGGCCCAGCCTGCCGGACTTCACCGATATGGTGGAGAAGCAGGGGGCGGCGGTGGTCAACATCAGTACCACCCAGATCATCCGCGGCCGCCAGCTGCCCCAGTTCCCGGGACTGGACGAAGACGACCCCATGTTCGATTTCTTCCGGCGCTTCATTCCGCGCCAGCCGGGGCAGCCGCGCGAATTCGAAAGCAAGTCGCTGGGTTCGGGCTTCATCATCAGTGCCGACGGCTACATCCTGACCAATGCTCATGTGGTCGAGTCGGCCGACGAGATCCTGGTCAAGCTCACCGACAAGCGCGAGTTCAAGGCCAAGGTAATCGGCGCCGACAAGCGCACCGATGTGGCCCTGATCAAGATCGATGCCGGCGGGCTGCCCAAGGTGACGCTGGGTGACCCGAACAAGCTCCGGGTCGGTGAATGGGTGGTGGCAATTGGCTCGCCTTTTGGCTTCGAGAACACCGTCACCGCCGGTATCGTCAGCGCCAAGGGGCGCTGGCTGCCCCAGGAGAATTACGTGCCGCTGATCCAGACCGACGTGGCCATCAACCCGGGCAACTCCGGCGGTCCGCTGTTCAACATGAAGGGCGAGGTGGTCGGCATCAACTCCCAGATCTACAGTCGCACGGGGGGCTGGATGGGGCTGTCCTTCGCCATACCCATCGATCTGGCCATGGAGATCCAGCAGCAGCTCAAGACGGCGGGCCGGGTGAGCCGGGGGCGCATCGGCGTGGTGATCCAGGAGGTCACCCGGGAGCTGGCGGAATCCTTCGGCCTGAACAAGGCCGCCGGCGCCCTGGTGAATTCCGTCGAGAAGGGCGGGCCGGCGGACAAGGCCGGGATCGAGCCGGGCGACATCATCCTCAAGTTCGACGGCAAGGAGGTGGCCAACTCCAGCGACCTGCCGCGCATCGTCGGCAGCACCAAGCCCGGGACCCGGGCCACGGTGACCGTTTGGCGCAAGGGCGCGGCGCGGGACCTGTCGTTGACCGTGGCCGAGATCCCCGACGAGAAGCCGGCGCCGCGCGCCCAGAGGCGGGGACGGAGCGAGCTCCAGCCCAACCGCCTGGGCCTGGCGCTGAGCGAGCTCACGCCCGAGCAGAAGCGCGAGCTGAAGGTCGGCGGCGGGCTGCTGGTGGAAGACGTGCTGGGCCGCAGCGACCTGCGTCCCGGCGATGTCATCCTGGCGGTGATCCTCAAGGGTACCAGCCACGAGGTGAAGACCGTGGAGCAGTTCAACCGGCTGCTGGGTCAGCTGGACAAGTCCGCCAGCGTGACCCTGCTGGTGCGCCGCGGCGACCTCCAGACCTTCATCACGATCAAGGGCGGCGGTGAGCGCTGAAGGCGGGCGGCCGCTGCGGCTCACCCTGTACGGGCGCGCCTGGTGCCATTTGTGCGACGACATGCTGGCCGCCCTGGAGCCCCTCAGGGCGGAGTTCGGGCTGGCGGTCGAGGTGGTTGACGTGGACCAGCATCCCGAGTGGGAGGAGCGCTACGGCGAGCTGGTGCCGGTGCTGACCCACGGCGAGCATCGGCTGTGCCACTATTTCCTGGACGAGCCCGCGGTCCGTGCTTATTTGCTGAAATTCCGCTAAAATTTTGGCTTCGCCGCCGGAAAAGGGTGCCTTTCGAGCACCCTTTTTTGGTTTCGGGAGGCGGCTTTGCAGCTATTTTCCTTGTCACGATGGATCACATCCGCAATTTCTCGATCATCGCCCACATCGACCACGGCAAGTCCACCCTGGCGGATCGCATCATCCAGCTCTGCGGCGGCCTGTCGGAGCGGGAGATGGAAGCCCAGGTGCTCGATTCCATGGACCTGGAGCGCGAGCGGGGCATCACCATCAAGGCCCAGACGGCGGCGCTGCAGTACCGGGCCCGTGACGGCAACGTATACAACCTCAACCTGATCGACACCCCCGGCCACGTGGATTTTTCCTACGAGGTGTCGCGCTCCCTGTCCGCTTGCGAGGGCGCGCTGCTGGTGGTGGACGCCTCCCAGGGCGTGGAGGCCCAGACCGTCGCCAACTGCTACACGGCCATCGAGCTGGGCGTGGAAGTGGTGCCGGTGCTCAACAAGATCGACTTGCCGGCGGCCAACCCGGAGGCGGCCATCGCCGAGATCGAGGATGTCATCGGCATCGATGCACACCAGGCGGTGCGCGCCAGCGCCAAGACGGGCGAGGGGGTGGAGGAAATCCTCGAGTCGGTGGTGCACCTCATCCCGCCGCCCAAGGGCGACCCGGCGGCGCCCCTGAAAGCCCTGATCATCGATTCCTGGTTCGACAACTATGTGGGCGTGGTCATGCTGGTGCGGGTGGTGGACGGGGTGCTGCGGCCCAAGGACAAGATCCTGCTGATGTCTACCGGCGCTCAGCACTTGTGCGAGCAGGTGGGCGTGTTCACCCCGAAGTCCCAGCAGCGGGCGCAATTGTCGGCGGGGGAGGTGGGCTTCGTCATATCGGGCATCAAGGAGCTGAAGGCGGCCAAGGTGGGTGACACCGTCACCACCGTCGACCGGCCGGCCGACCAGCCTTTGCCCGGCTTCAAGGAAATCAAGCCCCAGGTGTTCGCCGGCCTGTACCCGGTGGAGGCCAACCAGTACGACGCCCTGCGCGACGCCCTGGAGAAGCTCAGGTTGAACGACGCTTCGCTGCAGTTTGAGCCCGAGGTGTCCCAGGCCCTGGGCTTCGGCTTCCGCTGCGGCTTCCTCGGCCTGCTGCACATGGATATCGTGCAGGAGCGCCTGGAGCGCGAGTACGACATGGACCTGATCACCACCGCGCCCACGGTGATCTACCAGGTGGTGCTGCGCGACGGCACCATCCAGATGGTGGAGAATCCGGCCAAGCTGCCGGATTCGTCCAAGACCGAGGAGATCCGCGAGCCGATCATTACCGCCACCATCTTCGTGCCCCAGGAATTCGTGGGCACCGTCATGACCCTGTGCACCCAGAAGCGCGGCACCCAGGTGAACATGCAGTACCACGGCCGCCAGGTGATGATGACCTACGACCTGCCCCTGGCGGAGGTGGTGTTCGATTTCTTCGACAAGCTCAAGTCCGCGTCGCGCGGCTACGCTTCCCTGGATTACGAGTTCAAGGAGTACCGGGCGGCGGACGTGGTGAAGCTGGACATCCTGGTGAACGGCGAGCGGGTGGATGCCCTGTCGGTCATCGTGCACCGGGCCAGCGCCCCCTACCGGGGGCGGGAGCTGGCGGCCAAGATGCGCGAGCTGATTCCGCGCCAGATGTTCGACGTGGCGGTGCAGGCGGCCATCGGTTCACACATCATCGCGCGCGAGACCATCAAGGCCCTGCGCAAGAACGTGCTGGCCAAGTGCTACGGCGGCGACATCACGCGCAAGCGCAAGCTGCTGGAAAAGCAGAAGGCGGGCAAGAAGCGCATGAAGCAGGTCGGCAATGTGGAGATTCCCCAAGAGGCCTTCCTCGCCGTGCTGCGGGTAGGCGAAAAATAACGGAGTCCTGATTTGAACTTCGCTCTCATCCTGTTCGTGCTCACGCTCGTCACCGGGGCGGTATGGGCGTTCGATTTCTTCGTGGCGCGCAAGCGCCGCGCTCCCGATGCCAAGGAGCCCTGGTGGGTCGAGTACGGGGCGAGCTTCTTCCCCGTCATCCTCATCGTCTTCCTGCTGCGCTCGTTCCTGGTGGAGCCGTTCCGCATTCCGTCGGGCTCGATGATCCCGACCCTGCTGGTGGGCGACTTCATCCTGGTGAACAAATATACCTACGGCATCCGCCTGCCGATCGTGAACAGGAAAGTGATCGAGGTGAACCAGCCCAGGCGCGGCGACGTGATGGTATTCCGCTATCCCGACAATCCCTCCCTGGACTACATCAAGCGCGTGGTGGGCCTGCCCGGTGACAAGGTGAGCTACCGCAACAAGCGGCTCACCATCAACGGCCAGGAGGTGCCGGTGCGGCGCATGGAGGACTACCTGCACAAGGACCGGCTCTACTACTCCCAGCAGTACGTGGAAAAGCTGGGCGAAGTGGAGCACCGCATCCTCAACGACCCGGACGCGCCGGCCTTCGTGCCCCAGCCCATGCAATTCCCCTACCGTGACAATTGCCACTACAATAGCAGCGGCTTTACCTGCGAAGTGCCCCCAGGGCACTACTTCGTCATGGGCGACAACCGGGATTCCAGCAACGACAGCCGGGTGTGGGGATTCGTGCCGGACGAGAACATCGTGGGCAAGGCCTTCCTGATCTGGTTCAACTTCGGGGACCTGCAGCGCATCGGCAGCTTCAAGTAGGGGGAAGGATGAGGAGACAGCGCGGACTGAGCCTGGTGGGCTTGATCTTGATCGGCGGGTTGCTGGTGATGGTCGCCCTGGTGGGCATGAAGGTGGCGCCCTCGGTGATCGAGTATTTCACCATCCTGCGCAACGTCAAGGCCATGGCGGCCAGCGGCGAGCTGCGCGGGGCGACGGTGCCCGATGTGCGCAAGGCCTTCGATCGGCGCGCCGACGTGGACGACATCAAGAGCATCAGTTCCAAGGACCTGGACATCACCAAGGAAGGCAACGACGTGGTCATTTCCTTCGCCTACGAAAAGCGGGTGCATCTGTTCGGTCCGGTGAGCCTGGCCATCGATTACCAGGGAAGCAGCGCACCGGGCAGATAGCCCGCCCGTCATCCATGAATACAGCCCAGCTCGAACGGGCGATCGACTATCGCTTCAACCGGCCCGAGTATCTGCTCCAGGCCCTGACCCATCGCAGCTACGGCACGCCCCACAACGAACGCCTGGAGTTTCTCGGCGACAGCGTCCTCAACTGCGTGATCGCCGGCGCCCTGTACCAGCGCTTCGCCCAGGTGCGCGAAGGCGATCTTTCGCGCCTGCGGGCCGGCCTGGTGCGCCAGGAAACTCTGTTCCAGATCGCCCAGCAGCTGGAGCTGGGCAGCCAGCTGCGCCTGGGGGAGGGGGAGCTCAAGAGCGGCGGCTTTCGCCGGCCGTCCATCCTGGCCGACGCCCTGGAGGCCCTGTTCGGCGCGGTGTTCCTGGACAGCGGCTTCGCCGCAGCGGAAGGCGTGATCCTGCGCCTGTACCAGCCCTTCCTGGCGGATATCGACCTGCGCCGGTCCTCCAAGGATCCCAAGACCACGCTGCAGGAATACCTGCAGAGCCGGCGCCTGCCGCTGCCCAGGTACGAGTTGCGGGTCACCCGCGGCGAGGCCCATGCCCAGGAGTTCGAGGTGGAGTGTCATGTGCCGCAGCTGGGCGTGGTCACGGTCGGGGTGGGCGCCAGCCGGCGTGCGGCGGAGCAGGAGGCGGCCCGGGCGGCCTACGAGAAGGTGTGCGCGAAATGAGCGAAGAGAGCAAAGCGGGCGCCTTCCGCACCGGCTTCCTGGCCATCGTCGGACGGCCCAACGTGGGCAAGTCCACCCTGCTCAACGCCCTGGTGGGGGAGAAGATCAGCATCGTCTCGCGCAAGCCCCAGACCACGCGCCATCGCATCACGGGCGTGCTGACCCGGGGCGACACCCAATACATCTTCGTGGACACGCCCGGCTTCCAGACGCGCCACAAGAACGTCCTCAACCGGCTCATGAACCGCAACGTCACCCAGGCGCTGCAGGACGTGGACGTGGTGCTGTTCGTGGTGGAGGCGGGGCGCTTCGGCGACGACGACCGGCAGGTCCTCGACATCCTGCCGGCGTCGCGCCCGGTGATCCTGGTCCTCAGCAAGAGCGACGCCCTGAAGGACAAGAAGAGCCTCCTGCCGTTCATTGCCCAGATGAGCGCGCTGCGGGATTTCGCGGAGATCGTTCCCGTCAGCGCAACCAAGGGCAAGGGCACGGCCGAGCTGCTTGCCGCCGCCGCCAAGTACCTGCCCGAGGGCCCGCCCCTGTTCGAGCCGGACCAGATCACGGACCGTAGCGAGCGCTTCATTGCCGCCGAGTTCATCCGCGAGAAGCTGTTCCGCCGCCTGGGCGACGAGCTGCCCTATGGCCTCACGGTGGAGATCGAACGCTTCGAGACGGAAGGCAACCTGCGGCGCATCCACGCCGCGGTGGTGGTGGACAAGGAGAGCCACAAGGGCATCGTCATCGGCAAGGGTGGCGAACAGCTGAAGGTGATCGGCAGCGAGGCGCGCAAGGACATGGAGCGGCTGTTCGGCGGCAAGGTGTTCCTGGAGATCTGGGTCAAGGTCCGGGGCGGCTGGGCCGACGACGAGCGGGCGCTGAAGAGCCTGGGCTACGAGTGAGCGCGGCAGACAAGGTAAGGGTGGACGGCCAGCCCGGCTACGTGCTCCACGCCTATCCTTTTCGCGAAACCAGCCTGATCGTCGAGGTGTTCAGCCGCGACTACGGTCGCGTGGGCCTGGTGGCGCGCGGTGCGCGCCGCCCGCGCTCGGCGCTGCGCGGCGTGCTCATGGCCTTTCAGCCCCTGGAGCTGGGCTGGTTCGGCCAGGGGGAGGTGCGCACCCTGGCCAAGGCCGAGTGGGTGGGCGGGCAGCCCCTGCTTCAGGGGGAGTCGCTGCTGCTGGGCTATTACCTGAACGAGCTGCTGCTGAAGCTGCTGCCGCGCGAGGATCCCCATCCCGCCCTGTTCGACGCCTACCGGGAGGCGATCGCGGCCCTGGCCTGGGGCGAGCCCGGCCAGGCCTCCCTGCGGCGATTCGAGAAGTCCCTGCTGAAGGAGCTGGGCTACGCCATGCCCCTGGAGACCGAGGTCACCACCGGGCAGCGCCTGGACCCGGACAAACGGTATATTTATCTCATCGAGCGCGGGCCGGCCGAGGCCGTCGGCGCCGCCGGCGATGCCCCGGTGTTCACCGGCCGGGCCCTGCTGGCGATCGCGCAAGACGATTATTCGGAGGCGGAGACGCGCCAGCAGGCACGCCAGCTGATGCGCATGCTTATCAACCACTATCTCGGCGGCCAGCCCCTGAGCTCGCGCCGGGTCTTCATGGAGCTGCAGGAACTGTGATCGAACTGGGCGTCAATATCGACCACGTGGCGACGCTGCGCCAGGCGCGCGGCACTAGCTATCCCGACCCCGTGCGCGCCGCGCTGCTGGCAGAGGAATGCGGCGCGGACGCCATCACCCTGCACCTGCGCGAGGACCGGCGCCACATCCAGGACCGGGACGTGGAGATCCTGCGCGGCAAGCTGCGCACGCGCATGAACCTGGAGGCGGCAGTCACCGACGAGATGATCGCTTTTGCCCTGCGCATCGGGCCCCAGGACGTGTGCCTGGTGCCCGAGAAGCGCCAGGAGCTGACCACCGAAGGGGGGCTGGACGTGATCGGCGGCTTCGAGCGCGTGCGCGAGGCCTGCCGGACGCTGGGGCAGGCGGGCATCCGCGTGTCCCTGTTCATCGACCCGGAAACGGCCCAGATCGACGCCGCCCGGCGCGCCGGCGCCCCGGTCATAGAAATCCACACCGGCGCCTACGCCGAGGCCGAGGAAGCGGAAAAGGCCGCCTTCGAGCTGGAGCGCATACGCCGGGCCGCCGCCTACGCCCAGCGCGCCGGGCTCAAGGTGAACGCCGGCCACGGCCTGCACTACGGCAACGTGCAGGCGGTCGCCGCCATTCCCGAAATCGCCGAACTCAACATCGGCCATGCCATCGTCGCCGAGGCGGTGTTTCTCGGCTGGTGCCAGGCGGTGCGGCGCATGAAGGACCTGATGCTGCAGGCACGGGCGTGATCTACGGCATCGGCACCGATCTGGCCAGCATCAGCCGCATGGCCCGCTCCTACGAGCGCCACGGGGAGCGGCTGCTGGAGCGCATCCTCACCCCGGCGGAGCTGGCGGAATGCCGCGCCGTGGGCGCCCCGGCAGCCTTCCTGGCCAGGCGCTTCGCCGCCAAGGAAGCCTGCGCCAAGGCCCTGGGGACGGGGCTACGCCACCCGGTGACGCTGCACAACCTGACCGTGACCCACGACGAACTGGGGCGCCCGAGCTTCGCTTACGGCCCGGAACTGGCCGACTACCTGGCGGCACGCCGCCTGAAGGTGCACTTGAGCATCAGCGACCACGGGGACTACGCACTGGCCTTCGCCCTGGCCGAACGACTGGAACCATGATCAATACGACTACTCCTACCGTACCCATGCCCGGTCCCATCATGCTCGATCTGGCCGGGCCGCAGCTCGGCCCGGAAGAAAAGGAAATGCTGCAGCACCCGCTGGTGGGCGGTGTCATCCTCTTTTCCCGCAACTACCAGGCGCCCGAGCAGCTGTGCCGGCTCACCGCCGACATCCACGCCGCCCGCACCGGGTTGATCATCGCCGTGGACCACGAGGGCGGCCGGGTGCAGCGCTTCCGCGACGGCTTCACGCCGCTGCCCGCCATGCGCGCCCTGAGCCGGCTGTGGCAGCAGGACCCGGCGGCGGCACGCGCCGCCGCTCGCAGCACCGGCTATGTCCTGGCGGCGGAACTGCGCGCCTGCGGCGTGGACCTGAGCTTTACGCCGGTGCTGGATCTGGACTACGGCGCCAGCAGCGTCATCGGGGACCGGGCGTTCCACCGGGATCCGCTGGTGGTCACCGAGCTTGCGCGGGAGCTGATCGCCGGGCTGGGGCAGGCGGGCATGGCCGGCGTGGGCAAGCATTTCCCCGGCCACGGCTTCGTGGCGGCCGACTCCCACCTTGCGGTGCCGCGGGACGAGCGGGAGCTGGCGGCGATACGCGCCGACGACCTGGTGCCCTATTCTCGGCACCGGGACATGAAGCTGGCGGCGGTGATGCCGGCCCACGTGATCTACGAGCGGGTGGACCCAAACCCGGCCGGCTTTTCCCCTTACTGGCTCAGGACCGTGCTGCGTGGCGAGCTGGGTTTCGACGGCGTGATCTTCAGCGACGACCTGTCCATGGAAGGAGCGAGCGTGGCGGGCGGAATCGTCGAGCGGGCCGAGGCGGCACTCGCCGCCGGCTGCGACATGGTGCTGGTGTGCAACGCGCCGGAATCCGCCGCCCGGCTGCTGGACGCCTGGCGGCCCCACTTCCACGAGGAGAGCGCCCTGCGCCTGCAGCGGCTGCTGCCGCCCGGGCCGGCCATGGGGCGCGACGCCCTGGAGGGGCAGACGGCCTATCAGGCAGCGCGCCAGACGGTGGCGGCCCTGGCGGCGCCCAAGGCCTGAGCCACAATGGAGCCGCTCCTCGAATGCCGCGCCTGCCCGCGGCTGGCGGACTTCCTGGCGGACATCCGGCGCCGCCATCCCGGCTATCATGCCCGGCCGGTCCTGCCCTTCGGCGACGAGCGGGCGCGCCTGCTGATCGTCGGCCTGGCGCCCGGCTTCCACGGCGCCAACCGCTCGGGCCGGCCGTTCACCGGTGATTATGCCGGCATCCTGCTGTACCAGACCCTACATCGCTACGGCTTTGCCAGCCGCCCGGAATCCTTGTCGGCCGACGACGGCCTGCGCCTCCTGGACTGCCGCATCACCAACGCGGTGAAATGCGTGCCGCCGGAGAACAAGCCGGAGACCAGCGAGATCCGCCGCTGCAACCGCCACCTGGCCGGCGAGCTGGAGGGCAGCCCCGACATCAAGGTGATCCTGGCCCTGGGGCTGATCGCCCACAACGCCGTGCTCCTGGCGCACGGCGTGAAGCGCAGCGCCCACGGGTTTGCCCACGGCGCGCGCCATGTCCTGCCCGACGGCACCGTGCTCTACGACAGCTATCATTGCAGCCGCTACAACACCCAGACCGGCCGGCTGACGGCGGCGGCCTTCCACCAGGTGTTCGACGCCATCCGCCGGGAGCTGGGCTAAGCCATTCCCGCCATGCTCGACCCCAAAGCCCTGATCCAGACCCTGCCCGAGGAGCCGGGTGTGTATCGCATGGTCAGCGGCGAGGGGGCCGTGCTCTACGTGGGCAAGGCCAAGAACCTGAAGAAGCGGGTGTCGTCCTATTTCCAGAAGACCAACCTCAGCCCGCGCATCCAGCTCATGGTGCAGCAGGTGGAGCGGGTGGAGATCACGGCCACCCGCTCCGAGGCCGAGGCGCTGCTGCTGGAAAGCAATCTCATCAAGAGCCTGGCGCCCAAGTTCAACATCCTGTTCCGGGACGACAAGACCTATCCCTACATCGAGCTGTCGGCCGACGCCTTCCCGCGCGTGGCTTTCCACCGGGGCGCCTTCGACAAGCGGGCGCATTATTTCGGCCCCTTCCCCAACGCCCAGGCGGTGCGGGAAAGCATCCAGCTGCTGCAGAAGGTGTTCCTGCTGCGTACCTGCGAGAACAGCGTGTTCCAGAACCGCTCGCGGCCCTGCCTGCTGCACCAGATCCATCGCTGCACCGCCCCCTGTGTCGGCCTGATCTCCCCCGAGGAGTATGCCGCCGACGTGCAGCTTGCCGAGCTGGTGCTCAAGGGGCGCCACGGCGAGGTGGTGGACCGCCTCACCGAGGCCATGAACCAGGCCGCCGCGCGCCTGCAGTACGAGCGGGCGGCGGCGCTGCGGGACCAGATCCGCTCCCTGCAGAAGGTGCTGCATCGCCAGTTCATGAGCAGCACCCGGGAGGAGGACGTGGACATCGTGGCGGCCGTGTCGGAGGCGGGCGTGCTGTGCGTCAACCACGCCCTGGTGCGCGGCGGCCGGCACCTGGGCGACAAGGCCCACTTCCCCCAGAACGCCCGGGACTACGCGCCCGCCGATGCCCTGGAGGCCTTCCTGGAGCAGCATTACACGCAACATCCGGCGCCCCTGCGCATCCTGGTGAATCAGCCCGTGGCCGAGGAGTTCCGCGCCGGGCTGGTAGCCCTGCTGGGCAAGCGTGTGGCCATCACCGCGCCGCGCAACGAGACCGAGAAGGCCTGGATGGCGCTGGCGGAGAAGAACGCGCGCCATGCCATCGCCGCCGAGCTGCAGGTGAAATCGACGGTGGACAAGAAGCTGGCGGCCCTGGGACAGGCGCTGGGCCTGGCCGAGGCGCCGCGGCGCATCGAGTGCTTCGACATCAGCCACACCCAGGGCGAGGCCACGGTGGCCTCCTGCGTGGTGTGCATCGACGGGCGCATGAGGA
The DNA here is from genome assembly GCA_049320945.1 of Pseudomonadota bacterium. Classification (GTDB taxonomy): domain Bacteria; phylum Pseudomonadota; class Gammaproteobacteria; order Burkholderiales; family Rhodocyclaceae; genus DYIB01. Next base: position 28,664 of record JBMOQT010000355.1, read on the forward strand.
AGGGCGAGTACCGCCGCTACAACATCGCCGGCATCACCCCCGGCGACGACTACGCCGCCATGCGCCAGGCCCTGGCGCGCCGCTACGAGAAAGTGGCGGCGGGGGAGGGGATGCGTCCGGACCTGGTGCTCATCGACGGCGGCAAGGGGCAGCTGGATGCCGCGCGCAACATCCTGGCCGAGCTGAGCCTGGACGACATCCCCGCGGTGGGCATCGCCAAGGGGGAAGAGCGCAAGGTCGGCCTGGAGGCCCTGATCGTGCCGGGCCTGGAAGAGCCGCTGCATCTGCGCCCGGACGATCCGGCCCTGCATCTCATCCAGGAGGTGCGCGACGAGGCCCACCGCTTCGCCCTGACCGGCCACCGGGCAGCGCGCGCCAGGGTGCGCGGCAAGTCGCGGCTGGAGGACATTCCGGGCATCGGCCCGGCGCGGCGCAAGCGCCTGCTGGCCCAGTTCGGCGGCCTGCAGGGGGTGCTCGCCGCCACCGTGGAGGACTTGTGCCGCGTGGCAGGCATCAGCCGCAAACTGGCGGAAGACATATACAATCAGCTGCACTAACAAGCCAACGCCTTCCATGCCGCTCAACCTGCCGAACCTGCTCACCTGGGGGCGCATCCTGCTGATCCCGCTGTTCGTCGGCATCTTCTACGTGCCGCACCACTGGTTCACGCCGGCCGAGCAGAATCTCATCTCCATGATCATCTTCATCGCCGCCGCGCTCACCGACTGGCTGGACGGCTACCTGGCGCGCAGCCTGAGGCAGACCTCGGCCTTCGGCGCCTTTCTCGATCCGGTGGCCGACAAGCTCATGGTGGCGGCGGCCCTGATCATCCTGGTGCAGCTCGAGCGCATCGACACCATCATCGCCTTCATCATCATCGGCCGCGAAATCGCCATTTCAGCCCTGCGCGAATGGATGGCCAAGATCGGCGCCTCGCGCAGCGTGGCGGTGTCCTTCCTGGGCAAGCTGAAGACCGCCAGCCAGATGGTGGCCATTCCCATGCTCCTGTATCACACCCCCATCGGCTCCTTCTCGCCCCAGGCGGCGGGCACCTGGCTCATCTATCTCGCGGCGCTGCTCACCCTGTGGTCCATGGGCTACTACCTGCGCATGGCCTGGCCCGAGCTGTCCGGGGCGAATGAGCGCGAATAGCATCACGCCTTGACACTCTGTCTGGTGCCGCTATAATGCGCGTCTGTCTTGCGGGAATAGCTCAGTTGGTAGAGCGCAACCTTGCCAAGGTTGAGGTCGCGAGTTCGAGACTCGTTTCCCGCTCCAGGTTTCTCGGGGGAAAGCGCCAGCTTTCCCCTTTTCTATCTCTAATCCATCCCGGGCGGGGTGGCAGAGTGGTCATGCAGCGGCCTGCAAAGCCGTGTACGCCGGTTCGATTCCGACCCCCGCCTCCACATCGCATCTCATTCGGCTGAGCGCATCCTGGCACGCGGCCGGCGCCCGGATGGTGAAATTGGTAGACACAAGGGACTTAAAATCCCTCGGCCGCAAGGCCATGCGGGTTCGAGTCCCGCTCCGGGCACCAGCAGTATCAGGACGCGGCTGACCGATGCAGTCTGGTAAAATCTGCACTGGAAATGCAGGTTTATCTCTTCCGATGATCGTCCTGAATCTCGTTTGCGAGCAGCAGCACAAGTTCGAGGGCTGGTTCCGCTCGAACGAGGATTTCGCCGGCCAAAACGCGCGCGGCCTGGTGAGCTGTCCGGCCTGCGGCAGCACGGCCGTGGTGCGGCTGCCCTCGGGTCCCCGCGTCGTGCGCGCCCGCACCAGGGCGGAGCCGGCGCCGAGCAAGCAGGAAGTTCCGCCGCTGGTCAAGCTCCTGCAGGCAGTGCTGGAGAACAGCGAGGATGTCGGCGAACGCTTCGCCGAGGAGGCGCGCAAGATCCATTACGAGGAAGTCCCGGCGCGCAACATCCGCGGCGTCACTTCGGTGCATGAGGCCAAGGAGCTGCTGGAGGAGGGCATCGCCGTGCTGCCCCTGCCGCTGCCGCCGCGCTCGGAAATGCACTGAGCGGCATCCGCTCGTCATATCGCTCCCCCACAGGAAATTCTTACAGCCGGTCTTGTAAGACCTTCATGCTGTTGTCCTGATTTCCCCTTGTCGTGAGGCGCACCAGGCGGCGCGTGTCTCAGCCCAACGACATATATTTCCGCGCTATTTCATTTACTTGAATCGTCGTTGCGGCGACGCTGTCGCAGGGCCACGACAGCTTTTGCTGCGTATCGGCCGCCTATTCTTCTCATCGGTTTCCGCCCGGGTTTGCCCTGTTGTCGTAATGAACGGAATTAAAACGCCTTTTCCCTTTTGGCATATCGCTTGCATTGGGCGCAGGCGATTGCGGGGGCCGCACCGGCTGCAAAAAGTGCCGGCACGGCCGGTTTCAGCATCCATTAAAAAATGGGGGTGTGCCGTTGAAGGCGCTGGCGAATCGAACAAGGAAAATGGAATCACCCGAAGCTTGGGAGGGGCTTGTCTGCGGCCGACGATCTGATCGAACGCCATGATAGCCCAACCCAACCGATCGTCCCGACTTGCGCCCGATCGTGTGCACCCGCGCAGCGGCCGGCGCGCCCAGGCCCAAACGACGCTCAGGCGCTACCCGCGCGCTGCCGCCCAGCGCGTTTCGGTAGGCAGCGCCGAGGTGCCGGCGGTGGCCTTCGTCAAGCAGCTGCTCAACCCCATTGTCATTGTCGCCACTTTGCTGCTGTGCGCACTGGTCTACCGACAGCCGTTCTCGACGCCTTACATCGCCCTGGCGGTGCTGTCCTTCATTATCGCCACCCAGATCTGCGGCGAAGCCCAGCTGGCGCATGTGGGCACCGCCAAGCCGCTCGACTTCGTCAAGCGCGGCGTGCTGGTGGAGTGGGCTTTCATGGTGACGGTGCTGCTGCTGCTTGCCTTCGCCACCAAGGTTTCGGACGTCTATTCGCGCAAGGTGATCCTCACCTGGTTCGCGGTTACGCCCTTCGCCCTGCTGGGCGCCCAGGCGCTCGCCCGGCGCGTGCTCTACCGCGTGGTCGGCACGGGCGCGGCCAGGCGCAGTCAATTGATCGTGGGCGTGAACGAGCTGGGCTGCGAGCTGGCGCAGAAGCTGCGCGACGATCCCTGCCTGGGGGAAGTGAAGGGCTTTTTCGACGACCGCAGCGCCGAGCGGCTGCCGCGGCTCGAGGAGGGCCAGGTGCTGGGGCGGCTGGAGGACGTGCCCGAGTATGTGCGGCGCCACGGCATCAACGTCATCTACATTTCCCTGCCCATGGCTGCCGAACCGCGCATCCTGCGTTTGCTGGACGAGTTGCGCGACACCACGGCGTCGATCTATTTCGTGCCGGACATCTTCGTGTTCGATCTCATCCAGGCACGTTTCGTGGACATCAACGGCATTCCCGTGGTGGCGATCTGCGAGACGCCCTTCTGCGGCATGAACGGCATTCTCAAGCGCGTCAGCGACATCGTCCTGGCCGGCGCCATCCTGCTGCTCATCTGGCCGCTAATGCTGGCCATTGCCATCGGCGTGAAGCTCAGCTCGCCGGGACCGGTGCTGTTCAAGCAGCGCCGCTATGGTCTCGATGGCGAGGAGATCGTGGTCTACAAGTTCCGCACCATGACCGTGTGCGAGGACGGCGAACGCGTGGTACAGGCCACCCGTAATGACGGACGCATCACGCCCTTCGGCAGGTTCCTGCGCCGGACGTCCCTGGACGAGCTGCCCCAGTTCCTCAACGTGCTGCAGGGACGCATGAGCGTGGTGGGGCCGCGGCCCCATGCGGTCGCCCACAACGAGCAGTACAGGAAGCTCATCAACGGGTACATGCTGCGCCACAAGGTGCGGCCGGGAATCACCGGCTGGGCCCAGGTGAATGGCCTGCGCGGCGAAACGGAAACCCTGGAGAAGATGAAAAGGCGCGTGGAGTACGACCTCGATTACCTGAGGCACTGGTCGCTCGGCCTGGATCTTTCGATCGTGCTCAGGACGATCGGGATCGTATGGCGCGACCGCAACGCGTACTGATAACCCTACAAAGAGGTGACAACCATGATCGCGAGGCTCTTGTCGTTGACTGTTCTGGTGCTTTGTCTTGCCGCCGCGGCGCACGCGGCGAACGAGGAATACAAGCTGGGTCCCGGCGACGTGGTCAAGGTGACGGTGTACAACAACCCCGACCTGACCACCGAAGCGCAAATCGCCGAGGACGGCGCCATCTCGTTTCCCCTGGTGGGCAAGGTGGTGCTGGGCGGGCTGAGCAAGAACGCCGCGGAAGCCAGGATCGCCAAGCTGCTCACCGACGGCAACTTCCTCAAGCAGGCCCAGGTGAACCTGCTCGTCCTCCAATACCGCAGCCAGCAGGCCTCGGTGCTGGGTGAGGTGAACAAGCCCGGCAAGTATCCCATCGGAGCCGTGGCGACGGTGACCGACCTGATCGCCCAGGCGGGCGGCATCAACGAGAAGGGCTCCCAGGTGGTGCATGTCATCCGCCGCGGCAAGGACGGCGCCAAGACCAAGGAAGAAATCGACCTGCAGAAGGTGTTTGCCGGGGGCGAAGCCGGCGCCAGCCTGCTGGTGGGCAACGAGGACATCATCTACGTGCCGCCGGCGCCGGTGTTCTACGTCTATGGAGAAGTGCAGAAGCCGGGCGCCTATCCCCTGGCGCCCAACATGACCGTGCGCCAGGCCCTGTCCATCGGCGGCGGCCTGACGGTGCGCGGCACC
>JBMOQT010000356.1:0-1769 GCA_049320945.1 Pseudomonadota bacterium
GTGGTGCGCCACAACCTGGGCACCCTGAACGAGGGGGCGCAGGCGCAGATCCGCAGCGCCGATGCCGTCCAAGCCAGCCGCTAAAGAAGGGCGTCCGCCATGTGGCTCACGCGCGTCAGTGTCGGCAATCCCGTCTTCGCCACCATGATGATGCTGGCGCTGCTGGTGCTGGGGCTGTTCTCCTATCAGCGCCTGTCGGTGGATCAGTTCCCGGACGTGTCCTTCCCCGTGGTGGTGGTGCAGACCGGCTACCCGGGTGCGGCACCCGAAGCGGTCGAGGAAGAGGTCACGCGCAAGATCGAGGAGGCGGTCAACACCGTCAGCGGCATCAAGACCCTGTCCTCGCGCTCCTACGAGGGCCAGTCGGTGGTGGTGATCGAGTTCGACCTTTCCGTCGATGCCAAGGTCGCCGCCCAGGACGTGCGCGAGAAGATCGCCGCCATCCGCTCCTCCCTGCGCGACGAAGTGAAGGAGCCCACGGTCACGCGCTTCAACCCGGACGACTTCCCCATCGTCTCGGTGGCCGTGATGTCCGACACGCGCGACCTGCGCAGCCTCACCACGCTGGCCGATCAAATCGTCAAGAAGCGCCTGGAGAACGTGCGCGGCGTGGGCCAGGCCACCCTGGTGGGCGGCGTCAAGCGCGAGATGCGCGTGCACCTGCGCCTGGCCGACCTGGAGGCCCATCAGGTGGGCGCCGACCAGGTGATCGCCGCCCTGCGCGCCGAGAACCAGGAGGTGCCGGCCGGCCCCGTGAGCGGCGGCGGCCAGGACCGGGTGGTGCAGGTCATGGGCCGGCTCGAGAGCGCCGAGGATTTCCGCAACCTCATCGTGGCGCGCCGCGGCGCCCGCCCGGTCACCCTCGGCCAGGTGGCCGACGTGATCGACGGCCAGGCGGAGGAGGAGTCGGTGGCCCTCATCAACGGCCGCCGTGCCCTGTCGGTGGACATCGTCAAGGCCCAGGGCGAGAACACCATCGCCGTGGTGGACGCGGTGCGCCGGGCGGTGGCGGAGCTGCCCGGGCAACTGCCCGCCGACGTGCGCCTGGAGGTGGTGCGCGACGCCTCCGTGGGCATCCGCAACTCGGTGCGCGACGTGCGCAGCACCCTGGTGGAAGGGGCGCTGCTCACCATCGCCATCGTCTTCCTGTTCCTCGCCTCCTGGCGCAGCACGGTGATCACCGGGCTGACCCTGCCCATCGCCCTGATCGGCACTTTCCTGTTCGTGTACGCCTTCGGCTTCACCCTCAACGTGCTGACCCTCATGGCCCTGTCCCTGTCGGTGGGCCTGCTCATCGACGACGCCATCGTGGTGCGCGAGAACATCGTGCGCCACGTGGCCATGGGCAAGGGCCACCGCCAGGCGGCCCTGGACGGCACGGCCGAGATCGGCCTGGCGGTGCTGGCCACCACCTTCAGCATCGTCGCCGTGTTCCTGCCGGTGGGCTTCATGGGCGGCATCATCGGCCGCTTCTTCCACCAGTTCGGCATCACCGTGGTGGCGGCGGTGCTGATCTCCATGTTCGTCAGCTTCACCCTCGACCCCATGCTGTCCAGCCTGTGGCACGATCCCCAGGCCGAGGGCCATTACGGCCGCGGTCCCCTGGGACGCCTGCTGGCCTGGTTCGCGCGCCTGAACGGGTGGCTCGAGCAGGGCTACCAGCGCCTCCTGGCCTGGAGTCTGTCGCACCGCAAGAGCGTGTTGGCCCTGGCCCTGGGCAGTTTCGTCGCGGCCTTTGCGCTGCTGCCCTTCCTTGGCTCCGAATTCGT
>JBMOQT010000357.1:0-1764 GCA_049320945.1 Pseudomonadota bacterium
GCGAGGCCTTCGAGCGCTTCCGCGCCGATGCCCTCACGGTCAATCCCTACATGGGCTTCGATTCCGTCGCGCCCTATCTCGCCTATGGCGACAAGGGCGTCATCGTCCTGTGCCGTACCTCCAACCCGGGCGGCAGCGACCTGCAATTCCTGGAGACCGGCGGGCGCAGGCTCTACCAGCACGTGGCCGAGCTGGTGGCTAGCCAATGGAACCGCGGCGGCCAGTGCGCCCTGGTGGTGGGCGCCACCTTCCCGGCCGAGCTGGCGGAAGTGCGCCGCCTGGTGGGCGACATGCCGCTGCTGGTGCCGGGCATCGGCGCCCAGGGGGGCGACATCGAGGCCGCGGTCAAGGCCGGGCGCACGGCCCAGGGCACCGGCCTCATGATCAACTCTTCCCGCGCCATCCTCTACGCCGGCCGGGGCGAGGACTACGCCGCGGCGGCGCGCGCGGCGGCGCGGGAGACGCGGGACGCGATCAACCGTTTCCGCTAGCCGGCCGCCGCCACGCCCAGGCCAGCAGCGCCGCCCCCGTCAACACCATGGGCAGGGACAGCCACTGCCCCATGCTGATGGTATAGGACAGGCCGAAGATGCCCTCGTCCGGCTCGCGGAAATACTCGGCCACGAAACGCAACACGCCGTAGCCCATGAGGAACAGGGCCGACACCGCGGCGCGGGGGCGCGGCCTGCCGGCGAACCACCACAGGAGCACGAACAGGGCCAGGCCCTCCAGCCCCGCCTGGTAGAGCTGGGACGGGTGGCGTGGCAGCGCATCCACCTGGGGGAACACCATGGCCCAGGGCAGGTCGGGGCTGGCCGGCCGGCCCCACAGCTCGCCGTTGATGAAGTTGCCGATGCGCCCCGCCGCCAGGCCCAGGGGCACCAGGGGAGCGATGAAGTCGGTGATTTCCCAGAAGTGCCTGCCCCGCTTGCGGGCGTACAGGGCCACCGCCGCCAGCACCCCCAGGAAGCCGCCATGGAAGGACATGCCGCCCTTCCATACGGCCAGGATCTCGGCCGGGTGGCTGAAGTAGTAGGCCGGCTCGTAGAACAGCACCTGCCCCAGGCGCCCGCCGATCACCACCCCCAGCACGCCGTAGAACAGCAGGTCGTCGATATCCTTGCCGGTCCAGGCCTGGTCGGGACGGCGCCGGGCATGCACCCGGCCGAGCACCATGAACAGGATGAAGGCGAGCAGATACATGAGCCCGTACCAGCGGATGGCCAGGGGGCCCAGGTGGACGGCGACGGGGTCGAATTGAGGATGAACCAGCATGGCGAGGCCGTAATTCGTTAAAATCCCCATTCTACCCGTTGATGTTTCCGAGCCGCGCCCGCGCTGCTTCCTGCTCCAGAGGTTTGCCATGCCCCAATACCGTTCCCGCACTTCCACCCACGGCCGCAACATGGCCGGCGCCCGCGCCCTGTGGCGCGCCACCGGCATGAAGGATGGCGACTTCGGCAAACCCATCATCGCCGTGGTGAATTCCTTCACCCAGTTCGTGCCGGGCCATGTGCACCTGAAGGATCTGGGCCAGCTGGTGGCGCGCGAGATCGAGGCCGCCGGCGGCGTCGCCAAGGAGTTCAACACCATCGCCGTGGATGACGGCATCGCCATGGGCCACGGCGGCATGCTCTATTCCCTGCCCTCGCGCGAGCTGATCGCCGACTCGGTGGAGTACATGGTCAACGCCCACTGCGCCGACGCCATGGTGTGCATTTCCAACTGCGACAAGATCACCCCGGGCATGCTCATGGCGGCGCT
>JBMOQT010000358.1:0-1758 GCA_049320945.1 Pseudomonadota bacterium
AGCAGCGTCTGGGCAATGAAGTAGCGCCCCGCGCGCACAATGCGCTCGCCGTGAAACTCCTCGCCCCGCACCGAGCGATCCGCCAAATCAATATGCAGGTACTTGCGCATGTCTGCTCTCCGTTGGATTCAGTTAAACCTCTTGCGCTACTTCGCGGCCTTTGCGTTGAAGGCAATTTTAAGAGGGCTCATCGCGTGCCAGGCCCCGAGGGCGAGGCGCGCAGGCGCGCCACTTCTTGGACCAGATTGGGCCAGGCGGGTTTGCCCGGCGCATAGCGCTGGCGCATGTAGGCGGCCAGCTCGGCGATCTGCCGGTCGTCCAGGGCGTCCGCAAACGCCGGCATGAAACCAATCTCCGCCGTGGCCGGCTGGCGTATGCCTTCCAGGATCACCCGCAGCAGGTTGTCGGGCCGGTCGCTGTGGACATTGCTGTTGAGCGCCAGGGGGATGTTGACCCCCAGCAGCTGCGGGCCTTCGCCGTCGTGGTGGCAGGCACCGCAGGCGGTCTCGAACATGCGCTGCGCCGGGCCGGCCAGCACCGGGGCCGCGGCCTGGCCCGCGGCGACCGCGTCCCGTGCAGCCGCCTCGGCCTCGGCCCGGGATATGGGCGGATTGAAGGAAGCCAGGTAGTGGACCATGGCGCGCACGTCGGCCTCGGATACGGTAGCAAGGTTTCGCACCACGTCCGCCATGGGTCCGCTGGCGCTGCCGTGGTGCTCGCTGTAGCCATAGCGCAGGTAGCGGTACAGTTCCTCCTCGGTCCAGGGTACCAGCGCTTTCGTGGCCCAGGTGAGCGCCGGGGCCTCCCAGCCCTTGACCACGGCGCCGCCCAAAAACGCCTCGCCGTTGCGCTCCGCCCCCAGAGCGTTGCGCTCCGTGTGGCAGGCGCCGCAATGGCCCAGTCCGTTCACCAGGTAGGCGCCCCGGTTCCACTGGGCCGAGCGGTCGGGATCGATCTGGGTGCGGGCGCCGGGCGTCAGGAACAGGGCGTTCCACATGGACAACAGGGGCCGCATGCTGAAGGGGAAGGCCAGCTTCGTTTCCGGCACCTGGGAACGCACCGCCGGCTGGGCCATGAGATAGGCATACAGCGCAGTCAGGTCGTCGTCGGTCATCCAGGTGAACGAGGTGTAGGGAAAGGCCGGATACAGCAGGCGGCCGTCGCGCGAGATGCCCTCGCGCATGGCGCGCTGGAAGGCGCTGAAGGACCAGGCGCCGATGCCCGTTTCCACGTCGGGCGTCAGGTTTGTGCTGTAGACCGTGCCGAAGGGCGTGTCCATGGCCAGCCCGCCGGCGTTCTCGATGCCGCCCGGGGCAGTGTGGCAGGTGGCGCAGTTGCCGATCGCCGCCAGCTGCCGTCCCCGTTCGATCACCGCCGCCGTGTAGATGCTGGCGTCGGGCCGGGTGACCGGCGCAATCTCCGCACGCAGGCCCAGCATCCCCGCCACCAGGCCAACCACACCGGTCGCCAGTGCGCCGGCCCGTGCCCACCAGCGCCGCCCCCTGGGCCAGGGCGCGGCTGCCGGCCGCGGATGCGGCTGCGGCGCAGCGGGCGCGGCAGGCGCCGGCAGGGGATTGAGGGCGGCGCGCACCACTTCGGGCGTGAACGGCGGCTGGCGGAAGCGCACACCCGTGGCGTCGAAGATGGCGTTGGCGATCGCCGCCGTGCCCGGCACCGACGCCGATTCGCCGGCGCCCAGGGGCGGCTGGTCGGGGCGCGGCATGGTCATCACCTCGATCACCGGCACTTCACGGAAGC
>JBMOQT010000359.1:0-1756 GCA_049320945.1 Pseudomonadota bacterium
TCAGCCGCGGCTGCCGAGGGAGGCTTCCAGGCGCTGCACCAGCTCGATCAGGCGCGGGCGCACTTCCTGCAGCAGGAATTCCTTGGACAGGCTGAAGGCCGGGCCGCCGCAATTGATCGCCATGGGCGGCTGGCCGCCGCCCGGGCGCAGGCCCACGGCGATGGCATTGACATCCTGCTGCCAGTCGCCGAAGGAGCAGCAGCAGCCGAGTTCCTGGTACTGCTGCAGCGCCGTCTCGATGCCCTGGCGGATGCGCGGCCAGGCCACCTCATCCAGTTCGCGCACCTGTTCCATGAGGTCGTTGCGTTCGCGCTCCGAGCACACCGCCAGGTAGGCGCGGCCCATGGCCGTGGTGGCCACGGGGATGCGCGAGCCCACGTCCAGGCTCAAGGTGAGGGCCGACTGGCTGCGGCAGTTCTCCACGTAGATCATGCTCAGCCGGTCGCGCGTGCCCAGGGACACCATGCCCTGGGAGAAGTCGGCCAGTTCCTGCATCAGGGGGCGGGCGATCTGGCGCACGTCCATGCGCGCCAGCATGGCGCTGCCCAGGGACAGGGTGGCGCTGCCCAGGCGGTACTTGCCCGATTCCTCCACGTAGCTCAGATAGCCCAGCTTGGTGAGGGTGTAGGTGAGGCGCGACACCGTAGACTTGGGCAGCTTGCAGCGCTTGGCGATCTCGTGGTTGCCCAGCATCTTGTCGCTGGAGCGGAAGCAGGCGAGCACGTCCAGGCCGCGCGCCAGCGCGGTGACGAAGTGGCGATCTTCCTTGGTCCTGGGTTTCCCGGCCTGGGCTTCGGTCGCGCCCTCCCGGCGCGCCTGCAGCGTGTCGTCCGTGGTCATGGTTTCCACCGCAATCTCCTTGTAATGGCGAAAATACTACTTGATACGACTAAAGTCCGCGGGCCTCTTTTCGAAGAAGGCGGCGAAGGCTTCCTGGGCCTCCGCCGATTCCCGGCAGCGGGCAAAGCACTGGGCCTCGTAGAGCAGGGTGTCCTCCACCGCGCGCGCGTCGCCCCGGCGCAGCAGCGCCTTGGTGACGCGCAGGGCCTCGGGCGCCTTGTGCGCCAGCACCGCCGCCCGCTCCAGGGCGCGCTCGAGGGCCCTGCCTTCGGGCGTCTGTTCTGTGACGATGCCCGCCGCCTGGGCCGTGGCGGCGTCGAATTCGTCGCCAAACAGGAGCAGCCGCGCCGCCTCCTTGTAGCCGGCCAGGCGCGGCAGCAGGTAGCTGGAGGCGCCTTCCGGGCACAGGCCCAGGTTCACGAAGGGCAGGCGGAAACGCGCCGTGGCGCCGGCGTACACCGCGTCGCAGTGCAGCAGCATGGTCGTGCCGATGCCTACGGCATAGCCCTCCACCGCCGCCAGCAGCGGCTTCCTCGCCGCGGCGACGGTCTGCAGGAAGCGCATGCCCGGGCTGGGCCAGCTACCCGCCGGCTGCCGGAAATCGGCGATGTCGTTGCCGCTTGTGAAATTGCCGGCGGCGCCGTGGAGCAGCAGCACCCGCACCTCGGCATCGGCCTCGCCGGCCTCGACGGCGGCACTCAAGGCTTCGTACATGGCGGCGCTGAGGGCGTTGCGGCGCTCGGGACGGTCGATGGCGATGGCCAGCACGCCTTCGGGGTGCTTGTGTACGCGTATGTGGTCCATGGTGGTCCTCACAGGTGGCATCTGAGGTTCCTAGCCTCAAAGGTTGGGCCGGGCGACGTTCATGCGGCGCGCCGGGATCATGGCAAGGGCATAGACCAGGGCCACCGCCAGG
>JBMOQT010000360.1:0-1753 GCA_049320945.1 Pseudomonadota bacterium
AGGTAGCTGGCTTCCATGTTCGTCACCGTTCATGATTGCAGCGGGTGCTGCTCGATCCACGCAAGCAACACGAAGAATGTATAGGCCAGCCGTCGGGAGCCCCGTCCGGCGCGGGCCTCGCGCCACAGCCGGGCCACCGCCCGATGATCGAGGAAGGGAGCCAGGTCGCGGCATCGGGTCATGTAGTTGTCGCAGACTGCGGACCATTGTCCCTTGAAATAATCGGCAAGCGGAACCGAGAAACCGTGCTTGGGCCGGTTCCACACGGTCTCGGGCAGGTATTTTCTTCCCAGCTGCTGGAGCAGCAACTTGCCCTGTCTGCCCGAGAAGTGCACCCGCGCGGGCAGGGGCAGCACAACATCCAGCACCTCGTTGCTCAGCAACGGCACGCGTACTTCGAGGCCGTGGGCCATGCTGGCGCGGTCGGTCTTGGCCAGGCAATTCTCGGAAAGGTAGGTCCACAGGTCGGCGCGCATCAGGGCATCGGTGTTCATCTTGCCGCCGAAGCGCCGGATGAGGTCTTGCCACAAGTTGAGCGTGGCCTGCGGCCGGCACTCGCGCCAAGCGTCGGCGGCGAGGTAGGTCTTGAAGCTTTTGCGCGACACTTCCCACGGTCCCAGCTCCACTTTGCGGTAGAGCAGCAGCTCCTGCCCCGCCAGGCTGCGGCGTAGCAGCGCGCCCGGTGCCAGCCCGTGGGCGAGCATGGCCCGCAGCAGGCGTCGCGGGATGTTGTCCGGGTGAGCGCTTTCCTCATCGAGAAAGCGGGCATAGCCACCGAACAACTCGTCGCCCCCGTCGCCCGACAAGGCCACGGTAACGTGGCCCCGGGTCCAGCGGGCCAGTGCCGCCGTCGTGACGTAGGCAGGATCGGCCAGGGGTTGGTCGAGGACGCGTAGTGCACCGAGCAGTTCCTCCGCGCCGATTGCGGGTGCATCGATCACATGGTGCTCGGTGCCATACTGTTGTGCCACGGCCAGCGCATGGGGCGATTCGTCGAAGCCGTCTTGCGCGAAGCGCACGCTGAACGTCTTCAGCGGACGAGCGCCCGCCTCGCCCATGTAGTGGACCACGAGGCTGCTGTCCAGGCCGCCGCTGAGAAAGGCGCCCAAGGGAACATCGGCCACCAGTTGGCGCGCGACACTGCGGCGCAGGGCGGCGTCCACCCGCGCCACGAGCTCGTCCCGGGGGGGTGCGTCCGGCGCAGGCAGGGGGATGTCCCAGTAGCGCCCCAGGTCGAGGGTGCCGCGGTGCGCGTCGTAGCGCAGCCACGAGGCCGGCGGCAGTTGCCGGACGTCGCGCAGGATGGTGTGGGGCGCCAGAACGGCCTGGAAAGCCAGGTAGTCCCGCAGCGCTTCGTAGTCCAGGCGCCGGGGAAAACCCCGCAGCCGGAAGAACGGCGCCAGGGTGGAGGCCAGCGCCAGGCCCCGGGTCGCCGAGTAGAACAGGGGCTTGATGCCGAGCCGGTCCCGCGCGGCGAAGGCGGTGCGCCGAACTGCGTCCCAGACGACGAAGGCGAACATGCCGTCCAGCCGCAGGGGCAGTTCTTCGCCCCAGGCGTCGTAGCCGTGCAGCAGCACCTCGGTATCGGAACGGGTGCGGAACCCATAGCCCAGCGACTCCAGCTCGGCCCGCAGCTCCCGGAAGTTGTAGATCTCGCCGTTGAACACGATCGACAGCCGGCGGTCCGGCGAGAACATGGGCTGATGGCCGCCGGCGATGTCGATGACCGACAGCCGCGTGTGTCCCAGCAGCG
>JBMOQT010000361.1:0-1751 GCA_049320945.1 Pseudomonadota bacterium
GTCGCGGTCCCGCGTCTTGCGCCAGGGCGACAACTGGGAAGCGCCGTCCATCCTCTCCATCCCTTGTCCGTCGCCGGGAAACTGCCGGCGCATGTTGCCAATCGGTGCCGTTGATACCGTCTAGTATCGTATGCTACCCATCAGTAACATCAACCGTCAATACCTGACATTAAGTTTGTTACCAGACGGTAACATAACCTGAACGAGAGGAAACGCCGCTTGCCACGGTCCGTACCGTGCCGCGGACGGATGAACCCCTCTACTCGCTTCGCCCGGTGCGGCGGGAGCGCGCAGCCGCGCCCTTGCCTGTCGCCGATGAAGCAGCACCCTTCGCCGGCGGCGGGGCGGGTGCCCTGTGGAACAGGCCGTTCATCAAGACGGCGATCGACTGGTCGGCGATGTCCTCCGGACGCAACGGGCCGTCCGGCCGGTACCAGCGGCCTATCCAGCTGAGCGCGCCGGCCAGGGTGAAGGCGGCGATCTTCGGATCGTACGGCTGCAGCGAGCCCTCGGCGATGCCCTGCTCGATGAGGGCCCGGAACTCGCGGTCGATCTTGGCCTTCAAGCCGCGCAGCCTCCGGCGGCTCTCCGGCGGCAGCGGATCCTCGCCCACGCGGATGAGGCACATGCCGAAGTCCATGGTGACGATCAGGGCGTACTGGCGCATCGCTGCGATCAGCTTGTCCATCGCCGTGCCGCCCGACTTTCCCGCCTCCGCGATCGCCGCCTGCATCATCTCCAGCCCGATGCGCACGCACTCGAACAGGATCTCGTCCTTGTTCTTGACGTAGTAGTAGAGGGTTGGCTTGGTCACGTGCAGGCGTTCCGCCACCTCGTCCAGCGAGGTGGCATGGAAGCCTTTTTCATTGAACAGTTGCGCCGCCACGCGCAGCACCGCCTCGCGCTTGATCTCCCTTTCCTTGTCGCGATCCCGCCTGTGGCTCCAGGGCGACGGTTGCGCAGTGCGTGACATCATCTCGATCCTTTTCCGAGTCATCCTTTTCTGTACCGGGTAATGCAGGCTCAGTCGAGCCGGAAGGCGGCCGTGATCATCACCCCGTCCCCCGCCGGCAGGTTCTCGGCCTTGATCCAGCCGCCGTGGAACTCGGCGATCAGCCGGGCAATGTACAGGCCCAGCCCCAGGTGCGGCTCGCCCTGGCCCGGCCCCGGCCGCACGGATACCATGGACTCGAACAGGCGGTCGCGCGCCTGGTCCGGCAGGGGCGGTCCCTGGTTGATCACCCGCAGCAGGGCCCGCTCGACCCCCAGCTCCAGCACGATGCGTATGGGCGCCTCGGGCAGGGAGAAATCCACCGCGTTCGCCACCAGCTTGTCCAGCAACTGGGCGGCCAGGTCGGGCTGGCCCGAAACATGGACCGGACTGGCGAGGATCTGCAGCTCGAACCGGCGTTGCGGGTAGGCCAGCTCGTAGCCGCTGACGCAGGCGCGCACCACCTCGGCCAGGTCGTAGCGCTGGTGCTCGGTGGATTGCAGGCTCTGCTCCAGGCGCGTGGCCTCCGCCATGCGCGTCAGTATACGGTTCAGGCGCTGCAGGCCCTCTTCCGCCCGCTCCATGTACACCCGTGCCTCCGCCGGCAGCGGCTGCAGCTTGAGGTTCTCCAGGGAGGAGCGGATCACCGCCATGGGCGTGCGCAGCTCGTGGGACAGGCGCGAGGCCAGGCTTTCCAGATAGCCGTGGTGCTGGGACAGGCGGCGCAGCAGCTCCGAGAAGCTGCGCGACAAGTCGCCGA
>JBMOQT010000362.1:0-32510 GCA_049320945.1 Pseudomonadota bacterium
GCGGCGTTGGCCGGTCGACAGTGCTGTCGGCGCTTCCACAGCAGCGTGATGCAGGTCACGGCGGTGGTTATGCGAAGAAACGCGTGGCTTCGGCGTTGGCTTTGCGGATGGACTGGAACAAGGCGAGCCGCTGGAGGCTCACGGCACCCGCTTCGCAGGCTGCACGTACGGCGCAGCCGGGCTCGGCATCGTGGTGGCAGTCACGGAAGCGGCAGCGGCCGAGGTAGGGGCGGAACTCGACGAAGGCCTGCTGCAACTCTTCTTCCGACAGATGGGCCAGGCCGAACTCCTGCATCCCCGGGCTATCGATGACAGCGCTGTCGGCGTCGAGCCGGTAGAGGCGGGTATGGGTGGTGGTGTGCTTGCCCGAATCCAAGGCTTCGGACACTTCGCGCGTCGCGGCCCGTGCCCCGGGAACCAGGGCATTGATGATGGTGGACTTGCCCATGCCCGACTGGCCCACCAGCACGCTTAATTGCCCGTGGAGGTGAGGGCGCAGCGGCGCGATGGATGCCTTGGCGTGCAGCTCCACCACCTCGTAGCCCAAAGCGCGCAATGGCCGCAGCCGCGTCCGCGCCTCCTCCACGCCCTCGGGCAGATCGATCTTGTTCAGCACCAGGAGGGCGCGCATGCCCTGATGCTCGGCAGCGACGAGGCAGCGCGACACCAGTTCTTCGCTGAAGCTCGGTTTCACAGCGGTGACGATCACCGCCTGGGTGGCATTGGCGGCAATCAGCTTCTGGCGGAAGACGTCGCTGCGGTAGAGCAGGGTGTGCCGCGGCGCCACCGAGACGATGACCCCCTGGCCCTTGCCGGCCGCCTCGACCACGACCCGGTCGCCGCAGGCGACATGACTCTTCTTGCCCCGGGTGAAGCACAGAAGCAGCGAGCCGTCGGCCAGTTCGACCTCGTATTGCCTGCCATGGGCGGCGATGACCTGTCCTTCGGAAGCCCGCTTCAAGATGCTATTTGAACTTGTAGTACTTCTGGTTCAGGTAGGCCGCCACGTGCTCCTCCTCTTCCGGGAACCAGCCGGCATTGACCAGGGCGTTGCAGGCGGCCACGCGCTGTAGCAGATCCTGGGGCGACTTGATCTGGGAGTCCAGGCGCGTGTACATCTCGGAGCCATCGCCCCCGTACATGCGCTTGTGGCAGGAGATGCAGGACTTGTCATGCAGCTGCTGGCCCAGTTTCGCGTCCCCATTGGCGAAAGGCTGGGCCATGGCTGCCAGCGGCGCCAACAGCAGAAGTCCGAACAGGGTACGCATGGCGCTCCTCCTAACTCATGCGCAGCCGCGCCACCCGTATCGCGGCCGGCGGATGGGAATCGTAGAAGCTCGAGTAGAGGGGGTCGGGCGTGAGTGTGGCGGCGTTGTCCCGGTACAGCTTGACCAGGGCGCTGACCAGGTCTTCCGCCCGCGTCTGCTGCGCCGCATAGGCGTCGGCCTCGAACTCGTGGCGGCGCGACAAGTGGCTCATGAGGGGAGCCAGGGGGAAGACGAACAGGGGCGCCACCAGGGAGAACAGCACCAGCGCCGCCGCGGTGCTGCGGCTTTCCATCCCCAGCCCGCGATAGAACCAGGGCTGGTCGATGAGATAGCCCAGTATGCCCAGGAACACCAAGCTGCCCAACGCCAGCAGGGCCACGCGCTTCCAGACGTGGCGACGCTTGTAATGCCCCAGCTCGTGGGCCAGTACCGCCTCGATCTCGCCGGGCTCGAGCTTGTCGATGAGCGTGTCGAAGAACACGACGCGCTTGG
The DNA here is from genome assembly GCA_049320945.1 of Pseudomonadota bacterium. Lineage (GTDB taxonomy): Bacteria > Pseudomonadota > Gammaproteobacteria > Burkholderiales > Rhodocyclaceae > DYIB01. The sequence goes on from JBMOQT010000362.1 coordinate 1,761, forward strand.
CGGCGCCCAAGCCGGTGAAATAGGCGTTGCCATGGCCCGAGCGGCGCGAGCCGTCCATCACGAACAGGCCGCCGGCGCGGAAGCCGCAACGGGCCAGCAGGGCTTCGATGCGTGCCTTCAGGCCCTCGTCGGCCAGGGGTGAGAACTTGTTGAACAGCGGCGCGATGAAAGTGGGATAGACCAGCAGCACCAGCAGGTTGAAGCCCAGCCAGAACAGCCACACGTAGAGCCACCACCAGCCGCCCATGCGGTTCATCAGCCATAGCACCGCGAGCAGCACCGGAATGCCGATCACCACGGCCAACAACCCTTCCTTCATCAGGTCGGCCAGATACAGGCGCCAGGTCATCTTGTTGAACCCGAAGCGCTCCTCGATGACGAAAGTGCGGTACAGGGAAAAGGGCAGGTCCACCAGAAAGCTCGCAGCCGCCAGGCTGCCGATGAACGCCACGCCATGGGCATAGCCGCCCTCATCGAACAGCGGCGTCCAGGCATCGTAGAGCCACTGCAGCATGCCGCCCAGGGTAAGGGCGAGCAGGAATGCCGCGCCCACCACCGTCTCGATCACGCCCAGGCGAACCTTGGCCACGGTATAGTCGGCGGCCTTGCGGTGCGATGTCAATGGAATGGTGGCGGCAAACTCCGGAGGGACTGCATCGCGATGGGCCGTCACGTGCCCGGCGTGGCGCCACGCGAGCCACAGCCGGGTGGCGGTGGTCAAAGCAAGGGCGACGAGAAAGATGGTCGTGAAGGCGTCTTCCATAGCTTGGGGATGGCGGTACCTATGACACAATGGCGGCTTTTCGGTTCGTGACGGCGCCCGCGCCGAGGTGCGGGTAAAAAATTATGGCACAGGATCAAAATAATCTCGTCTGGCTGGACATGGAAATGACCGGCCTCAATCCCGACGGCGACCGCATCATCGAGGTGGCCCTGGTGGTCACCGACGCCCAGTTGGCCACCGTGGCGGAGGCGCCGGTGCTGGTGATCCACCAACCCGACGCGGTACTGGACGCCATGGACGAGTGGAACAAGGCCACCCACGGGCGCAGCGGCCTCATCGACAAGGTCAAGACCTCGACGCTCGACGAGGCCCAGGCGGAGGAGCGGCTCATCGCCTTCCTGCAGGACCTGGTGCCGCCGCGCACTTCGCCCATGTGCGGCAATTCCGTATGCCAGGACCGGCGCTTCATGGCGCGCTGGATGCCGCGCCTGGAAGCCTATTTCCACTACCGCAACCTGGATGTCAGCACCCTCAAGGAGCTGGTGCGCCGCTGGAAGCCCGATCTGGCCAAGGGCGTGGTCAAGCAGAGCAAGCACGAGGCCCTGGCCGACATCTATGAATCCATCGACGAGCTGAAGTACTACCGGGACAACTTTCTCAGACTCTAGCTACTCCAGCTCCAGCTCGCCCTCGAAGCGCACCGAGAGCTGCAGGGCCGGGACCTCCAGGGTCATGCGCACCGGGAACATCTCGTTGCCGGCGAGCGCCCCCTTCTGCCGGGCCTCGGCGATGGCCTGCTCGATGGCGCGCTGGGAATTGACTCCCACGTTCTTGAGAAACTTGCGGATGCTCAGGTTCAAGACTTCCTCGTTCATGGCGTCGTTCCCTTGCTGAAAGCGTTTTGGGCGTAGGCCAGCAGCCCGGCGGTGGATGAATCAAAGCCCGCGGCGCCGCCCAGCATCTGCGGCAGGATCTCCCGGGCCATCTGCTTGCCCAGTTCGACACCGAACTGGTCGAAACTGTTCACTCCCCACAGGCAGCCCTGCACGGCGACCTTGTGCTCGTAGAGGGCGATCAGCCGGCCCAGGCTGCGCGGCGTCAGTTCCGGGAACATGAGGGTGGAGCTGGGTTGGTTGCCGGGGCACTCCAGGTGGGGCGCCAGCCGCCGGGCATCGTCGGCCGACCGGCCGGCGGCGAGCAGTTGGCGGCGCGCCGTTTCCACGTCGCGGCCGCGCATCAGCGCGGCGCTCTGGGCCAGGGCGTTGGCCACCAGGGCCTGCTGGCTTTCGGTGGCGTTCTCCGGCAGCGGCGTGCCTTCCCCGGCGCTGGCGCGCAGGGGCACGATGAAATCGCAGGGCACGGTGCGCGTACCCTGGTAGAACAACTGGTGAAAGGCGTGCTGGCCCACCGTGCCGGGCATGCCCCAGACGACGGGAGATGTGGGGTAGTCCACCGGCTCCCCGTCGAGGGTGATGCGTTTGCCGTTGCTTTCCATCTCCAGTTGCTGCAGATAGGCCGGCAGCCACGCCAGGCGGTGGCAATAGGGCAGCACGGCCAGGGTGGGGGCGTCGAGGAAGTCGCTGTTCCATAGCCCGATCAGGGCCATGGCGACGGGCAGGTTGTGCGCGAAGGGCGCTTCCAGGAAATGCCGGTCCATGTCGCGCGCGCCGGCCAGCATTTCCTCGAAGCGGTCCATGCCCACGGCACAGGCCAGCGGCAGGCCGATGGCCGACCACAGGGAGTAGCGCCCCCCCGCCCATTCTGGCAGCGGGAAACACCGCTCGGGGGCGATGCCCAGGCTCTGGGCAGCGGCCAGATTGTTGCTTACGGCGGCAAAATGGGCGCCGGCAGCCTCCCTGGCGATGCCGGCCGCCGCCAGCCACTCCCGGGCGGCGCGGGCATTGGCGAGGGTCTCGCTGGTGGTGAAGGTCTTGGAGGCGACGATGAACAGCGTCCGGGCCGGATCGAGGCCGGCGGTGACCGCGGCAAATTCCGCCGGATCGATATTGGCCACGAAGCGCACATCCACGGCGGCGCTCGCCCAGGGGGACAGAGCCGCAGCGGCCATGCGCGGCCCCAGGTCGGAGCCGCCTATGCCCAGGTTGACTACCGTCGCCAAGGGCTTGCCCGTCGCCCCGGTCATCTCTCCGGCGCGCAGCCGTGCCACGAAGGCGCGCATGCGGGACAGGGTGTCCTGCACTTCGGCCGTCACGTCGCGGCCGCCCACGGCATAGCCGCCCTGGGCGCGCAGGGCGATGTGCAGCGCCGCCCGGTTCTCCGTGGCGTTGACCGCCTTGCCCGCCGCCATGTCCGCCAGGAACTCGCGCAGGCCGCGCTTCTCCGCCAGCTTGACCAGGAGCGCCAGCGTTTCCGGAGTGACGCGCTGCTTGGAAAAGTCCAGCAGGAAATCGTCGAAGCGCAGGGACAGGCGGTCGAAGCGCTGGGAATCGGCGGCGAAAAGATCGTTGAGATGGCGGCGGGCGAGGGAGTCGCGGTGGGCAGTGAGGGCTTGCCACTCGGGCAGGGCGGAAGCGAGCATCGGCTTACTCCTTGCGATAGAGGCGATAGCGTTCGACCTTGTCGCCCGGGCGATGTTCTTCCCAGACCTTGCGCCAACCGGCGCCCGGCGGCACCTCCTGCCGGGCGCTGCCCTGGACCAGGAGGTAGTCGCACTTGCCGGCGGCGCGGCTGCCTTCCGGCACGGTGGCAAGGCCGATGAAGTAGTGGAACGAGGCCCGTTGGGTCTCTCCCAGGTTCTTGCCGATGACACAGCCCGCATTTTTCGGCAGGCTGCGCGCCAGGGATTCGGCCACGCCCCGGTAACTGCGGCCGTAGTCGATCCAGGGCAGCCACAGGGCGATGATCAGGCACCACAGCAGCGTCACGCCGGCCGCCCAATGGACCGTGCCGCGGAAGGGCGAACGGGGGCTGGTGACGATCAGCCACAGCCAGGCCAGGCTCAGGACCAGCGCCGCCGCAAAGGCCGGCCAGGAGAACTGGGCGACGAAGCCGGGCTCCAGCTTGGCGAAGTTGCGCGCGATGCGCGGGGGCACGCCGAACACCATGGCCACCCAGCCCAGCCATATCAGGCCGGCGAAGAAGGTGAAGCTCATCATGCCGAACCAGTCGAAGGCGTTGGCGGCGCCCCGGCGCAGGTTACCCGCGGCGGGCACCGCCAGTAGCGCCAGGGACGGGAGAACCGGCAGGGCGGTGAGGCTGCGGCTGGGGAAGAAGGCGAACAGCACCGCCAGGCTGACGACAAAGGCGAGCAGGGGCAGGGCCACGCCCGCCCGACCCAGGGTGCGCCTCTCCCGCCACAGGGTCCATAAGGCCAGGGGCAGGGCCGGCCAGGCGAACCAGGGCAGCATGGACAGGTAGCGGCGCAGACGCAGGCCCCAGTCCGTGGCCAGGCGGAAATCGGCCAGCTCCCGGGACCACCAGGCCGCCAGCAGCTGCTCGCTGCGCCAGCCCAGCAGGACGGGCCAGAGGAGGCACAAGGGCAGGGCCACCAGCAAAAGCGTCAGCAGGCCCTTGCCCCAGGCCCTGGCAGGCCATTCGCGGCTCGCCAGCGGCAGCAGCAGCGCCAGGGGCAGCAGGAAGGCAAGGGCGAGCAGCCCGCAGGCCAGGAAGCCCAGCCCAATGGCTGCTCCCGCCACGGCGCCGCCGCGCAGGGGATGGCCGGGCATGAGGGCGAGGCCGTAGTAGGTCGCGGCGCTGGCGGCCAGCAGCGCCGTGAGGGGCTGGGTTTCATGGCTGTGGAGGAACAGGCCCAGGGAGCCGATGGCGATCAGGGGGGCGATGCAGCCGGCGGCGGAGTCATTCAGGCGCCGCGCCGCCAGGCCCAGGAACAGCAGCATCAGGCCGACGAACAAGCCGCTGGCCAGGCGCGCTGCATCGTGCAATGGCAGCAGGAAAGCGAAGGCGCGGGCGCTTAAGGCGCCAACCCAGTAGTAAAGCGGTGGATTGTCCAGGTAGAGCTGGCCGGCCAGGCGCGGCACCAGCCAGTCGTTGCCCGTGGCGAAGCCATAGATGACGCCGATATGGGTGGCATCGTCGCCCTTCCAGGGGTCGTGCCCGATCAGTCCGGGCAGCAGGAACAGGCTGCAAAGCAAGACGAGGAAAAGCCCGCGCGGCGGAGAAGACAGGGGAAAGCGGGGCAGGGACGACATCCTGGGATGGCTGGTAGCTTGCGTGCAGGCTGGTTGTTGTTGGACCACAGCGCCCGGCGTGGGCGTCGCCGGCGGTCATTTTATCGGAACGGGCACAAATGCCGGGCCGGGGAAGCAAAAAAGGCAGCCGAAGCTGCCTTTTTCAGTATGCCTTGCCTGGGACTCAGGCGGCGCGCTGCTTGGACGCGTATTTCTGGCGGAAGCGCTCGACGCGGCCGGCGGTATCCACGATCTTCTGTTTGCCCGTGTAGAAGGGATGGCAGGCGGAGCAGACTTCCACGTGCAGCGGCTTGCCGGCGGTGGAACTGGTCTTGAAGGTGTTGCCGCAACTGCAGGTCACGTCGATTTCAACGTACTGGGGATGGATACCGGATTTCATCGCAATTCCTCTGGGCCAGCGGACGGCGGGTGTGGCCGCCCTCAAAATGAAAGGCGGCAATTTTCTCACAATAATCGCGGACTTGCAATGGCTTCAACCGCGGCGCATGGCGTCAAAGAACTCCGCGTTGCTCTTGGTCGCCTTGATCTTGTCCAGGAGGAATTCCATGGCCTCCAGGTCGTCCATGTTGTACAGCAGCTTGCGCAGAATCCACACCTTCTGCAGCACATCCGGCTTGAGCAGCAGCTCCTCGCGCCGCGTGCCTGAGCGGTTGACGTTGATGGCCGGATAGACGCGCTTCTCGGCCATGCGCCGGTCCAGATGGATCTCCATGTTGCCGGTGCCCTTGAACTCCTCGTAGATCACGTCGTCCATGCGCGATCCGGTGTCGATCAGGGCGGTGGCGATGATGGTGAGCGAGCCGCCCTCCTCGATGTTGCGGGCGGCGCCGAAGAAGCGCTTGGGCCGCTGCAGGGCGTTGGCGTCCACGCCGCCGGTGAGCACCTTGCCCGAGGCCGGCACCACCGTGTTGTAGGCGCGCGCCAGGCGGGTGATCGAGTCGAGCAGGATCACCACGTCCTTCTTGTGCTCGACCAGGCGCTTGGCCTTCTCGATCACCATTTCCGCCACCTGCACGTGGCGCGTCGCCGGCTCGTCGAAGGTTGAGGCGACCACCTCGCCCTTGACCGAACGGGTCATTTCGGTCACTTCCTCGGGACGCTCGTCGATGAGCAGCACGATCAGCACCACTTCCGGGTAGTTGGCGGTGATGGCATGAGCGATGTGCTGCATCATGACCGTCTTGCCGCTCTTGGGGCTCGCCACCAGCAGGCCCCGCTGGCCCTTGCCGACGGGGGCGATCATGTCGATGACGCGGCAGGTGATGTTCTCTTCGGCCCGGATGTCCCGCTCCAGCTTGAGCATCTCGGTCGGATGCAGGGGAGTGAGGTTCTCAAACAGGATCTTGTGCTTGGAGTTCTCCGGCGGCTCGCCATTGACCTTGTCCACCTTCACCAGGGCGAAATAGCGCTCGCCGTCCTTGGGCGTACGGATCTCGCCCTCGATGGAGTCCCCCGTATGCAGGTTGAAGCGCCGGATCTGGGACGGGCTGACGTAAATGTCGTCGGTGCCGGCCAGATAGGAGGTGTCGGGCGAGCGCAGGAAGCCGAAGCCGTCCGGCAGCACTTCCAGCGTGCCTTCCCCGAAGATGCTCTCGCCCTTTTTGGCCCGATTTTTCAGGAGGGCAAAGATCAGTTCCTGCTTGCGGAGGCGGTTGGCGCCATCGATCTCGTTGGCGATGGCCATGTCGAGAAGCTGGCTGACGTGGAGAGATTTGAGCTCCGATAAGTGCATGGCGAAGGATGAGGGTGAGGCGGAAGCGGGATTGCGGACAGGAAAGGATTCGAAACGGGTGGGACCCATCAAGGTCCCGCCGCGGCGCCGGCCTGGCGTTGTTGGCGGTTTCGGTCGCGGCGCCAGCTAGCGAAGGACTGTACTGAGTTCAGAGATTGCTGTCAATAAAGGCGGTAAGTTGCGACTTGGACAGGGCACCCACCTTGGTGGCTTCCACGTTGCCGTTCTTGAACAGCATGAGCGTGGGTATGCCGCGGATGCCGAACTTGGCCGGGGTTTCCTGGTTGTCGTCGATATTCAGCTTGGCCACTTTCAGGCGGCCGGCGTATTCCTTGGCGACATCGTCCAGGATGGGAGCAATCATTTTGCACGGGCCGCACCACTCGGCCCAATAGTCCACTAGAACCGGCGTGGCGGACTGGAGCACCTCCGCCTCGAAGTTGGCGTCGGTTACGTAATGGATATGCTCACTCATGGGTTTCCTCACTGAGAAACGGTTTGGTTGTTCGGGTCGGCAGCGGGTTTGCCGCTTAAAGGGCAGAGCAGTTGGCGCGGTGTCGGCCGGGAACTGAAGCAATGTCGCGCGCTATCGTAGCAAAAAATGGGCAAGGATGGGAAGTGCGGCGGGGGGCGGGGTGGCGCCTGTGCTAAACTTTGCGGATTACTGTTACCGCCGGATAAGTGAGAAGGAATCATCACCATGACTTATGTCGTTACCGAAGCTTGCATCAAATGCAAATACACGGATTGTGTAGATGTCTGTCCGGTGGATTGCTTCCGTGAGGGCCCCAATTTCCTGGTGATCGACCCCGACGAGTGCATCGACTGTACGCTGTGTGTGGCCGAGTGTCCGGTGGAGGCGATTTACGCCGAGGACGATGTCCCGGCTGACCAGAGGCAATTCGTCCAGCTGAACGCCGAGCTGGCCAAGCTGTGGTCACCCATCGTCGAGCGCAAGGACCCCTTGCCTGATGCCGACGAGTGGGCCAAGGTCAAGGACAAGCTGGATAAGCTGGAGCGCTGATCCGGCTGCGGGGAGGGTGCGCCGCTCTTCCCCCTCGCGGCACACGTAGAATATCCGGGCGGGGTACCGCCCGGCCCTCACCTTCCTCCGCGTCGCCTGCCGGAACTGCTTTTTTTAGAGTGTTCAACCCTTTTCCGCCGGCCTCCGATCGACTAACATTCAATAACAACACGCCTTAAGGCGTTAATGAACGTACGTCTAACAAGGGGGACGGTATGCTGGTCAGCGAAATCCTGCGCATCAAGGGCAAGGTGCTCTACACCATTGCTCCTACCAAGACCCTGGCCGATGCGGTCGCGACCATGTCCGATCAGGATGTCGGTTCCCTGGTTGTGTTCGACAGCGGCCGCATGGTCGGCATGCTGACTTTCCGGGAGGTATTGAAAGCCTTGCGCCAGAGTGGCGCCGGGTGGCAGAACGTACCGATTGCGGAAGTCATGGTGCGCGACCCGGTAACGGCCGGCCCGGATATGGAAATTGATCACCTGCGCCGCCTGATGGTCGAACACCATATGCGCTACCTGCCGGTGATGGACGGTAACACCCTGCTCGGCGTCATTTCCTTCCATGACGTCGCCAAGGCCGTGCTCGAGGAGCAGAGCTTCGAGAACCGGATGCTCAAGAACTACATCCGGAATTGGCCGGCCGAAGCCGAAGGCGGCGCCTGAGAATCCTCGTTCCGCCTGCGGTGTGTCCGCCGCAGGTCTTCGCTAAGAATACCAATCACCTGAAACAAGGAGGAGAACCCATGGACAAAATCTGGCTGAAGAGCTATCCCCCGGGCGTGCCCGCGGAGATCAATATCAATGAATTCAAATCGATCGGCCAGATGTTCGAGAAGAGCGTGCGCGCTTACGGGCCGCGTACCGCCTACATCAACATGGACAAGGGCATCACCTACAGCGAGATCGATGGCCTGACCCGCGATTTCGCTGCCTATCTGCAATCGGTTCTGGGTCTGCCCAAGGGTGCGCGCGTGGCGATCATGATGCCCAACCTGCTGCAGTATCCGGTATGCGTCTATGGTGCGCTGCGTGCCGGCTACACGGTGGTGAACTGCAACCCTCTCTACACGCCGCGCGAGCTGGAGCATCAGCTGAAGGATTCCGGGGCGGAAGTCATTGTCATCGTCGAGAATTTTGCCCATGTGCTGCAGGAGGTGCTGCACAACACGCCGGTCAAGCATGTCATCGTGACCGGGCTGGGCGACATGCTGGGATTTCCCAAGAGCATGATCGTGAATTTCGTCGTCAAGCACGTGAAGAAGATGGTCCCGGCCTGGAACATCCCCAATGCGCTGCGCTTCAACGACGTGCTGGCCCGCGGCAGCCGGTCTGAGCTCAGACCGGTGGAAGTGACCCATGACGACATCGCCTTCCTGCAGTACACGGGGGGCACGACGGGGGTGTCGAAGGGGGCGATGCTGACCCACCGCAACATCGTGGCCAATCTGCAGCAAGCCCACGCCTGGCTCAAGCCCTTCCTTGCGGAAGGTGGCGAAATCATCGTCACGGCGCTGCCCCTGTATCACATCTTCGCCCTGACGGCGAACTGCCTGACCTTCTTCAAGATCGGCGCCACCAATGTGCTGATCACCAATCCGCGCGACATCCCGGGCTTCGTCAAGGAGCTGGGCAAGTACAAGTTTACTACCCTCACCGGGGTGAACACTCTGTTCAACGCCCTGCTCAACGATCCCAATTTCGCCAAGCTGGATTTCAGCGGCCTGCGCATCACCCTCGGCGGCGGCATGGCGGTGCAGAAAGCCGTGGCCGAGCGGTGGAAGCAGGTGACAGGCACGCCCCTGATCGAGGCCTACGGGCTGACCGAGACTTCGCCCGCCGCCACCATCAACCCGCTGGACCTGAAGGAATACAACGGCTCCATCGGCCTGCCCGTCCCGTCGACGGAGGTCGCCATCCGTGACGAGGAGGGCCGGGACTTGCCTATCGGCGAGGTGGGCGAGATCTGCGTGCGCGGGCCCCAGGTGATGAAGGGCTATTACAACCGGCCGGAGGAAACCGCCAAGGTCATCATGGCCGACGGCTTCCTGCGCACGGGCGACGTGGGCGTCATGGACGAGAAAGGCTTCGTGCGCATCGTCGACCGCAAGAAGGACATGATTCTCGTGTCGGGTTTCAACGTCTATCCCAACGAGATCGAAGCGGTGGTGGCGATGCACCCGGGGGTGCTGGAAGTGGCGGCGGTAGGGGTGCCGGACGAGAAATCCGGCGAGGCGGTGAAAATCTTCGTGGTGAAGAAGGACCCCAATCTCACCACCGAGGCGCTGATCGCCCACTGCAAGGAGAATCTCACCGGCTACAAGGTGCCCAAGCTGGTCGAGTTCCGCACCGAACTGCCCAAGACCAACGTGGGCAAGATTCTGCGCCGCGCCTTGCGCGACGAGCAGCCGCAGAAAGTGGCGGCTTAACCTTCTGCCGCTGCCGGTGGCGCCCCGCAGAGCGCGCCCCCGTCATCCCCGTTGCTTGTCCCAGGTATAGCGCCGGAAGCGCTGCCAGCGCGCCTGGGGCTCGCGCAGCGGATTGGCGGGCTGAGCCAGCCTGTCGTCCCCGTCGCGGGGCAACCGAGGCCGGGGAAGCGCGTTGGATCGTTTGTGCTTGGCCATGGGAGCGGAACGGGGGAAGGGGCCTATAGGCCTATGATAAACTCGGTTCCGATTCGGTTCCCCCACTAGTAAACCATGTCCGGCAACACCCTCGGCCGCCTGTTCTGCGTCACTTCCTTCGGCGAATCCCACGGTCCCGCCATCGGCTGCGTGGTGGATGGCTGCCCGCCCGGTCTGGCCCTGGCCGAGGCGGACATCCAGGTGGAGCTGGACCGGCGCAAGCCCGGCACGTCGCGCCACGTGACCCAGCGCCGCGAGTCGGACACGGTGGAAATCCTGTCGGGCGTATTCGAAGGCCGCACCACCGGCACGCCCATTGCACTGCTCATCCGCAACGAGGACCAGCGCAGTCGGGATTACTCGAATATCATGAACACGTTCCGTCCCGGGCATGCGGACTACGCCTACTGGCAGAAGTACGGTGTGCGTGACTACCGGGGCGGGGGCCGTGCCTCGGCGCGGGAGACGGCAGTGCGCGTGGCCGCCGGCGCCATCGCCAAGAAGTGGCTGAGGGAGCGCTACGGCGTGGTGGTGCGCGGCTACATGTCGCAGCTGGGGCCGCTGGCGATCCCGTTCAAGGGCTGGGAGGGCGTCAACACCAATCCCTTCTTCGCCGCCGATCCGGACATGGTGCCGCGCCTGGAGGAGTTCATGGACGCCCTGCGCAAGTCGGGCGACTCGGTAGGCGCCGCGATCACCGTGGTGGCGGAGAACATGCCGGTGGGCTGGGGCGAGCCGGTGTATGACCGGCTCGATGCCGACATCGCCTATGCCATGATGGGCATCAATGCCGTCAAGGGCGTGGAGATCGGGGCCGGCTTTGCCTGCGTCACCCAGAAGGGCACCGAGCACTCGGACGAAATGACGCCCGCGGGCTTCCTCTCCAATAATGCCGGCGGCATTGTCGGGGGGATTTCTACCGGCCAGGACATCGTCGTGCGCATCGCCGTCAAGCCCACCTCCAGCATTCGCCTGCCGCGCCGCTCCATCGACCGGGACGGCAACCCCGTCATGGTCGAGACCCACGGCCGCCACGACCCGTGCGTCGGTATCCGCGCCACGCCCATCGCCGAGGCCATGCTGGCCCTGGTGCTGATGGATCACGCCCTGCGCCACCGCGCCCAGTGCGCCGATGTGGTCTGCCCCACACCCAGGATCGCCGCCGCCGCGCCCGACGCCCGCGGCCGTCCCGGGGTGGTGGTGGACGATCCCGAACCGGACGAGGCGTGACGGCGCCGGGCGCTGCGGCCCGGCACGTCTTCTTGCGCGATGCTCCCTTTCTGGCGCCTGTCGGCCTACTATTTTTTCTACTTCGCCTTCATTGGGGCCTTCTCCCCGTATTTCAGCCTGTACCTGAAGTCTCTTGCCTTCTCCGCCTGGCATATCGGCGTGCTCATGTCCCTGATGCAGGCCATGCGCCTGGTGGCGCCCAATCTCTGGGGCTGGCTGGCGGACCGGCTGGACGCCAAGATGACCATCGTGCGGCTGTCCGGTGCGGTCAGCCTGCTCGGCTTCATCGCCTTCTTCTTTGCCGACAGCTTCAGCGCGGTATTCGCCGCGATGGCGCTGCTGACCTTCTTCTGGAGCGCGTCGCTGCCGCTGGTGGAGGCGCTGACTTTCGCCCATCTGGGCAGTCAGGCGGCGCGCTACGGCAGCATACGGCTGTGGGGTTCGGTGGGCTTCATCGCCGCGGTGATCGCCGTGGGGGTGGTGCTGGACCACTTCCCCATTGCCTCCCTGCTGTGGGCGCTGCTGGCCATCCTGGCAGCCATCTTCGCCTCGGCCCTGGTGTTGCCCGACAAAAACGCGGACGGCCACGGCGGGGAGGCCGGCTCCGTGGCCGACATCGTGCGCCGGCCGGAGGTGCGCGCCATGCTGGCTGCCTGCTTCTGCATGTCGGCGGCCCACGGCGCCCTCTACGTGTTCTATTCCATCTATCTGGTGGGCCAGGGCTACGGCAAGACGCTGGTGGGCGTGCTGTGGACCCTGGGGGTGGTGGCGGAGATCGGGGTGTTTCTGTACATGCCACAATTGCTGCGGCGCTTCTCCCTGCGCGACATCCTGGTGTTCAGTTTTGCCTGTGCCGTGCTGCGCTTCGCCCTGATTGGCTGGGGAGTGGAATCCCTGGCGCTGCTGCTGTTCGCCCAGCTGCTGCATGGCGCCACCTTCGGCGCCTACCACGCGGCCGCCATCGCCGTGATCAACGGCTGGTTCGCCGGCCGCAACCAGGCGCGCGGCCAGGCCCTGTACGGCAGCCTGTCCTTCGGCGGTGGCGGCATGCTCGGGGGCATTGTCAGCGGCTATACCTGGGATTGGCTCGGCGGGCCGCTGACCTTTACCCTCGGTTCGGCCTTCGCCCTGGTCGGGCTGGTGCTGCTGGTTTCCGGCTGGCGCCGGTCGTCCTGCCCGGTGCCGGCGCGCTAGCTAGCCAGTCCTTGTCGGCGCCTGGCTACAGCGCCACCACCGGGTGTTTTTCTATGAAAGTTTTCAAGGAACTTTGATTCGATATAATTCAAAGCTTTTCCGCAGCACTTGGCAAACATGGGTCCGCAGACGCTCTACGACAAACTCTGGTCCAGCCATATCGTTCACCAGGAAGAGGATGGGACGGTACTGCTGTACATCGACCGCCACCTGGTGCATGAGGTGACCAGCCCGCAAGCGTTTGAAGGGCTCAAGCTGGCCGGCCGCAAGCCCTGGCGCGTGGGCGCCAACCTGGCCGTGGCCGATCACAACGTGCCCACCACCAACCGGGCCAGCGGCATCGACGATCCGGTATCCCGGCTCCAGGTGGAGACCCTGGACAGGAACTGCGAGGAATTCGGCATCACCGAGTTCCGCATGAACGACGTCCGCCAGGGCATCGTACACGTCATCGGGCCGGAGCAGGGCGCGACGCTGCCGGGCATGACCGTTGTGTGCGGCGACTCCCACACCAGCACCCATGGCGCCTTCGCCTGTCTGGCTTTCGGCATCGGCACTTCCGAGGTGGAACACGTGCTGGCCACCCAGACGCTGCTGGCCAAGAAGGCCAAGAGCATGCTGGTGCGCGTGGAAGGCCCGCTGCAGAAGGGTGTGTCCGCCAAGGACGTGATCCTGGCGGTGATCGGCAAGATCGGCACGGCCGGCGGCACCGGCTATGCCATCGAGTTCGGCGGCAGCACCATCCGGGCCCTGTCCATGGAAGGGCGCATGACCCTGTGCAACATGGCTATCGAGGCAGGCGCCCGCTCGGGCATGGTGGCGGTGGACGACACCACCATCGAGTACATCAAGGACCGGCCCTTCGCGCCTACCGGCGAGCAATGGGAGCGGGCCGTGGCCTACTGGCGCACCCTTAGGAGCGACGAGGGCGCCCGCTTCGACCGGGTGGTGGAGCTCGACGCCGCCCAGATCAAGCCTCAGGTCACCTGGGGAACATCGCCGGAGATGGTGACGTCCGTGGACGGCATGATCCCCGATCCCGCCCAGGAAACGGACCCGGTGCGGCGCGAAGGCATGGAACGGGCGCTGCAGTATATGGGGCTGGCCCCGCGCACGCCCATTACCGCCGTCAAGGTGGACAAGATCTTCATCGGCTCCTGTACCAATTCGCGTATCGAGGATCTGCGCGCCGCGGCGGCAGTGGTCAAGGGGCGGCAGGTGGCGAGCAACATCAAGCTGGCCATGGTGGTACCGGGTTCCGGTCTGGTGAAGGCCCAGGCGGAGAAGGAGGGACTGGACCAGATCTTCCGCGCCGCCGGCTTCGAGTGGCGCGAGCCGGGCTGCTCCATGTGCCTGGCCATGAACGCCGACCGGCTGGAGCCTGGCGAGCGCTGCGCGTCCACCTCCAACCGCAACTTCGAGGGCCGCCAGGGCCCCGGCGGGCGCACCCATCTGGTCAGTCCGGAGATGGCCGCGGCGGCGGCCATTGCCGGGCATTTCGTCGATGTCAGGAACATGCTCTGAGGGAGGGATCATGCGGCTACCCATTGTCGCGGCGCTGATCGGGCTCGCCGCCCTGTTCGCGCTGTCCGGCTGCAATACCATGGCGGGCCTGGGCAAGGATCTGGAGCGGGCCGGCGAGAAGATTCAGGAAAAGGCACGTTAATTGAACCGCGGCGGCCTGCCGCGTAGGAAGCAAGGCAAATGGAGAAATTCACGCAACTCGATGGCCTGGTGGTGCCCCTGGACCGCGCCAACGTCGATACCGACGCCATCATTCCCAAGCAGTTCCTGAAGTCGATCAAGCGCTCGGGCTTCGGCCCGAACCTGTTCGATGAATGGCGCTATCTCGATCACGGCGAGCCGGGCCAGGACCACAGCAAGCGTCCCCTGAACCCGGATTTCGTGCTGAACCTGCCGCGCTATCGGGGCGCCTCCATCATGCTCACGCGCGACAACTTCGGCTGCGGCTCCAGCCGCGAGCACGCGCCCTGGGCATTGCTGGATTTCGGCATCCGTGCCCTGGTCGGCACCAGCTTCGCCGACATCTTCTTCAACAACTGCTTCAAGAACGGCCTGCTGCCCATCACCTTGCCAGCTGCCGAAGTGGACGAGTTGTTCAGGCAATGCGCCGCCCGGGAGGGCTATCGGCTGCGCATCGATCTGGACGCCCAGACCGTGACGCGGCCCGACGGCAAGGTGCTGCGCTTCGAAGTCGAGCCGTTCCGCAAGTACTGCCTGTTGAACGGCCTCGACGACATCGGCCTGACCCTGCGCCATGCCGACAAGATCCGCGAATTCGAAGCCCGGCGCCGCCTGGAGCAGCCCTGGCTGTTCGGTCAATAGGGGTTGAGTGAATGAAGATCTGTGTGTTGCCCGGTGACGGCATCGGCCCGGAAATCGTCGGCCAGGCCGTGCGTGTGCTGGAAGCCCTGCGCAGCGACGGGCTCAGCCTGGAAATGGAAACCGCCCTGCTGGGGGGCTGCGCCGTCGATCAGGCGGGCGAGCCCTACCCGGAGGCGACCCGCAAGCTGGCACGGGAGGCGGACGCGGTGCTGCTGGGGGCCGTGGGCGGTCCTCAGTACGACACCCTGCCCCGGGAGAAACGACCGGAGCGGGGACTGCTGGGCATCCGCAAGGATCTGGGCCTGTTCGCCAACCTGCGGCCGGCCATGCTCTATCCGGAGCTGGCCAATGCCTCCAGCCTGAAACCGGAAATCGTGGCGGGCCTGGACATCCTCATCGTGCGCGAACTGACGGGGGATATCTATTTCGGCGAGCCACGCGGCATCGAGACCCGCGACGGGCAGCGGGTGGGCATCAACACCATGATCTACAGCGAGGCGGAGATCCGGCGCATCGCCCGCGTCGCCTTCGACGCCGCGCGCAAGCGCTCGCGGCGCCTGTGCTCGGTGGACAAGATGAACGTGCTGGAGTGCACCCAGCTGTGGCGCGACGTGGTGACGGAGGTGGCGCAAGACTACCCCGACGTGGAACTCTCCCACATGCTGGTGGACAACGCCGCCATGCAGCTTGTGCGCAACCCCAAGCAGTTCGACGTGATGGTCACCGGCAACATGTTCGGCGACATCCTGTCGGACGAGGCTTCCATGCTCACCGGCTCCATCGGCATGCTGCCCTCGGCCTCCCTGGACGAGAAGGGCAAGGGCCTGTATGAGCCGATCCACGGTTCGGCGCCGGACATCGCCGGCAAAGGCGTGGCCAACCCGCTGGCGACCATCCTGTCGGCGGCCATGATGCTGCGCTATACCTTCAACCAGGAGGCGGCGGCGGCGCGCATCGAGGCGGCGGTGAAGAAGGTGCTGGGCGAGGGCTACCGCACGGCCGACATCTATGAGGCCGGCACCAAGAAGGTGGGCACCAAGGAAATGGGCGACGCGGTGATCGCGGCGCTCTGACGGAAAGTCGCTGGTGGCGGGTCGCTGCTGGCGGCCCGGGAAGACGGAAGTTTCGATACAGCGACTGAGGAAAGAGAAATGAAGCGAGTGGGTCTGGTTGGCTGGCGCGGCATGGTCGGCTCCGTGCTGATGCAGCGCATGCAGGAAGAGCGGGACTTCGATCTCGTGGAGCCGGTGTTCTTCACCACTTCCCAGGTGGGCGGCAAGGGGCCGGCCATAGGCCGCGACGTGCCGGCGCTCAAGGATGCGCGGAACATCGACGAGCTCAAGGTCATGGAGATCATCATCTCCTGCCAGGGCGGCGACTACACCAACGACATCTTCCCCAGGCTGCGTGCCGCCGGGTGGAACGGCTACTGGATCGACGCCGCGTCCGCGCTGCGCATGAAGGATGACGCCATCATCATTCTCGATCCGGTGAATCTGGACGTCATCAAGGACGGCCTGGCGCGCGGCGTCAAGAACTATATCGGCGGCAACTGCACGGTCAGCCTGATGCTCATGGCCCTGGGCGGCCTGTACCGCCACGACCTGGTGGAATGGATGAGCGCCATGACCTACCAGGCGGCCTCGGGGGCTGGCGCCCAGAACATGCGCGAGCTGCTGGTGCAGATGGGCGAGGTGCACCGCGTCGCCAAGGAACTGTTGGATGACCCGGCATCGGCCATCCTGGACATCGACCGGGAGGTGGCGGGCATCCTGCGCGACGAGCGCTTTCCGGCCGCCAACTTCGGCGTGCCGCTCGCCGGCAGCCTGATTCCCTGGATCGACAAGGAGCTGGACAACGGCCAGAGCCGCGAGGAGTGGAAAGGCCAGGCGGAGACCAACAAGATCCTGGGGCGCGAGGCCGACCCGATACCCGTGGACGGCATCTGCGTGCGCATCGGCGCCATGCGCTGCCATAGCCAGGCCCTCACCATCAAGCTCAAGAAAGACGTGCCGCTGGACGAAATCGTCCACATTGTCGGCAGTGCCAACCAGTGGGTGAAAGTGGTGCCCAACCATCGGGAGGTCACCATGAAGGAGCTGACGCCCACCGCCGTGACGGGTACCCTGTCCGTGCCCGTGGGGCGGCTGCGCAAGCTCAACATGGGACCCCGGTACTTGGGCGCGTTTACCGTGGGCGACCAGTTGCTGTGGGGTGCCGCTGAGCCCCTGCGGCGCATGCTGCGCATTCTGCTTGAGAGCTGATCTGCCCATTCCCCAGTCCAAGACAGCCGGCGGCTTTCGGCTGCGGGCCGGCCCCTGCGTGGGCTGACGCCGCGTCTTGTGGCGCCCTGGCATCTCATTCGTTGATTTATGGGGAAATTTTATGCCTGCCGGGTGGCGGTCGAGATTTTCCTGTTTGAAATGACCCAGCTTTGCGCCACAATGTAACGAGGAAGTTTAGCTTGCATAGCTAACTTCATGATGTTATTTTAATTGTCCGGAATCTCTCCGCCAGGGGGAAGCGGTGGAAAACAGACACCTACATTACATGTTCAGGGCCACGGTCTTGGCCGCAGCGATCGCAGCGTTGCCCGGAGCTGCCCATGCGGCCGGTCTGGGAAAGATCACGGTCCTGAGTGCGCTCGGCCAACCCCTGCGTGCAGAAGTGGAGCTGAGCGCCAGCCGCGAAGAGCTGTCCAGCCTGAAGGCGCAGATCGCGCCGGCCGAGGCCTTCCGCCAGGCAGGGATCGAGTATTCGCCTGCCTTGGCGGGTGTGCGCGTGAGCGTGGAAAAGCGGTCCAACGGCCTGCCCTATCTCAAGCTCACCAGCGACCGCCCGGTCAATGATCCTTTCCTGGACCTGTTGCTCGAAGTGAACTGGGCCCAGGGGCGCCTGCAGCGGGAATATACCTTCCTGCTGGATCCCCCCGCGGAAGCGCTCACTCCGGCGCCCATTGCGGTCACCCCCGGAGCTCGGCGCGAAGCGACGGCGGTCGCCCGCCCCGTCGCGCCCCAGGCGCGCGCCACCGCGCCGGCGGACGGCAAGCCTCTGGCGAAAGGGTCGGAGAAGCCGGCCGCAGCCGTCGGCGAGCACGAGGTCAAAAAGGGCGAGACCCTGCACAAGATCGCCAGCGAAACCCAGTACGAAGGCATCAGCCTGGACCAGATGCTGGTGGCCATCTTCCGCAACAACCGGGATGCCTTCATCGGCGACAACATGAACCGCCTGAAGGCGGGCAAGATCCTGAGCATTCCCGAGCGCCAGGAAGTGGAGGCGATCGAACCAGCCGACGCCCAGCGCATCGTGCGCGCCCAATCCGCCGATTTCAACGCCTATCGGCGCAGGCTTGCCGAAGCAGCCGCGGCCGCCGAGCCGGCCAAGGAAGCAGCAGCGCAACAGGCCGCCAGCGGCAAGATCAGCGCCAAGATAGAGGACAAGGTGCCGGCGCCGGCCGAGACCCAGGACCAGTTGAAGGTGTCCCGCTCCGAAGCGGGCAAGGAGGCCCAGGCCCTGCAGGGCAAGCTGGCCGCCCTGGAGGAGGAGACCGTTGCCAAGGAGAAGGCGCTCAAGGAAGCCACCTCGCGCCTCGCCGAACTGGAGAAAAACGTCAAGGAGCTCCAGAAATTGCTGGAGCTGAAGAACCAGAACCTGGCGGAACTGCAGAAGCAGGCGGCCGCCGGTGCGGCAGCCACCGCTGCCAAGCCCGAAGTCCCGGCCCCGGCCGCCCCCGCGCCCAAGGCGGAAGAGGTCAAGCCCGCTCCCGCGGCCGAGAAGCCGGCCGAACCGGCCTCGGCTGCGGAGCCGTCCGCATCCGTGGCAGCCGCTCCAGCGCCGGCGCCCCAGGCAGCAGTGCCGGCGGCCGAGAAACCGACCGAAGCGCCCAAGCCCGTCGAGCAGAATGCGCAGCCGCCCAAGAAGCCGGCGGCCCCTCCGCCGCCACCTCGGGAGGAGCCTGGCTTCTTTGATGGGCTGATGGAAAATCCCCTGGTGCTCGCTGGCGGTGCTGCCATTTTGGGCCTGCTGGGGCTTCTGGGATGGCGTCAGCGTCAGAAGGGCAAGCAGGAGCAGGCCGAGCCTGTGCCCACCACTTCAGTCAATCTGGCGACCAACTCCGTTTTCGGCAGCACCGGCGGCCAGAGCGTCGACACCAGCGTCAGCTCCCTGCAGACCGACTTCAGCCAGGCCTCGATCAGCGCCATCGACGCCGACGAGGGCGTGGACCCGGTAGCCGAGGCGGACGTGTACATGGCCTACGGCCGGGATGCCCAGGCCGAGGAAATCCTGCTCGATGCCCTCAAGAACGATCCGTCGCGCACGGCCATTCATGTCAAGCTGCTGGAGATCTATGCCGGGCGCAAGAACATGAAGCAGTTCGAGACCCTGGCCGGCGAGCTCTACGCCCAGACCGGCGGCGTCGGCGCTGACTGGGAGAAGGTCGCCACCATGGGACTCAAGCTCGATCCCGGCAACCCCCTGTACGGCGGCAAGGCGGCGGAAGAGGGCGCGCCGGCCCCGCAGGCTGCCGCGGCCGATGCCACCATCATTGTCAGCTCCCCGGAGAAACTCAAGGACACCTGGACCATGCCCGGTGAGTTGAGCCAGATCGCCAGCGCCGTGGAGAGCCCGGGCGCCGCGCCCACCGTGGTGCTCGACAAGGCGGAGGCCGCTGCCGCCGAGCTGGCGCCGGCGCTGGATTTCGATCTGGACCTGGGAGAGCCGGTGGCGAAACAGGAGGCCGCGCCCGCGGCCGAGGCTCCCCAAACCCTGGATTTCGACCTGGGCCTGGATTTCCCCGCTGCCCCCAAGCAGGAGGCGGCGCCGGCCCTGGCCACCGAAGCGCCCCTGGACCTGGACTTCAAGCTGCCCGACTTGCCGGAGGCGGTTGGCGGCGGAGACAGCGGCCTGCATTTCGACCTGGACCTGTCGCCGGCCCCGGCCGCCTCGGGCGCCGAGACGACCCTGCCCACGGGCAGCGCCGTGGATTTCCAGTTCGACCTGGGCGAGCCTGCCGCGCCGACCCCCGCGCCGGTGGATCTTTCCTCCATCGACCTCAATCTGGAACAGGCACAGGCCGTGCTCGAGGTGCCGGAGCTGGGTCCCGAGGTCGAGCAGGAAGTGGCCACCAAGCTGGAGCTGGCCAAGGCCTACGAGGAAATGGGTGACCGGGAGGGCGCCCGTGAGCTGCTGCAGGAAGTGGTGAAGGAGGGTGACGCCGAGCAGCAGAGGCGTGCCCGCGATATGCTCGCAGCCCTGGTCTGATGCTTCATCCCCTGGGAGGGCGCCGCCCGGCGTCCTCCCTGTTTCTTCCCATGCTCCATCCCGCCGTGCGCCTGATCCTGTGGGGAGGCGGGATCGCCCTATCCCAGCTGCTTTCGCTGCCATGGCTGGCAGCCGCCGTGGCTGCCCTGGCGCTGTGCGCCCTGGTTTCCGCCCGCCCGCGCACCGCGCGCCTGCTGTGGCGCTCCCGCTGGCTGCTGTTGCCCCTGGTGGTGCTGTTCGCCTTCTTCACCCCCGGCACCCTGCTGCTGCCCGCCCTGGGCGCCGCCAGCCCCACCCTGGAGGGCATGCACCTGGCCCTGCTCCACGGCCTGCGTCTGGTGGTCGTGGTGCTGGCGGCGGCACTGCTGCTGCAACACACCTCCACCGACGACCTGGTGGCAGGCATCTACGGCGTGATGCGGCCGTTGCGGGTCGTCGGTATAGACAACGGCCGGGTGGCGGTGCGGGTGATGCTGGTGCTGCGCTACCTGGAAAGCCCCGAGACCCTCAAGGGCTGGCGTCACTGGGTGCAACCGCCGGAGGCGCCGGACGATGGCCCGACCCGTTTTCGCGTGCGCTCGTCGCGCCTCGGCTGGACGGACTACGCCGCCCTGGCGGCCCTGGCGGCGCTTCTTGCCTGGGGGATGCTGGCATGAGGATCGCCCTGGGACTCGAGTATGAAGGCAGCGCCTTCGCCGGCTGGCAATCCCAGCCCCACGGCAATACGGTGCAGGACGTGCTGGAGCGGGCCCTGACGGCGGTGGCCGGAACCTCTTTGCGGGTGACCTGCGCCGGGCGCACCGACGCCGGCGTGCATGCCCTGGAACAGGTGGTGCATTTCGATCCGCCCGTGACCCGGCCCCTCAACGCCTGGGTGCGCGGAGTCAACGCCCACCTGCCGGACTCGGTGGCGGTGCGCTGGGCGGTGGCCGTGGCGGAGGATTTCCATGCCCGCTTTTCCGCCCGGTCCCGCAGCTATCGCTACCTGTTGTACAACCACCCGGTGCGTCCCGCCCTGAATCACTGCCGCGCCGGCTGGTTTCATCTGCCCCTGGACCTGGAGGCCATGCGGGCGGCGGCCGCCTGCCTGGTCGGGGAGCACGACTTCTCCGCCTTCCGCGCCGCCGAATGCCAGGCCAAGTCGCCGGTGAAAACCCTCTACACGGCGCGCATCGAGCGCCTGGGCGATTACGTAGTGTTCGACTTCCGCGCCAACGCCTTCCTGCACCATATGGTGCGCAACATGGTGGGTGCCCTGGTGTACGTGGGCAAGGGGCGCTATCCGCCCGAGTGGCTGGGCGAGCTCCTGGCCAGCGGCGACCGGCGGCTGGCGGCACCGACTTTCCCGGCGGCCGGGCTGTATCTGGCCGGCATCGAGTACGAGGAGCGCTGGCGGTTGCCGACAAACGGCCGTATCATCGCGCCTTTGCTTCTTCCCGCCCCCTGATGCATCGCACACGGGTCAAAATCTGCGGCCTCACCCGGCCGGACCAGGCACGCGCCGCGGCCGCCCTGGGGGCCGACGCCATCGGCCTGGTGTTCTATCCCCCCAGCCCGCGCTATCTCGACTGGGGACAGGCGCGCCGCATCGCCGACGCCGTGGCGCCCTTCGTGACCGTGGTGGGGTTGTTCGTGAACGCCGAGCCGGCCACGGTGCGCGAGGCGCTGCGCGAAGTGCCCCAGTTGCAGCTGCTGCAGTTCCATGGCGAGGAGGACGAGGCCTATTGCCGCGCCTTCGGTCGGCCCTATATCAAGGCGGCGCGGGTTCGGCCGGAGCTCGATTTGGTAAAATACGCCGTTTCCTTCCCAACGGCGCAGGGCCTGGTTCTCGACGCCTTCGTCGAGGGCTACGGCGGCGGCGGGCAGACCTTCGACTGGTCCCTCATTCCCGCCCGGCTGCCGTTGCCGATCATCCTTTCGGGCGGGCTCGACCCGCAAAACGTGGCGCAAGCCGTGCGCGCCCTGCGTCCCTGGGCCGTGGATGTGTCGAGCGGGGTCGAGTCGGCCAGGGGGATCAAGGACGAGAGCAAGATGGCCGCGTTCATTGCTGGAGTAAGAGATGGGGAAAGCTGAGCTGCCGTACAACCTGCCCGACGCGCGCGGCCACTTCGGGCCCTACGGCGGCACCTTCGTCGCCGAGACGCTGATCGCCGCCCTCGACGAGTTGCGCGCCGCCTACCAGGCGTGCCGCGAGGATGCAGCCTTCCGCGCCGAATTCGAGTACGAGCTGAAGCACTACGTGGGCCGTCCCAGCCCCATCTACCATGCCAGGCGCTGGTCGGAGCTGCTCGGTGGCGCCCAGATCTACCTCAAGCGCGAGGACCTCAACCATACCGGCGCCCACAAGGTGAACAACTGCATCGGCCAGGCCCTGCTCGCCCGGCGCATGGGCAAGCCGCGGGTCATCGCCGAGACCGGTGCCGGCCAGCACGGCGTGGCCACGGCCACGGTCGCCGCCCGCTACGGCATGGAATGCGTGGTGTACATGGGTTCCGAGGACGTGAAGCGCCAGGCCGCCAATGTCTATCGCATGAAGCTGCTGGGCGCCACTGTGGTGCCCGTGGACAGCGGCTCCCGGACCCTCAAGGACGCCCTCAACGAGGCCATGCGCGACTGGGTGACCAACGTCGCCAACACCTTCTACATTATCGGCACAGTCGCCGGCCCGCACCCCTATCCCATGATGGTGCGCGACTTCCAGGCGGTGATCGGGCGCGAATGCCTGGTGCAGATGCCGGAGCTGGCCGGGCGCCAGCCCGACTACGTGATCGCCTGCGTGGGTGGCGGCTCCAACGCCATGGGCATTTTCTACGATTACATTCCCCACCAGGATGTGAAGCTGGTGGGTGTGGAAGCGGCGGGCGAGGGTCTGGCCACCGGCCATCATGCCGCCTCCCTGATCGTCGGCCGGCCCGGGGTGCTGCACGGCAACCGCACTTACCTGCTGCAGGACGAGAACGGCCAGATCATCGAGACCCACTCCGTGTCGGCGGGCCTGGACTACCCGGGCGTGGGGCCGGAGCACGCCTGGCTCAAGGACAGCGGCCGCGCCGAGTACGTGGCCGTCACCGACGACGAGGCCCTGCGCGCCTTCCACGACCTGTGCCGCTACGAGGGCATCATCCCGGCGCTGGAATCCGCCCATGCCCTGGCCTATGCCGCCAAGCTGGCGCCCACCCTGGCCAAGGACCAGCTGCTACTGGTGAATCTCTCGGGGCGCGGCGACAAGGACATGCACACGGTCGCCGAGAAATCCGGAATCAAGTTCTGACATGTCGAGAATCGCAGCCAAGTTCGAGCAACTGCGGGCCGCCGGGCGCAAGGCCCTGATCCCCTTCATCACGGCGGGCGATCCCCATCCGGCGCTTACCGTTCCCCTCATGCACGCCCTGGCCCAGGCGGGCGCCGACATCATCGAGCTGGGCGTACCCTTCTCCGATCCCATGGCCGATGGGCCGACCGTGCAGCGCGCCTCGGAGCGCGCCCTCAAGCACGGGGTGAGCCTGCGCCAGGTGCTCCAGCTGGTGACCGAGTTCCGCCGACAGGACCGGGACACCCCGGTGGTGCTCATGGGCTACGCCAATCCCATCGAGGCCTACGGCGGCGACGCCTTCGTGGCGGCGGCCAGGAGCGCCGGCGTGGACGGCGTGCTGGTGGTGGACTATCCCCCCGAAGAAGGCGCAGAATTCGCCGCGAAGCTCAAGGCCGCCGGGCTGGACCCCATCTTTCTGCTGGCGCCCACGTCCACGGAACGGCGCTATGCCGAAG
Organism: Pseudomonadota bacterium; assembly: GCA_049320945.1. GTDB lineage: Bacteria > Pseudomonadota > Gammaproteobacteria > Burkholderiales > Rhodocyclaceae > DYIB01. The sequence goes on from JBMOQT010000362.1 coordinate 25,836, forward strand.
TGGCCCAGGTGGGCAGCGGCTATATCTACTACGTCTCGCTCAAGGGCGTGACGGGGGCCGGCCACCTGGACCATGCCCAGGTGGCGGAGCGCATTCCCCTGATCCGTGCCCGGGTGGGCATGCCGGTGGGCGTGGGCTTCGGCATCCGCGATGCGGACAGCGCCCGGCGCATCGCCGCCGTGGCCGACGCCGTGGTGATCGGCAGCCGCATCATCGAGGAAATGGAAGGTGCGCCCGAGGGCGAGGCGGTGAGCCGGGTGGCCGCTTTCGTGCGCGGTATCCGTGCGGCGATGGACGAGACGGTGTCAGCAGGAGGGTGACGCGATGAGCTGGTTACAGAAGCTTCTTCCGCCCAAGATCAAGCGCAGCGAAACCGGCGCCCGCAAGTCCGTGCCCGAAGGCCTGTGGCGCAAGTGCCCGGCCTGCGAGGCGGTGCTCTACGGTTCCGACCTGGAGAAGAATCTCGGCGTCTGCCCCAAGTGCGGCCACCATCACCGCATCCGCGCCCGCGCCCGGCTCGACGCCCTGCTCGATCCGGAAGGACGCTTCGAGATCGGCGCCGAGGTCTATCCCGTCGATCCCCTCAAGTTCAAGGACAGCAAGCGCTATCCGGAGCGGCTCAACGCCGCCATGGAGGAGACGGGCGAGGCCGATGCCCTGGTGGTGATGCAGGGGGCCATCAAGACCCTGCCACTGGTGGTGGCGGTGTTCGAGTTCGAGTTCCTGGGCGGCTCCATGGGTTCGGTGGTGGGCGAGCGCTTCGTGCGCGGCGTGCGCGCTGCCGTCGAACAGCAACTGCCATTCATCTGCTTCACCGCCACGGGCGGCGCACGCATGCAGGAAGGCCTGTTCTCCCTGATGCAGATGGCCAAGACCACCGCAGCCATCACTCGCTTGTCGGCCCACAAGCTGCCCTTCATCTCCGTGCTCACCGATCCCACCATGGGCGGCGTGTCGGCCAGCTTCGCCTTCATGGGCGACGTGGTCATCGCCGAGCCGGGCGCTCTCATCGGTTTTGCCGGGCCGCGCGTGATCGAGCAGACGGTGCGCGAGAAACTGCCCGACGGCTTCCAGCGCGCCGAGTTCCTCCTGGAGAAGGGCGCCATCGACATGATCGTGGACCGGCGCCACATGCGGGACAAGCTGGCTGCCCTGCTGACCCTGCTGATGCGGGTGCCTGCCGCCTGAGATCCCGGCCCCCCGGTGCGCCGGGGGCTCGCCCGCCTTGCCCATGCCCGAAACCCTGGACGCCTGGCTCGCCCACATCGAACGGCTGCACGACCAGCCCATCGCCCTGGGCCTGGAGCGGGTGCTGGCGGTGAAGGAGCGCCTGGGGCTGACGGCGACGGCGCCCGTGATCACCGTGGGCGGCACCAACGGCAAGGGCTCCACCTGCGCCATGCTGGAGCGCATCCTGCTGGCCGCCGGCTACCGCGTGGGCCTCTATACCTCGCCCCATCTGCTGCGCTATCACGAGCGCGTGCGCATCAACGGCGCCGAGGCGGACGATGCCACTCTGTGCCGCGCCTTCGCCGAAGTGGAAGCGGCCCGCGGCGATATACCCCTGACCTACTTCGAGTTCGGCACCCTGGCGGCCTGGGCGGCGTTCGCCCGGGCCGGGCTCGACGCCCTGGTGCTGGAAGTGGGGCTGGGCGGCCGTCTCGACGCGGTCAATGCCTTCGACACGGATTGTGCCGTGATCACCAGCGTCGATCTGGACCACATGGACTACCTGGGCGACACCCGAGAAGCGATCGGCCGGGAGAAGGCGGGCATCTTCCGGGCGGCCAGACCGGCCATCGTCGCCGACTCCGCACCGCCCGCCACCCTGGTGGCCCATGCCGAGGCAGTGGGGGCGCGGCTGTGGTTGATCGGCCGCGACTTCGGCTACAGCGCGGGGCAGCTCCAGTGGCGGTACTGGAACGGGCCCTGCGGCGTGCGGCGCAGCGGCCTGGCTTACCCGGCGCTGCGCGGCGCCGTGCAGTTGGCCAACGCCAGCGCCTGCCTGGCTGCCCTCGATGCCCTGGCCGGCCGCCTGCCCGTGTCCATGCAGGAGATCCGCCGCGGGCTGATCGAGGTCGAGCTGCCTGGCCGCTTCCAGGTGCTGCCCGGCCGGCCTGCGGTGGTGCTGGACGTAGGCCACAACCCCCAGGCGGCCCAGGTGCTGGCGGCCAACCTGGGCGGGATGGGCCATTACCCCCGCACTTGGGCGGTATTCGGCATGCTGCGCGACAAGGACATCGCCGGAGTGATCGGGCACCTGCGCGGGCGGGTGGACCACTGGCTGCCGGCGACCCTGGAAGGACCGCGGGCGGCCAGCGCCGCGCAGCTGGCCGATCTCCTGCAGGCCCAGGGCATCGCCCCCTGGGGCACCTATGCCTCGCCTGCGGCCGCCTACCGGGCGGCCCGGGAGGCGGCGGCGGAAAATGATAGAATTCTCGTTTTTGGGTCCTTCCTGACCGTTGCCGACGTGCTGCGCGCCATAGCAGCCCAATCCTGATGGCCGACAACGATTCCCAACTGGAGCTGAAGAAGCGCGCCCGGCGCCGCCTGGTCGGGGCCGTGGCGCTGGCGTTGCTGGCCGCCATCGTGCTGCCCATGGTGATGGACGAGGAGCCCAGGCCCCTCAACCAGGACATCCAGATCCGCATTCCCAACCAGGACGCGGGCGCTTTCACGTCGCGCATCATGCCCGTCAAGCCCAGCGCTGGCGAGACCAGGCCGGCGGAAGCACCCGGGGCCGAGGCGCTGCCACCCCAGGTGGTTCCCGAGAAGCCGACGGAAAAGACTGACGAAAAACCGTCCGACAAACCGGTGCCGACGACGCCCGAGAAACCCGCGGAGAAAGCCGCCGACAAGCCGGCCCCGAGCCCATCCGACAAGGCGGCCCTGGCCAAGGCGGAACAGGCCCGGGCCGAAGCCATCCTGAGCGGCGGTGCTGTAGAGCAGTGGGTGGTGCAGCTGGGCGCCTTCCAGAATCCTGCCAACGTGAAGCAGTTGCGCGCCAAGCTCAAGTCGGAAGGCTATAACTCTTACACCGAGGCGCTGGAAACCCCCGGCGGCGTCAAGACGCGCGTGCGCGCCGGCCCCTTCCCCAGCCGGGAGGCGGCGGAGAAAGCGCGCGACAGGCTCAAGCGCATCGGCCTAAACGGCGTAGTGGCTCAGAAACAGTAAGCACGGCGCATGACGGCTTTCGACTACATGGTGCTGGCGGTGGTCGGCGCATCCGTCCTGCTGGGCGCCTGGCGCGGTCTGTTCAGCGAAGTATTGGCCCTGGCCGCCTGGGTGGTGGCTTTCGTGGCGGCGCGGACCTTCGCCGGTGATGCCGCGCCCCTGCTGGGTGCCTGGATCAAGGAAGGGGCCCTGCAGTACCTGGTCGCTTTTGCCGTTATATTCATTGGCGTGATCCTGCTGGCAGCACTATTGCGCCTGGCGGTGTCTAAGCTGCTGCGGGTGGTCGGGCTGGGGCCCCTCGACCGGTTCCTGGGCGCCCTGTTCGGTGTGCTGCGCGGTGCGGTAGTGGTTCTGGTGGCGGTGCTGGTGGCCGGCTTCACGGCGCTGCCGCAACAGGCTTGGTGGCGCGACGCGTATTTCTCGCCGCCCCTCGAAACGGCGGTGTTGGCCGCCAAGCCTTGGTTCCCGCCGGCGGTGGCCAAGCGGATCAAGTACCGGTAGCGATACCGGACCACAACGTAGGTGTCTTATGTGCGGAATTCTCGGCGTCGTCGCCACCACCCCCGTTAACCAATTGCTCTATGACGGCCTGCAGGTGCTGCAGCACCGTGGCCAGGATGCGGCAGGCATCGCCACCGCCGAGGGCGGGCGCTTCCACATGCACAAGGGCCCGGGCCTGGTGCGCGACGTGTTCCGCACGCGCAACATGCGCAACCTGCTGGGCAACTGGGGCATCGCCCATTGCCGCTATCCGACTGCGGGCTCTGCCTACAACTCGGCGGAGGCCCAGCCCTTCTACGTCAATTCGCCCTTCGGCCTCATGCTGGCCCACAACGGCAACCTGACCAATGCCGAGGAGCTGAAGCGGGAGATGTTCCTGCAGGACCTGCGCCACGTGAACACCAACTCCGATTCGGAGGTGCTGCTCAACGTGCTGGCCCACGAGCTGCAGGCGGCGGCGACCAAGTACCAGCTCGACCCGGCCACCATCTTCAAGGCGGTTGCCGGCGTGCATCGCCGCTGCCGCGGCGCCTACGCCGTGGTGGCCATGATCGCCGGCTACGGACTGCTCGCCTTCCGCGATCCCTACGGCATCCGCCCCCTGGTCGTCGGCCGCAACGTGACGCCGGAGGGCACCGAGTACCTGGTCGCCTCCGAAAGCGTCGCCCTCGATACCCTGGGCTTCCAGATTCTGCGCGACGTGGCGCCGGGCGAGGCGGTGCTGATCGATACCCGGGGCAACTTCCACAGCCAGCAGTGTGCCGAACACACCATGCATGCGCCCTGCATCTTCGAGTTCGTTTACCTGGCGCGGCCCGATTCCCTCATGGATGGCGTCTCGGTATACGAGTCGCGCGTGAAGATGGGCGAGTTCCTGGCGGACAAGATCAGGCACACGCTGCCCCATCTGGACATCGACGCCGTCATCCCCATCCCGGACTCCAGTCGGCCGGCCGCCATGGAACTGGCCACGCGCCTCAAGCTTCCCTACCGCGAGGGCTTCGTCAAGAATCGCTACATCGGCCGCACCTTCATCATGCCGGGGCAGGCAGTGCGCAAGAAGTCGGTGCGCCAGAAGCTCAACACTATCGCCCAGGAATTCCGCGGCAAGAACGTGCTCCTGGTGGACGATTCCATCGTGCGTGGCACCACCAGCCGGGAGATCGTGCAGATGGCGCGCGACGCCGGGGCGCGCAAGGTGTACTTCGCCTCCGCGGCGCCGCCCGTGCGCTACCCCAATGTCTATGGCATCGACATGCCGACGCGCGGCGAGCTGATCGCCGCTAGCCGCAGCGACGAGGAGATCCGGCGCGAGATCGGCGCCGACGCCCTGATCTACCAGGACCTGGAGGCGCTCAAGCGTGCGGTGCAGGTGCTCAATCCGTCCATCACCGTGTTCGAGACCTCCTGTTTCGACGGCTGCTACATCACCGGCGACGTGACGCCCGAGTACCTGTCCAGCGTCGAGCACCAGCGGGGCGCCTCCGGCGGCGACGACGCGGACGGCGCCCAGCTGGACCTCAACCTGGTGGTGGCGGAGCAGCAGTGAGCTGCCATTGACACGCGCCCGGGCGGCGTGTAATTTTTCGACTGCGCCGATTTGATGATCAGCTTGCGGGCGCGTAACAAATGCGGCTAAAGCGAGGCAAAACCCGTTTTGGCATGCGCTGAAACGGGTTTTTCACTTTTGCGGGTTTGCCATGACTGAAGAATATCAACTGGACACGCTGGCGGTACGCGCGGGCCAGGAACGCAGCCAATTCCACGAGCATAGCGAGGCCCTCTACCTCACTTCCAGCTTCGTGTTCGACAACGCGGCCCAGGCGGCGGCGCGCTTCTCCGGGGAAGAGGAGGGCTTCGTCTATGCCCGCTTCACCAACCCCACGGTGGCCATGTTCCAGGAGCGGCTGGCGGCCCTGGAGGGAGGCGAGGCGTGTATCGCCACGGCATCGGGCATGTCGGCCATCCTGTCGACCCTCATGGCCCTGCTCCAGGCGGGCGACCACATCGTCGCCTCCAACAGCCTTTTCGGGGCGACGCTGCAGTTGTTCAATACCATCCTGTCGCGCTTCGGCGTCGCCACCACCTGCGTGTCCCAGACCGATGCCGCCGCCTGGGAGGCGGCGAGCCGGCCCGAGACCCGGCTGTTCTTCCTGGAGACGCCGTCCAATCCCCTCACCGAGATCGCCGACATCGCCGGGCTTGCCCGCATCGCCCACGAGCGCGGCATCCTGGTGGCCGTGGACAACTGCTTCTGCACGCCCGTGCTGCAGCGCCCCCTGGAACTGGGCGCCGACCTGGTGATCCATTCCGCCACCAAGTATCTCGACGGCCAGGGCCGGGTGCTGGGCGGCGCCGTGGTGGGCGCCAAGCCTCTCACGGATGAAGTGCTCAAGTTCCTGCGCACCGCCGGGCCGAGCCTGTCGCCGTTCAACGCCTGGGTACTGCTCAAGGGTCTGGAGACCCTGAAGATCCGCATGGAGGCCCAGTCGGCCAGCGCCCTGCGCCTGGCGCGCTGGCTGGAGGCCCATCCCAAGATCGCGCGCGTCTATTACCCGGGCCTGCCGTCCCATCCCCAGCACGCGCTGGCCGCGCGCCAGCAAACCTGCGGCGGCGCCATCGTGTCCTTCGAAGTGAAGGGCGGGCGCCCGGAGGCCTGGCGCGTGGTGGATAACTGCCGGCTGCTGTCCATTACCGCCAACCTGGGCGATACCAAGACCACCATCACTCATCCGGCGTCCACCACCCATGGCCGCATCTCCCCGGAAGCGCGGACGGCGGCGGGCATCTCCGAGGGGCTGCTGCGCGTCGCCGTCGGGCTGGAGGCGCTGGACGATCTGCAGAACGATCTTGAGCGCGGCCTCAGCCTGGTCTAGCCCGAAGTTCCTGCCCGCCTGCCCCCTTTAGAGGCACCTGACTTCGTGGAGATCAATGAGATAGGCATTGTAGCGACCTCGAATGTGTAGGCATGTAATAGGGGCTTGACATCCGCAGTGTATT
>JBMOQT010000363.1:0-32394 GCA_049320945.1 Pseudomonadota bacterium
GGGGCTCAGGGCGTACCTGGACGGCCTCAAGCAGCGCGACGCACTGGTGGTGCTCAACGGCATCTTTCATCCCAGCCTGTATTCCCTGTCGCGCCTGCTCTCGCGCAAGGACGTGCCCTTCGTGGTGGCGCCCCATGGGCCCTATCACCCCTGGCTGTTCCGCAAGAACGCCCATCTGAAGTGGCCCTACTGGTACCTGATCGAACGCCATCTGCTCCAGCGTGCCCGCGCCCTGCAGTTCCTGGACAAGCGCCAGGCGGTATGGTCGCGCCGCCTGGGGATAGACAAGCCGGTGGTGGAGGCGCCCAACGGCTTCCAGCCCGAGGACGTGGTGCCCGAGTCGCGCCTGGTGTGGCGCGCCGACGGCCCGGTGCGCCTGCTGTACTGGGGGCGGCTCGACATCCATACCAAGGGCCTGGACCTCCTGCTGGAGGCGTTCGCCCAGCTGGGCGCCGAGTGGGACGCGCAGCTCACGGTGCAGGGGCCGGACTGGGCCGGGGAAAGACAGCGGGTGGAGCAGCTGGTGGCGGCGCTGCCCTTCCCGCAGCGGGTGTCGCTGCGCGCCCCGGTGTTCGATACGCCGGCCCCCTTCGTCATGGTGGAGCACGACGTGGTGTGCCTGCCGTCGCGCTTCGAGGGCTTCGGCCTGTCGGTGCTGGAGGCCATGCTGGCGGCGCGCGTGGTGCTGGTGCCCAAGTCCGCGGGCATCGCGCCCCACGTGGAGGCGAGCGGCTGCGGCGTCACGGTGAAGGCCGACACCGAGGGCGTGCGCGAGGGGCTGCGCGCGCTGCTGGCGCGGCGCGACCAGTGGCGCGAAATGGGCCTGCGCGGACGCGCCCACGCCCTGCGCCATCTGCGCTGGGATGCCATCGCCGGCCATGCCCTGGAGCAGTATCGCGAGCTGGTGGACTGACCATGCACAGCGTCGCCTCCCTGGCCCTGGAGTTCTTCCGCTTCCTCGACGAGCAGCGCATCGCCTATTGCGTCATGGGCGACAGCCGCGGCTTCCCCGATGCGGTGCCGAGCGATATCGACATCGTGGTCGACCCGGACGCCCTGCCGCGGCTCGCCGGCAAGATCCTGACCTTCTGCGCCGACCACCAGGTGCGCCTGGTGCAATGCCTGCAGCATGAGAGCAACGCGCGCTATTTCGTGCTCAGCTGGGCGGGGGAGGACGGCATGCCGCGCTACCTGGTGCCGGACATCTGCGGCGACTACCTGCGCCGCGGCACCCTGTTCCTCACCGCCCGGGAGCTGCTGGCCGGGCGCCTGGCGGCGGTGGACCGGCAGGGGCGGCCGCGCGGCTTCTTCGTGGCGGCGCCGGCCCAGGAGTTCATCTACTACCTGCTCAAGCGCATCGACAAGCAAAGTCTGGACGACAGCCACGGCAGCCACCTGAGCGAGCAGTGGCGGCTGGACCCGGACGGGTGCTACCGGCAGCTGGCGCGCTTCTGGGACACGGAGGCCGAGGCGGGTGTGCTCGCCCGCGCCGCCGAAGCCGACGACTGGAGCGCCGTGCGGCGCGCCATGCCCTGGCTGCGCACCGCCATGCGCCGGCATCTGCGTTGGTCGCCGGGCGCGTGGGCCGGCGAAATGCTGCGTCGGGTGCGCCGCGCCCTGCACCCGACGGGGCTGATGGTGGCCTTCCTCGGCCCCGACGGCAGCGGCAAGAGCAGCGTGATCCGGGACGTGGTGCCGGTGCTGGAGCCGGCGTTCCGGCGTATCCGGGTGATGCACCTGCGTCCGCGCCTGGGAGAGCGCCCGGCCCAGGCCCCGGCGCCGGTCACCGATCCCCAGGGCCAGCGCCCGCGCGGTGCAGTGGGTTCGGCCGCCAAGCTGGCCTACTTCCTGTTCGATTACGGCCTGGGCTATCTGCTCAAAGTGCGCCCGCTGCTCGCCCGGTCGACCCTGGTGATGTTCGACCGCTATTACCAGGACCTGCTGGTGGATCCTGCGCGCTACCGCTACGGCGCCGCGCCGGCCCTGGCGCGCTGGGTGGGGCGGCTGCTGCCGCGGCCCGACCTGTGGCTGGTGCTGGACGCGCCGGTGGACGTGATCCAGGCGCGCAAGCGCGAGGTGCCGCCCGAGGAGTCGGGACGCCAGCGCGAAGCCTATCGCCGCGTGCTGGCGCGGGAGGCCGACGTGGTGGTGCTGGACGCCTCGGCGCCCCTGGAGCAGGTGGTGGCCCATGCCGCCACGGCGGTGCTGGAATGCCTCGCCCGGCGCACCGTGGCGCGCGTGAAATCGGATGCGCCGGCGGCGGACAATCCCGCCGCGGCGCGCTTCCTGCTGTTCTTCTGCCGCCACCGCATTCCCCTGCTGAGCCGGCTGGTGGGCATTGTATTCAACAGCGACATCTACGCGCGCCTGGCGCCCTCCGTATGCCTGCCCCATCCCTATGGCATCGTCATCCATTCCCGGGCGCTCATCGGCGAGCGCGTGACCATCATGCAGCAGGTGACCATAGGCGGCAAGGATCTGGGCGAGAACGTGGCGCCGGTGATCGGCGACGACGTGTACATCGGTGCCGGCGCCAGGGTGCTGGGGGCGATCCGCATCGGCAACGGCGCCATGATCGGCGCCAACGCCGTGGTGACGCGGGACGTGCCGCCCAACACCACCGTGGTCGGCGCCAACCGCCTGGTGCGGCGCCAGTTGGTGGTGTCCCGGGCGCCGGTGGCGGAGGAGGAGCCGCCGCCCGTGGCGCAGCTGCTGCCCTCGGGCGCCGTGACGCTGCCCGAGGCGCCTACCCGGCCCCTGACGCTCAAGCGCGGCGGCAACAACGCAGGGAGCGGGCCATGACCACCTCCCTTGCCGCGGCGCGCTTTCCCTCCAGGAGCGGGGTGCGCGTCCCGTCCTTGGCCTGGTCGGAGCACTTGTACCTGGCGTGCATCGCCGTGGCGGCGCTACTCACCGTGAGCCGCTTCATCTGGCCCCTGGAGCGCATTCCCTACTTCAAGCACCTGCCTTGGCTCGCGACGCTGCCGGTGCTGGCCCTGACCCTGGCCGGCGCGAGACTGGCGACGCGCCCGGACGCCTCCCGTCCGGTGCCGGGCGCCTTCGCCGTCGCCTGGCCCCTGGGCCTGCTGGCGCTGCTGGTGGTGGGGGGCAGCCTCTACGCGCGGCTGGTGGCGGGCTTGCAGAGCACCTTTCTCAACATGGGCCTGTACATGAGCCTGGTGTTCGCCGCCGCCACCATGGTGAGCCACAGTGCCGCGCCGGAGCGCCTGCTGCGCGCCTACACCCGCATCCTGCTGTTGGCGGCCCTGGCCATGGCCCTGGGCCTGATGGTGTATTTCCGTCGGCGCGAGGTGTATCACGAGGAGATCTTCCTGGTGATCCCCCTGGGCGTGTACTGCTTCCTGGCCTGGCGCGGCGCCGCGGCGCGCTGGGGCGCCCTGGCCTTCTTCCTGGCCCTGGCGCTGCTGTCGGCCAAGAACACTTCCTACCTGGTGGCGCTCATGACGATGGGCTATCTGGGCCTGGTTCTGGGGCTGCCCCGCGCCGCCGCCGCGCCGCCCCTGCGCCGCCTGTGGGGCTACTACCTGGCCTTCGTCGTCCTGGCCCTGGTGGCCGCCGTCGTTGCCTACCTGCTCTATTTCCGCGATGTCTATCTGCCCAGCGGCAACGTCGCCTACCGCAGCCACACCTATGGCCTGGCGTGGCAGAAGTTCCTCGCCTCGCCCGGCTGGGGCACGCTGTTCGCCGAGGAGAGCGTCAAGAAGTTCACCCTGTACAGCATCGGCATCGCCCGCAACATCCTGCCCACCCACAGCGACATCATGGACCTGCTGGCCCACGGCGGCCTGCTCGCCGTGGGCCTGTGGGCCCTGGGGCTGGCGCGCATCGCCGCATATGCCTGGCGCCGCCTGCTGGCGCCGCGCTGGCTGGGCCACCCCTGGGCCGCCCACGGCCATGCCTACGCCATGGTGTCCCTGGCGGCCGTGGCCACCTATGCCTTCAACCCGCTCATGCTGCAGCCGGGCATGGCCTACCTGTTGTGGACCACCCTCGGCTTCTTGCTGGGCGCCGCGCTGCGGCGCGATGGAACTACGGAGGAGGAAGCATGCGACTTCACGCCTTCAGGAAAGATGGCGCGCCGGCAACGGTCCTAGCGCCGGCCCGCCCCGAGACGGCCGCGCCTCGCCGGGCGACGACCGGCCTATGGCTGCGGCTGGAGCGCTGCCCGGCCTGCGGCTCGCCCGCCGTGCGCGCCCGTCACCGCCTGCCCAACCGGATTTATGCCTTCGGCGACGAGACCATCCGGCTGCCCCAGTCGGGCATCGCGGTGCACGACTGCGCCCAGTGCGATCTGGTCTATAAGGACGTGGTGCCCGATCCGCGCTTCCTTTCGGAAGTGTTCGACCGCCAGGCGGGCAAGAAGTGGATGGAGCCCTACGACTTCGGTCCCGACGTGGCCGAGCTGAAGCGCGTGGCGGGCGGTGACCTGGCCGACGTGCTCGATGTGGGCGCCGGCAACGGCGCGTTGCTGGGCAGCTGCACCGCAGGGGGCATCCGCGGGCGCCGCTCGGCCCTGGACGTGGTGCCCCATCCGGGCCTGGAACAGCACCTGGCGGGGGAGTTCATCCAGGGTTTCCTCGACGCGCCGCTCACCTGGAGCGGCCGGCCCTACCAGGCCGTGACCCTGTTCGATGTGCTGGAGCATCTGTACTTTCCCCATGTGGCCTTTGCCAACCTGCGCCAGCTGACCGACCGCCGCGGCCTGGTGCTGATCGAGACCGGCAACGTGGAAAGCGGCTGGCCGCGCCGCTATGGCGCCGGAGAGTGGTGGTACGTGGGCCTGTTCGAGCATCACGTGTTCTGGTCGCGCCGCTCCCTGGAGCACATGGCGCGGCGCCACGGCTTCCGCATCCTGCGCCTGGAGGAGCGGCGCCACAAGAGCCGGGTTACCGGCGATACCCTGCGTGCCGCCAAGGATTTGCTGAAGGTGGGACTGTACCGCGCCTCGCGCGGCGCCTACGCCAGCCTGGCGGCGCGCCTGGGCAAGCTGGGCGCCCAGCCCTGGAGCCCCTTCGCCCGCGACCATCTGCGGGTGTTCCTGGAGAAACTATGAGCCTAAAAACCGTAGAACCCTTCACCACAGAGGCACAGAGACACAGAGAAAAAAAGGGTTGTCAGCGTCGTTGCGGTCACCTTCCAGGTGATGGGGAATGCCAACACATTCCTCTTGTCCTTTCCACTCTGTGCCTCTGTGTCTCTGTGGTTCAAATGAGGTTTTCGGGATGAGTCTCCCGCGCATTTCCCTGGTGACCTGCTCCTACCAGCAGGCCGGATACCTGGAAGCCACGCTGCGTTCCGTGCTGGAGCAGGGCTACGACGACCTGGAATACATCGTCATCGACGGCGGTTCGAGCGACGGCAGCGCCGACATCATCCGCGCCTACGGCAGCCGGCTGGCCTACTGGGTGTCGGAGCCGGATCGGGGGCAGACCGATGCCCTGGCCAAGGGCTTCCGGCGCAGCACGGGCGAGGTGCTGGGCTGGCTGTGTTCCGACGACCTGCTGCTGCCCGGGGCGCTGCGCAGCGTGGGCGAGTTCTTCGCAGCCCATCCCCGGGTGCAGGCGGTGTATGGCGATTCCCTGTGGATAGACGGCGCCGGCCGCTTCCTGCGGCCCAAGAAGGAAATGCCCTTCAACCGCTTCGTGTTCCTCTATGACCACAACTACATCCCGCAGCCGTCCATGTTCTGGCGCCGCTCCCTGTTCGAAGCGGTGGGCGGCCTGGACCCGGATTTCAACCTGGCCATGGACAGCGATCTGTGGGAGCGCTTTTCGGCGCGCACCGCCATCGCCCACCTGCCGCGCTACCTGTCGTGCATGCGCTTCTATCCCGAGCAGAAAACGCGCAGCCAGCGGCCGCAGGGGCGGCGCGAGGACGCTGTCATTCGCCACCGGCGCTCGGTGCACCGGCAGACGCGACCCCTCTATCCGCTGCTGCACCTGGGTGCGCGCCTGCTGCGGGTGGCGCTGAAGGGCATGGCGGGGGGCTACGGTGCGCGCGTGCCGCAGGAGCATCTGCAGTGGCTGCAGCGCCACGCGCTGGCTCCTCTCCCCCAACCCCTCTCCCGGGAGAGGGGAGTGTCGAGCCCCCTTACGGGGAAGTTCCCGGGTAGGGGCTGATCATGCAGCTGGCCGATTCCTGGCGTGCCATCGGCGAGTCCCTGGTGTCGGATGGGGAGCGTGGGCGCGGCGCTGGCCGGCATCCGCGGCGCGTGCGCCCGCGCAGCTGGCGTGCCCTGTTCAGCAACAAACCGCGCTCGCTGCTGGTGCCGGCCCACAACCGGCGCGCCCAGCGCAGCAGTGTGGACTTCTTCGTCACCCATCCTCTCAACCGGCTCTATGCCCGCACCCTGCTTGGGGCTCACCGCTGGCTGCCGCGCAGCCGCCTGTTGCCGGAGCTGACCCTGCCGCCGGTGGACGGGCCGACCCTGCTCGACCAGCTGCTGCCGCCCGCATCCCAGATCGCTTTCCAGATCGGCACGCCCGGGCCCTACCAGAAGGCATCCATGCTCGCCATGGCCCCGGACGGCACGCCCCTGCTGCTGGCCAAGATCGCCCTCAAGGCGAGCGCCGACGAGATGGTGATGACCGAGGCGCGCTGGCTGCACGAGCTGGCGCGCCTGCCCCGATTCGAGGGCAAGGTGCCGCGGCTGCTCAAGCACGGCCTCACCCCCAACGGGCGCGGCTACCTGGCCATGAGCGTGGCGCCGACTCTGGCCACCACCAGCGCCTTCACCAGCGCCCACCGGGACTTTCTCGCCGACCTGGCCCGGGTGCGGCAGCAGGTGGCGCGCTTCCCCGATTCGCCCGCCTGCCGCTACCTGGCACGCTGCTTCGAGCAGCTGGCGCCGGCCATGAAGCCGGCGACGGCGGCACTGCTGGGCAGCGCCCTGGCCGAGTGCGCCGAGCGGCTCGCCGGCTGGCATGGCCCCTTCGTGCTCGCCCACGGCGATTTCGCCCCCTGGAACATCCGCGTCCATGGCGCCGGCATTTTCGTGTTCGATTGGGAATATGCCTGGGAGGGCTCCATCCCTCTGCGCGACGTGTGTCACTACTGCCTGGCGCCCGCGGCCGTGACCGGCCGCAACATCACCGCCGCCCAGTTCGAATCGGCGCTGGACCACGCCCGCGACTTTGCCCTGGCCGCCCATCCCGGCTGCGACTGGCAGCGCCCGGTCATCAAGGCTCTGGCTCTCGGTTATCTGCTGCACACCGTGCTGTGCTACTCCCTGTCGCGCGGCAGGGTGATCGAGGAGCATCCCGTCATCCGCGCCTACTGCAGGCTCATCGAGGAGCGTGCCCAATGGATAGACTGAGGGATACGGCAGCCCGGCTTCACGCCGGGCCCGGCCGCCGCCTGCGCATCCTGCTGTCGGCCTACGCCTGCGAGCCGGGGGTGGGCTCGGAGCCGGGCATAGGCTGGCGCTGGGCGCTGAATCTGGCGGCCGCCGGTCACGAGGTGCATGTGATCACCCGCGGCAACAACCGCGGCCGCATCGAGGCGGCCCTGGCAAGCCATCCGGCCGCCGGCGTGCATTTCGCCTACTACGACCTGCCGGCCTGGGCGCGCTGGTGGAAGAAGGGCGGGCGCGGCGTACACCTGTACTACTTCCTGTGGCAGTGGGGCGCCTGGCGGGTGGCGCGCCGGCTATGCCGTCAGCATTGCTTCGACCTGGTCCACCACATCACCTTCGGTGTGTTCCGCCAGCCCAGCTTCCTCGCCTTCCTGGGCCTGCCCTTCGTGTTCGGCCCCGTGGGTGGCGGCGAGCGGGCGCCCTGGCGCCTGCGCCGCGGCCTGCCCCTGGGCGGCCAGTTGGCGGACCTGGCGCGCGACGCGGCGAACGGCCTCGCCCGGCTCGATCCCCTGCTCAATGCCATGCTGGCGCGTAGCGACGTCGTCCTGTGCAAGACGCCCGAGACTCTGGCGACGCTGCCGCGCCGTCACCGGCACAAGTGCCGCCTGCTGCTGGAGATCGGCTGCGACGGTGCGGGCCGGGCGGACGTGCCCCGTGCCGCCGGCGAGCTGCGCCTGCTCTACGTGGGGCGCCTGGTCCCCGTCAAGGGCGTGCACCTGGCGCTGGCCGCCTTCGCCCGGCTTTTGCACCGGCATCCCGGAGCGCGCTTCACGGTGGTGGGCGACGGGCCGGAACGGCCGCGCCTGCAGCGCATCGCCGAGAGCCTGGACATCACCCACGCCATTGAGTGGCGCTCCTGGCTGCCCCGGGAGGAGGTGATGGCCCTCTATCCCGAGCATGACGTGTTCCTCTTCCCCAGCCTGCACGACTCCAGCGGTAACGCCGTGCTGGAGGCCCTGGCCAGCGGCGTGCCGGTGGTCTGCCTGAACCTGGGCGGACCGGCCGTGCTGGTGGATGATTCCTGCGGCATGCGCGTGACGGCGCGCAGCGAGGAGGAGGCGGTGATGGGGCTGGCGCACGCCCTGCTGGCCCTGGCGGACGACCCGCGCCGGCGCGCGCGCATGGCCCGGGCCGCCGCGGCCCGCGCCCGCCGCGAATACTCGTGGGCCGCCCAGACCGAGCGCATGAACCGCATCTACGCCGAGGTCCTACAAAAGCGCGCGATCCGGGAGGTGGTCTGAATGGCGCGCCTGCTGGCACTGCTCGCCGCGCTGCTGGCCTGGGGCGCGGCGCCGGCCGCCACCTTCCAGGTGCGGCCGGAAGGCACGGGCGAGGCCAGCCTGGCCCAGGCGCTGACGCAGCTCCGTCCGGGCGACACCCTGGTGCTGGCCGAAGGCACTTATCGCCAGTCCATCGATCTGCGTCAGACGAGGCTGCGGGGTGGCGATGGCACCCAGCCCACGCGCATCGAGGCGGCGCCGGGCGCCCAGGTGGTGATCAAGGGCTCGGACCTGGTGCAGGGCTGGGAGCGCCTGCCCGACGGCGTGTTCGTCAAGCGCAACTGGCCGGTCAACAGCCAGCAGGTGTTCGTGGACGGGGAGGCGCTGCAACAGATCGGCGGCACCATCCTGGGCGGCTTTCCCGAGCGCAAGGGCCATCCCATGGCGCGTCTTCACGCGGGCCAGGGCGGCATCTGGCCGGGCCGGGTGCCGGGTGGGCGCGAGGCGCTGACGGACAAGAGCTTCTTCTACGACGCCCAGGCCCAGGCCCTCTACGTGAAATACCCGGCAGCCTCCCTGGACGGGCACCGGGTGGAGGCCAGCGTGCGGCCCTTCCTGCTGGTGGGCGAGGGCGTGCGCAACCTGGAGGTGCGCAATCTGCGCTTCGAGCATGCCAACACCACGGACAAGAGCCAGTCGGGCGCCGTCCTCCTGCTGGGCGACCGGCTGACCCTGGAGCGCATCCATGTGGCCCACGTGGACGGCGCCGGCTTCGACATCACCGGCGACGACAACACCATCGCCAACAGCTCGGCCAATTACTGCGGCCAGGTGGGCATGAAGGTGCGCGGCCGCCGCGCCCGCTTGATCGACAACGAGACCAGCTACAACAACACGCGCGGCTTCAACAAGTGGTGGGAAGCGGGCGGAGCCAAGTTCGTCGGCGCCGGCGGCCTGCAGGACTCGGAAGTGTCGGGCCACCGCGCCTACTTCAACAAGGGCGACGGCATCTGGTTCGACTGGAAGAACCGCAACAACTACATCCACGACAGCATCGTCGCCTACAACACGGGCATGGGCATCCACTACGAGGCGAGCGAGGGCGCCCGGATCGAGAACAACCAGGTGTTCGGCAACCGGCAGCGCGGCATCTACCTGCCCAACAGCGCCCGCTCCCTGATCGCCCACAATCTGGTGGCGGGCAACGGCATGGAAGGCATCGCCGTGGTGGACGAGAAGCCGGGCAAGCCGGAGCTGGCGCCGCGTGACAACCGCATCGTCGCCAACATCCTCGCCTGGAACGCCGGCACCGCCCTGGTGCTGCCCGGCGAAGAGCAGGGCAACCTGTCCGACGGCAATCTGTTCGTGGACGCCCAGGCGCCGTCCTTGTCGCGGGGCTGGGGCAGCCGCGAGCAGCCGGTGCTGCGGGGCCTGGCGGCCTGGCGCAACCGCACCGGACAGGATGGCGCCTCGCGCTTCGAGCAGGCCGCGATGCCGCCGGCCCTCGCCGGCGACCTCAAGGCCCGGCGCCGCGACCCCGACTGGTCGGCGCTCTACGCTCTGGCGGTGCGGCGGCCCGAAGACAAGAGCAACACTTCACCGGGACCGAAACGACCATGAACGACCAACCCTTGCGCATACTGGTGGCCCATTGCCGCTACCAGCAGCGGGGCGGCGAGGATGCCGTCGCCGATGCGGAATGCGAGCTGCTGGAGCGCCACGGCCATCGCGTCGAGCGCCTGATACGCGACAACCGCGACATCGGCAGCGGCGGCCGGGCGGCCCTGGCGGCCCGGACCCTGTGGTCGGCGCGCACGGTGCGCGAGGTGGCGCAGCGGGTGCAGGCGTTCCGGCCCCACGTGATC
Organism: Pseudomonadota bacterium; assembly: GCA_049320945.1. Classification (GTDB taxonomy): domain Bacteria; phylum Pseudomonadota; class Gammaproteobacteria; order Burkholderiales; family Rhodocyclaceae; genus DYIB01. Next base: position 10,461 of record JBMOQT010000363.1, read on the forward strand.
CACGTGCACAACACCTTTCCCCTGCTGTCGCCCTCCCTCTACTGGGCGGCGGCGCGCCAGGGCGTGCCGGTGGTGCAGACGCTGCACAACTTCCGCCTGCTGTGCGCCCAGGCCATGCTGCTGCGGGATGGGGCCGTGTGCGAGAAATGCCTGGGGGGCGTGCCCTGGCAGGGCGTGCCGGGCCGGTGCTATCGGGGATCGGCGGCCCAGTCGGCGGTGCTGGTGGGCACCCTGGCCCTGCACCGCGCCCTGGGCACTTATCGCGACAAGGTCACGCGCTATATCGCGCTGAACGAGTTCTGCCGCGGCAAATTCATCGAGGGCGGGCTGCCGGCGGAGAGAATCCGGGTCAAGCCCAACTTTGTGGATCTGCCCCGGGGCGAGCCGGGGCCGCGCCGCGGCGGCCTGTACGTGGGTCGCCTGGCGCCGGAGAAGGGCATCGATGTCCTACTGGGCGCCCTGGCGCAACTGCCCAGGCCACGCCTGGAGGTGATCGGAGACGGGCCGGAGCGCAGCAAGCTGGAGGGGCAGGCCGGCATACGCCTGCTGGGCTGGCAGGGGCCGCCGGTGATCTATGCCCATATGCGCCGCGCCTCCTACCTGGTCATGCCCAGCATCTGGTACGAGAACTTCCCGCGCACCCTGGTGGAGGCCTTCGCCTGCGGCCTGCCGGTCATCGCCAGCCGCCTGGGCGCCATGGCGGAGATCGTGGCCGACGGCCGCACCGGCCTGCTGTTCGAGGCGGGCTCCGCCGCCGCCCTGGCGCAGACTCTGGCCTGGGCCGAGGCGCACCCGGAGCAGATGCAGCGCATGGGCGAGAACGCACGCCGGGAATACGAGGCCAAGTACACGCCGGCGGTGAACTACCGGCAGCTGATGGAAATCTATGACGATGCGATCAATGCAGGCAGCATCGGACGGGCGGCCTAGGGCGGCGGTGCTCGGCTGCGCCATAGACGCCGTGTCCTGGGACGACATCCTGGAGCGCATCGAGCGCTGGAGCGAGCGGCGCGAATCGCGCTACGTGTGCCTGTGCAATGTGCATTCGCTGGTGACGGCGCGCCAGGACGGGCGCCTGCGCCAGGTGCTCAATGGCGCCGATGCCGCCACCCCCGACGGCATGCCGGTGGCCTGGTACCTGAGGCGCAGCGGCTTTCCCGGCCAGCAGCGCATCAACGGCCCGGACCTGATGTGGCGCTACTGCGAGCGGGCGGCGGCCAACGGCACGCCCATCTTCCTCTACGGAGCCACAGACCGCACCCTGGCGCTGCTCGCCGCCCGCCTGCGCCAGGCCTTCCCGGGCATCCGCATCGCCGGCAGCCATGCGCCGCCCTTCCGCGACCTCACGCCCCGGGAGGAAGACGGCATCGCCGCCCTGATTCGGCGTTCCGGTGCGCGCGTGGTGTTCGTGGGCCTGGGCTGCCCCAAGCAGGAACTGTGGATGGCCCGCCAGCGCGGCAAGCTGCGCGCAGTCATGATCGGCGTCGGCGCCGCCTTCGACTACCACGCCGGCACGCTCAGGCGCGCGCCGCGCTGGATGCAGAACAGCGGGCTGGAGTGGCTGTTCCGCCTGATGACGGAACCGCGCCGCCTGTGGCGGCGTTATCTCGTGACCAACAGCCTGTTCGTCTATTACCTGGTGACGGGCAGAGTGGGAGGGGACTAGAACCTAATGCCGGCGTTGAGCGACACTGCGTTGTAGTCGTATTCCGCCGCGGCGAGGTTGGAGTCGCGCCGGCCGCGCTCCAGGGACAGGGTCAGCTCGGCGCTGCGGTAGGGCTTCCAGCCGGCGGTGAGGCGGGCGGCGCGCACCTTGTCCTCGCGGCGGATGCCGGTGCCCAGGGCGAAGCCGGGATCGCCGCGGTAGTCCTGCTGCTCGTAGATCAGGTTGGCCTGCAGGAGGGTCTTCACCGTCGGCGCCCAGGCGGGGCCGACGCGCACGCCCTTGACCAGGGCATAGCTGGCGTTGACGTCCTCCACGGCGCGGATCTCCCGGTAGGCGGCGAGATCCACCAGGGTCTTGGGGCTCACCTGGTAGCGCAGCTCGCCGCGCCCGGTGACGCCGTTGAAGTCGCGCGCGCTCACCTCGTCGTGGCGCCGCCAGGTGTAGCCGAGGCGGCCGTCGAAGCGCGTCTTGGCGGCGAACTGCCAGCCGACCACGCCGCTGGCCTCGTATTCCATGTATTCGTTGTCCACCGTGGCGCCGGCCGTCACCTGGCGGTTGGGGTAGTTGCCGTCGGTCACTTTGAGCTGGCCGCCGGCGAAATTCTCGGCGCGCGACAGGTAATCGACGCCCACCAGGGCCGACACGGTGCGGTTGTCCAGCACCGAGCGGGAGCTCTCGCTGTGCTCGTAGCGGTTGCCTTCCAGGCCGCCGCGCAGGCGCAGGCTGGGGCTGAGTTTGTATCCGGCGTTGAAGTGCAGGTTGTCGTGGGTGATGAGGTCCTTGATACGGCCCTGCAGCTCGCCCAGGCTGGCGAGCTGGCGCCGGCGGGCGTAGCCCAGGTCGCCGGCCCACTGGTTGCCCACTTCCCACTTCCAGTCGGCGCCCAGCTTGTAGGCGGTGTGGTCGAGGAAATCGAAGCGGTCGAAATCGTAGAGGTTGGCATCCGCCTCCAGGAGGAAGCGCTGGCGGCTCACCTTGAGATCGGCCTTGAGGCCCAGCCCCAGGCGCCGGATCAGGTCGGAGCGGTCGCCGGTACCGAGAATGGCATTGGCATCCTCGCTGTCCGACAGGCGGAAGGCGTTGCTGTCACGCGTCAGGCCGGCGGAGGCCGAGATCTCCAGGGTGTCGGTCCTGGCTTCGGCGGGGTAGGCGTAGAAATGGCCCTCGTCGGGCCACAGCAGACGCTCGGCAGCGTAGGCCGCCGGCGAGGCCAGAGTGCACCCAAGAATCACCATGGTGGACTTGCGCATTGCCGCTCCTTGCTTGAAGTTGTGTTTATGACGCAGACGAATTTGGTCTTGTGTTGGGGCGGACGCCGGGGCGCCGCGCGCGAGCCCCGTTAATGTAGCGTGCAGGGCGGGCAGGGACAAGGGGAAGGCGCGGCGCAGGCAGCGCATTGCCCTACTCCAGCTTGCTGGAATAGGCTACCCATTCGGCATAGGAGATCTTGCCGTCGCGGTTGCTGTCCATCGCCTTGAAGTTTCCTTTCACCCGGGGCGAGGCCTGGGCCTCGCCTTCGTCGATGGCGTAGTCCTTGTTGGTGTCGAGCTGCTGGAACAGGTTGGATTCGGCGCTCGCTTCACTGACTGCCGCCTTGGCGTTGCCCGTGGGCGGGGCCTTGTCCTGGCTGTGGGCGGCGGGCGCGGTGAAGGCGAGGGCGGCGGCGCATATGCTGACGAGAAGGGTTTTCATGGCGGCATTCCTGAGGAAAAACAGCCTCAACGCAGCAGGGATCGTGCCAGCACAACACAGGAAGGCGCGGAATGGCCGCGGCGTGTCGCCGGCAATGGACAGGCTGGGGCGCAGCGCGCCGCAAGTGGCGGGCGCGCCAGCCCTTTGACCTGTCGTCCGGGCGCGACACACGGAATATTCAGGAAATGGTCGCCGACCATTTCCTGCACAAAGCTCCCCTCGCCCGCTTTAGCGGGAGAGGGGTTGGGGGAGAGGGCTGGCCGGCTGCTCGCCGCCCAGGGCTTCCACCAGGTCCGGCAGGAAGCGCGCCAGCTCGCCGCTCATGATGGCGAAATTGCCGTCGAACAGCTCGTCGGCGCTCTCGGCCTGGCTCTCCGCCTGCTCCTTGAGGAGATCGAGGAAGGTCAGGCGTTTCACCTGGAAGTTCTCGTGCAGCACGAAGGAAATGCGCTCGTTCCAGGTGAGCGCCAGCTTGGTGACCTGCTTGCCGTCCTCGATGTGGGCCCGCACCTGCTCGGGCTCCAGGGGATGGCGCACATAGCGCACCGTGGCTTTTTCCTCGCCCGGGGCCAGCATTTCGCAGTCCCGGTCGATGGTGAAGCCGCCCGGCGGCTCGTCGGCGGCCAGCCAGCCGGTCATGGCCCCGCCCGGGGACAGCTGGGTCTTGACCAGCGCCAGGGGCAGGTCGTCCACCGTCTTGCGCAGCACCTCCAGCAGCTCGTCGGCCTTGGCCATGTTGGCGGCGTCCACCGCCAGCCAGCCGCCTGCGGGGTCGATCCAGGCATGGGTGGTGCGCCGGCGCACGAAGGCGCGGGGCAGCAGTTCCTCGGTGACACGCTCGCGGATCTCCCGCAACTGCTTGCGCCCCGGGCGGAAACCCTGCTGCTCTTCGATCTCCGCGGCGCGCTCCCGCGCGTACTGCTTGATCACCGAGGCGGGCAGCAGCTTCTGCTCCACTCCCAGGGCGATCAGCATGCGCCCGTCGGCCCTATGCACCAGCGGCGCGCCCTCGCCCTTGGGCGCGACCCAGCCGCGGCTGTCCATGTCCATGGCGCCGCAGGCGGCGAGCGGCCGGCGCGCCAGGGCCTGTTCCAGCTGGTCGGCGGGCAGCTGCCAGCCGGCGGCGCGGTAGACGACGAGATTCCTGAACCACATGTCGCACACCAAAAAAGGCGTGATTCTACGCGCAGCCGCGGGCCCGTGCAGCAATTCGGCGGTTCCTGCATAATCCCCACCTTTCCGCTTTTCCGCATCAAAGCAATGGCCCAATACGTCTTCACCATGAACCGGGTGGGCAAGATCGTCCCGCCCAAACGTTACATCCTCAAGGACATTTCCCTCAGCTTCTTTCCCGGCGCCAAGATCGGCGTGCTGGGCCTGAACGGCTCCGGCAAGTCCACCCTGCTGCGCATCATGGCGGGGGTGGACAAGGACATCGAGGGCGAGGCCATGCCCATGCCGGGGCTGAAGATCGGCTTCCTGCCCCAGGAGCCCCAGCTCGACCCCGGGCAGACCGTGCGCCAGGCGGTGGAGGAGGGCCTGGGCGAGGTGTTCGACGCCCAGAAGAAGCTGGAAGCCGTCTATGCCGCCTATGCCGAGCCCGATGCCGATTTCGACAAGCTGGCCGAGGAGCAGGCGCGCCTGGAAGCGATCATCGCCGCCTCCGACGGCCACGCCGCCGAGCAGCAGATGGAAGTGGCGGCCGACGCCCTGCGCCTGCCGCCCTGGGAGGCCCAGGTGGCCCATCTCTCCGGCGGCGAGAAGCGCCGCGTCGCCCTGTGCCGGCTGCTCCTGTCCAAGCCCGACATGCTGCTGCTGGACGAGCCCACCAACCACCTGGACGCGGAATCGGTGGAATGGCTGGAGCAGTTCCTGACGCGCTTCCCGGGCACCGTGGTGGCCGTCACCCACGACCGCTACTTCCTGGACAACGCCGCCGAGTGGATCCTGGAACTGGACCGGGGCCAGGGCATCCCCTGGAAGGGCAACTACAGTTCCTGGCTGGAGCAGAAGGAGGCGCGCCTGAAGCAGGAGGAGGCGGCCGAATCGGCGCGCCAGAAGGCCATCCACAAGGAACTGGAATGGGTGCGCCAGAACCCCAAGGGGCGCCAGGCCAAGAGCAAGGCGCGCCTGGCGCGCTTCGAGGAGCTGTCGTCCTACGAATACCAGAAGCGCAACGAGACCCAGGAGATCTTCATCCCCGTAGCCGAGCGCCTGGGCGACAAGGTCATCGAGTTCAAGAACGTGTCCAAGGGCTTCGGCGACCGCCTGCTGATCGACAACCTGAGCTTCACCGTGCCGCCCGGCGCCATCGTCGGCATCATCGGGCCCAACGGCGCCGGCAAGACCACCCTGTTCCGCATGATCCTGGGGCGTGAGCGGCCGGACAGCGGCGACATCGTCATCGGCCCCACCGCCAGGATCGTGTCGGTGGAGCAGTCGCGCGAGGGCCTGCCCAACGACAAGACCGTGTGGGAGGCCATTTCCGGCGGCGCCGACATCCTCACCGTGGGCAAGTTCGAGATGCCCTCGCGCGCCTATCTGGGCCGCTTCAACTTCAAGGGCTCCGACCAGCAGAAGCTGGTGGGCAACCTCTCGGGCGGCGAGCGTGGCCGGCTGCATCTGGCCAAGACCTTAAGCGCCGGCGGCAACGTGCTGCTGCTGGACGAGCCCTCCAACGACCTGGACGTGGAGACCCTGCGCGCCCTGGAGGACGCCCTGCTGGAGTTCGCCGGCTGCGCCCTGGTGATCTCCCACGACCGCTGGTTCCTGGACCGCATCGCCACCCACATCCTCGCCTGCGAGGGCGAGTCCCAGTGGGTGTTCTTCAACGGCAACTACCACGAGTACGAGGCGGACAAGGTCAAGCGCCTGGGCGAGGAGGGGGCGCGGCCCAAGCGCATCCGCTACAAGCCGATCGCGCGCTGACAAAGCCCCACTGCAAGTGAAATGACAGGAGCGTAATCACCATGGCCATGGACGTAGTCGATTTCGAGATCTTCGGCAACGAGATGCAGTACGTCGAGGTCGAGCTGGACCCGGGCGAGGCCGCCGTGGGCGAGGCCGGCGCGATGATGTACATGCAGGACGGCATCCAGATGGACACCGTGTTCGGCGACGGCTCCCAGCAGGGCGGCCTGTTCGGCAAGCTGCTGGGGGCGGGCAAGCGGCTGCTCACGGGCGAGTCCCTGTTCACCACCGTGTTCCACAACGAGGGGGCCGACAAGCGCCGTGTGGCCTTTGCCGCGCCCTATCCGGGCAAGATCGTGCCGGTGCATCTCAGCGAAATCGGCGGCACCCTGATCTGCCAGAAGGACTCCTTCCTGTGCGCCGCCAAGGGCGTGTCCTTGGGGATAGCCTTCCAGAAGAAGCTGGGCGTGGGCCTGTTCGGCGGCGAAGGCTTCATCATGCAGAAGCTGGAGGGTGACGGCTGGGCCTTTGTGCATGCCGGCGGCACCCTGCTGGAGCGCACCCTGCAGCCCGGCGAGCGGCTGCGGGTGGACACCGGCTGCGTGGTGGCCTTTCAGCCCACGGTCGATTTCGACATCCAGTTCGTGGGCAAGGTGAAGTCGGCCCTGTTCGGCGGCGAAGGCCTGTTCTTCGCCACCCTGAGCGGTCCCGGCAAGGTGTGGCTGCAGTCCCTGCCCCTGTCGCGCCTGGCCAATCGCATCATCCTGTCGGCGCCGGTGGCCGGCGGCCAGCAGCGGGGCGAAGGCTCGCTGCTGGGCGGCATGGCCCTGGGCGGCCTGCTGGGCGGCGACGACGAGTAACCCCGGCCGCCCATGACGGCGCAGTTCTCCGGCCGTCTGTTCGGCCCGGCCCTGCCGGGCGCCGGCGTCGCGGCCCGCGGCCGCTGGGACGGCGAGGTGCTGCGCGTCAGCGCCGGGGTAGTGGAAGTGAGCGCGCCGGCGGCGGACATACGCATCGACGGCGCCGGCTTCAATGCCGAGCGGGTGCGCGTGTCCTGGCACTCGCCCGAGGGCGCCTATGCCCTGTTCCTGGAGCAGCCCAGCGAGCGCGCCGCCTTCAACGCCAGCGCCCCCGCGCCCGTCGCCCTGCAGCTCGCCGCCGCGGCGCGCAAGGGGCGGCGCGTCGAGGCGCGGCTGCGCCTGGGCTGGGCGCTGCTGGGGCTGTTCCTGCTGCTGCCCTTCCTGGCCCTGGGCGTCTTCCTGTGGCAGGCCGACCCCGTCGCCGGGTGGCTGGCCGACCGCATACCCCTGGAGCAGGAGGCCCGGATAGGCGAGCTCACCCTGGCCCAGGTGCGTACGCAGATGCGCCTGGCCGACAGCGGCCCGGCGGCCGAGGCGGTGCGCGCCATCGGCGGCCGCTTGACCTCCGGCTCCCGCTACAAGTATCGCTGGTATGTCGCCGAGCGCCCGGAGGTGAACGCCTTCGCCGCGCCCGGCGGAGTCATTGTCGTTTTCGCCGGATTGATCCGCGCCGCCGACAGCCCCGAGGAGCTGGCCGGCGTGCTGGCCCACGAAGCGGCCCATGTGGAACTGCGCCACAGCTTGAAGAGCACCATCAAGGGCCTGGGCCTGCGCGCCCTGCTGGCCCTGGCCCTGGGCGATTTTGCCAACACCGTGGCGGGCGACCTGGCCACCCACCTCACCGAGATGAAGTTCTCCCGTGATGCCGAGGCCGAAGCGGATCGGGAAGGGTTGCGGCGTCTGGTGGCGGCGGGCATTTCACCCCACGGCATGCCGGCCTTCTTTGACAAGCTGGCCAAGGAGGAGGGCGGCGCCGCGCCGGCCCTGTCCATCCTGTCCACCCATCCGGCTTCCGCCGAACGCATGGCAGCCCTGCGCGCCGAGATCGCCGCGCTGCCGCCGCGCTCTTACGAACCCATGGGCGTCGACTGGGCGGCGGTGCGGAAATCGCTGGAAAGGTGATGCCTACAGGCAGCCGCCGCAGCTGGCGCAGCGCCAGTCCTCGGCATTCACCGCCTGGTAGAACCAGCGCATGTGGGCTTCGTCGATGGGGATGCCGTGGTCGACGAACAGGTCGGCGAGCCAGCGCAGGTTTTCCAGTATCCAGTCGTCTTCGGGCAGGCCTTCGACCAGGTCCGGGTCATCGGGATCGAGAAAACTGAAGTTGCCGCGGGTCCCCATGTCCTTTTCGCGCCGCTCGGCATCGAGCACCAGGGGGCGGCCCCGGTAGTCGATTTCCCAGTGGCCGAGGCACAGGTTGTTGCCCTTGGCGGTCCAGCGGGCGTGGAAAGGATTCTGCATAACGGATTTCCTTTGCGTGCCGGCCGAGTATAACGGCTTGGGAAATTTCAAGCCTCAAGGAAAGGTGTATGCGTCGGGTGCTCAGCGAGGACCAACTTGCCTATCCCGACGTTCTGTCGGGTAGTACACGAACTGCCACTGGACGTACTGCCGCTTGCCGGCAAGGGCTCTGTCACGGGTTCTGAAGTTGTCCGTTTTGATGGTCGCCGCCGTCGATTTGCTGAACATTCCCATAATTCCGCCATCCGGGGCGCGAACCAGCCCCCAGTCTTTCGAACCGGTGATCGGGTCGCGGTAGATTCTGCGCAGATAGCGCTGCGGCACCAGGAAGCGATCGTCCTTCAGCAAATCGCTCAGGGTGAGGGGATACTTCTTCACCGTTCCCGGGGAGCGTTCGTAATACTCCCCAATGGCTTTCCGGAACTCGTTGCCGATGAAAAGCAGCTCCCATTCCTTTTCCCGCTGCTGTTCCGTTGTCCATATCGTCATTGCCGTCAGCGAGCCGAGACTGGCGATGGCGACCATGAACAGTACCCCCATGTACGTGAACCCTCTTTGGGTATGGCCCATGGTTGCGTTACCAGGTATTGAAAGCCGTTCCATCGCGCCCTTTGCCCGGTGCGCCGCTTCTGATGTCGAAAATACCCGGCGCTTCAGGCTCGCTGGTATGCTGCACGACCCAGGTCCCATTGCTCTCGGTGATCGGGTCGACAGGAATCCGGCGCAGGTACTTCCGCGCGACGAGTCCGTCCAGCGTTCCCGGGTATCTGCCCGTATCGGTATAGTACTTGTCGATGGCCTCCCTCAGGGTGAAGAGGTTTTCCTTCAGGACGGCCTCCTTCGCCTTGTCGACGTTGCCCAGGTAGCGGGGCGCGGCGAGCATCAGCAAGGTCGCCATGATGGCCAGGACGACCAGCATTTCGATCAGCGTGAAGCCGCATTTGTTGCCGCGCCCGCCCATCGCTCGGCTACCATTCCCGATAAGGCACGCTGTTCATGCCCACGGCTTGCGATCGGGAGAAGACGTCGAAGACATCGGCGCCCTCCTCGGGCTCCTCGGCCGAGGACGCATATGAGCGCTTGCCCCACGTCTTCGCGGCGGGAATTCGCGCATCCGGTGCGAAGGGATCGCGGGGAATCCGGCGCAGGAAATACAGCCTGCCCCCCTTGGGATCCATCAGATCGGGAACGCCCCTGACCAAGGTCTCCAGATCCGGCGGATAACCCGACTCCCCTGCTTTACGCTGGATCCGGCCGTCTTCGACCGCCTGCTTGTAGGTGTTAAGCGCTTCGCGAATCTCGCGCAACGCGCGCCTCAGTTCCTGCTCCTTCTGGCGCTGAACCGTGATTTCGACCACGGGCAGCGCCGCCATGGCCAAGACCGAGATCATCAGAACCGTGACGAGCAGCTCGATCATGGTGAAGCCGGCGGGCCATTTTCCGCTACGTGAGCCGACGTGAGTCATTATCCGTCTGCTCCTATTCGGCGACCCGGATGACCAGGGGCGGCGGCAGCGTTGCGGCAATCGCGCGCTCGCCCGCGCCGAGCGCCGTGGCGGAAACCAGGCCCACCTGGGCATCGCGTTTCGGCGCCTTGGCTTTGAGCACGAGGGTCGCCAGGACCGCATCCCCTTGCGCTCCGCTCGTGCCGGTGCGCGCTGCGCCGACGAACACGCGGCCCGTTGTCCTGTCACTGTTTACGGAAAAACTCGTCGTCGCGTCCCCCTGCTTGAGGAAGGCGCCCTCGACGACCTCGACCACCTCAAATGCCTCGGGATCCACCACCGCCTGGAAGGGAATGCCGCGCACGGGACCGTCCGATTTCGCCCGCAACGCGATCCTGATGTGCTCGCCTACCGTGGCTTGTCGCGGACCTTCCCATCCGAGGGTAAGGCGGTGGGCGTCACTTCCATCCGTGCCCGGCTGCGCCGGGGCGACCTTGGCAGGCGCCTCTTGATTCACGCCCTGCGGTCCCCACGATCCAAGATGGAGCGGTCGCGTCCGCAGCAAACTTTCTGTTCCGGACCAGAATTCGACATCGGGGCCGTCCAGTCGATTGATATTGCGCACCAGCCTGGGCGTGATCGAAAGCACGATTTCGGTCTTCTGGCTGTCATCCTTCTGGCTGGAGAACAGGCGGCCAACAACCGGAAGATCGCCGAGCCCGGGCACCCGGCTCGCGGCCATGCGGTCCTCGTCACTGATAAGGCCCGCGAGAATCTGGGTTTCGCCGTCCCGCAGCCGCAGGACCGTGCTGGCGTTGCGGGTTCCGATCTGATAGGTGAGCGAGCCCGTCGCGGTGCGAATTTCTCGCACGATCGAACTGACTTCGAGCCCGATCTTGATCGCCACGTCGTCCTGCAGGTAGACGTTGGGCTCGACCTCGAGCTTCAGGCCCACATCCAGATACTGCACGCTCTCCGACACGAACCCGGTCGAAGTGGCGGTCGTGGTCACCACCGGGACCTTGTTGCCGATGAGGATCCTGGCTTTTTCGCGGTTGCGCACGCGGATGCGCGGATTGGCGAGAATGTTGGCGTCGCCGACTTCGCCCCGCAGGTTGATGGTGAGCGGCGTGATCGACGCGGCGACGCGCGACGAGGGCAGATTGCGCAGATCAGCAAGGGTCGTCGTCGTCCCCGAGGAGGGCAGGGGGCTCAGAACGAGCTGATCCGGCCAGTGAATCCCGAGTTCGGTAAGACGCGTTCGCTGTACCTCCAGTACTTCGACCTCCAGCATCACTTCCGGCTCGAAGAGATCCTGCATCGCGACGAGTCTTTCGACGAGGTGCATCGCTTCGGGCGTGTCGCGAACGACCAGCAGGTTGAGCCTTTCATCGATGTAGCTGTCCTTGATCTTGAGCAGCCCCTTGAGCATCGATTGGGCCTGCTTCGCGTCCGAGTTGGCCAGGTAGAACGCCTTGACCACGAGCTCCTGATACTCCTTCAGCTTCTCGGGCGTGTTGGGAAAGATCAGCATCGTGCTCGGGCTAAGGACCTTCTTCTCGAGGCGGTTGGTTTGCAGCAGCAGGTCGACCGCATCCTCGAGTGTCACCTGCGCAACCTGAATAGAGGTTCGCAGCGTGGGCTGCACGTCCTTGTCCAGGATGAAATTGACCCCGTAGGCACGCCCCAACGCCTCGAAGATCATCTTTACGCTGGCATCGGTGAACCTGAGGGTCACCGGCTGATCGTTGCCGGGCTTGAGCACCGGCTGCGCGAAAAGCTTCTTGTGCTGCTGCTCCCGCTGCCGGCGCAGCAGCTCGAGCGCCTCGGCATGGGCCGGGTTCTCGGCCTGGATCGTCCTGAGCAGGAAGAGCGCGCGCTGGGTATCGCCCAGCTTCAGCGCATCGCGCGCCTCCTGCAGCGCCGCCGCGTGCCGCTTGTCGCGAAGCAGCGCGTTCAGTCCTTCTTGGGCGCGGGCATTGCCCGGGTCGAGCCCGAGGATGCGCCGGTAGGTCGCCTCGGCCACGTCCGGATGGCCCGCGGCGCGGCTCGATGCCGCGAGTGCCAGCCAACCTGCGATTTGCTCCTCCCTGCGCGCCCTCAGGTCGGCCCGGAACCGGGCGTTGGTCGGTTCCATGCGAACGGCTTGCTCAAGCTTGGCGAGCCCTTCCTCGGTCTTGCCTTCCGCCACCAGTTCCAACCCTTCCCGGTGCAAGCGCTGCCCGGCGCACCCGGCAAGGAGGGCCGCGGCGCACAGCAGCAGCGCCAGTCGAGAGCAGGAGGACTTCACGGCGCCTCCATGGGAACGGGCAGGGTCTGGCGAAGGGCGAGGGGAAGGTAACGGAATACCAGCTGGTTGTTCTCGATTCCCTCGACGCGATAGACGCCGTCGATCGTGTCACCCTTGCCTGCCAGGAGGAAGTCGCTGCCCCTTGCGAGCTGCACGATCCACTGTCCGCCGGCTGCTCGAGCATGCCGTGGTAACTGAAGGGCAGCGGCGGCGCCTGGGGCGGGGCGGGGGCCGCGGCGGCCACCGGGGGCGCGGGGGGAGGTGCCTTCACCCAGCTCTTGGCGGCAAAGGGGTTGGCCTCTCCGATGTCCTCGGTTGGACGCATGATTCTTTCCAGGGCGAGCGGGGCGATCGGACCAGAGGATGCGGGCGCGGCCGGCCCATGATCCGTTGCTTCATCCGCGAGTGAGACGGCTGCGCCGGGGCGGTCGTGTCCATTGCCGTCGTTTACCTGAACGGCGGCGGCAAGACTCGCCGTCAGGCATCCGAGCAGCAGCACTTTGCGTCCTGCACCCATGGCTATTCGGCCAGGTAAATGGTGAAACTCAACCGGGCGTCCACGGTGTCCTCGGACGGCTTCTGGCGATTGAGGGTGACGCTGTTCAGCACGATGCGCGGCACGTCGCGCATCGTCTCCGCGAGGAACCGGCGCAGCTGCACGTAGTTGCCTCTGACCGGGAGAAGCAGCTCGTAACGCGCGAGCCTGCGGCCCCGGTCCGCCACGAACCGGTACTCGCCTTCGTCCAGGGCCAGGTTGTGCCGCTCGGCCTCCCGATAAAGCGTCTGCAGCAGTTCGGGCAGTGAATCCCGGGCCGGAAAGAAGCGGTAGAACATTTCCAGCTGTGCCATCGGATCCTCGGTCGTCGCGGCCGCCGGTGACGGGGCCGCTGCCCGCGCTCTGAGCCGCTCGACTGCCTGGCGAACCCCTTCGACTTCATCCAGCAGCGGCGCGATGACGGCCAGGGAGAAAGCCGCGACGCATCCGGCGAGCGCGAGCCCGGACAAGCCGGGTACGCCCATGCCTTGCGCCATGCGCACCCCGTGCCAACGTACCCGGTGAAAGAGCTTCATTGCCGCGCCGTCACTTGACCTGAGACAGTTCTGCCGTCGTTCGCAGCGCCGGCCCATGCGGGCTCGCGCCGCTCTCCGGCCGCCATCCCGCAACGACGAGAAAGCGCACCGGGCGTTCCGCATCCTGTCGCTGCACCTGATGACTGGCGATGTGCGCTTCGACCAGCGTCTCCTCCCTGCGCAGGCGTTCGAGGTAGTTCACCATGGCGTCGCTGTTGCGCGCCTCGGCGCGGATCCTGAGCTCGCCGTTGTCCGCGTTCGGCTCGACGCCGAGCAAGGCGATATCCTCGTCCGTCGTGCGCTCCAGCACCGCGAACAGGCGGTTCCACGGAAGCCCGACCTGGCGCAGGATCTGATTTGCGTACTTCAGCTCCGCCTGCAGCGCTTCGTCCCTGGCTGCGGGCATCGGAGGGGCACGGCGATCGAGCGTGCCCTCGAGCGCCCGGCGCGCGGCCTCCCAGTTTCCCAGCTCGGTTTGCAGCACGTGGTACTGGTACCCCGCCGCTCCGGCGCCAAGGAGCGCGATGACCAGCAGGCACCAGCCCACCCTGCTCGAGAGCGCACGCCTGCCGCTGAAATCAATCCAGGGTTTCCTCATGCGCCACCACTTCACTGAAGGCCTCGTCCCTGTCGTCCCACCCAGGCAACCGCAGCACGGGAGTGTTCTCGGGCAGCCCCTGGAGCAGTTGCTCCCGATCCGCGACGGCCTGGATTGCCTCGATCCCGGGCCAGGGCAGGTGCATGGCACGAACAGAGCACCACTGGCCGCGTGCCATCGATGCGATTACCGCGTGCGCGCCCTCGGTGGCCACCATCAGTGCGCAATGCGATCGCAAGCGGCTGCCGGGAAGCCGATTCACCGCCCACACAAAATGGGGCTGGATCAGGCGCAGACGCAGGGCGTGCCGGGCGCAGACCATCCGTAACTCGGACAACAGGGCGGCGTCGACCGCACAGGCCAGGCGCGGCGCTCCGTAGGGGGCGCTTGCCACCTTGATATCCCAGGCGCTGTCGGACGCCCCGTAAAGCCCGTCAAGACAAGCCGACGCCAGTGCGGTCTCCTCGTCGGCGCCCAGGATGTGGTCGGACCACGGCACCACCGCGTAGCGCACCCAGCGGTTTGAGACGACCACCGCCGCAGCCCCTTTGTGGCTGCCCCTTGCTCCGAGCCATTCGCGAAACACAGCAATCGTTCCCTGCCAGCCTCGGGTACCGGATGGCTCAACCGGGAGCATGGTCACGTCGCGTTGTCGTCCGAATCCGGACCGCGCGACGTAAACGCGCTCTGGCGCCAGGTACAGCTCCAACCGCTCACTGCGCCAGCGTGACACGGTTGACCTCCTCCAGCGTGGTCCGCCCCTGGGCGGCGAGCGCCAGGGCCGAGTGCCTGAGAAAGCGCGTGCCGCCCTTGCGCGCTGCTTCCTTGACCGTGCGGATCGGGGCGCGGGCGCTGATGAGCTCGCGAATCTCGTCCGTCAAGCGCAGCACCTCGCCGACCGCATGCCGCCCCTTGTAGCCCGTGCCGCGGCACTGCCCGCAGCCGCGGCCCCGGACGAAATGCGCCTGCCTGGCGCCGGACCAGGGCTCCAGCTTTTGGAACGCCACGCCGTCGGCTTCCTCCGGCGCCGCACAGGCGGGGCAGACCAGCCGGACCAGCCGCTGCGCCAGTATGCCGTTCAGTGCCGAGACGAAGCTGTAGGGCTCGAGCCCCATGTGCAGAAAGCGCCCGATGACGTCGAACACGTTGTTGGCGTGCACAGTCGTAAACACCAGGTGCCCGGTGAGGGCCGATTGCACGGCGATCTGGGCGGTGTCGGGGTCGCGGATCTCGCCGACGAGGATTTTGTCCGGATCGTGGCGCAGGATGGAGCGCAGCCCGCGCGCGAAGGTCAACCCTTTCTTTTCGTTGACCGGGATCTGCATGATTCCCGCCAGCTGATACTCGACGGGGTCCTCGATGGTGATGATCTTGTCCTGTCCCGTGTGGATTTCCGACAGGGCGGCGTAAAGAGTCGTGGTCTTGCCGCTGCCGGTGGGCCCGGTCACCAGGAACATGCCGTAGGGCTCGCGTACCAGCGCGCGGATGTCGGCGAGCGTCGCCGGATCGAAACCCAGCAGATCGAGGCGCAGGGATTGGAACTGGTCGGTGAGGGCGCGCTTGTCGAGGATGCGGATGACCACGTCTTCGCCATGGATGGTCGGAATGACCGACACCCGGAAATCCACCGGCCGCCCGCCGAGGGACAGCTTGAAGCGGCCGTCCTGGGGCACGCGGCGTTCCGCGATGTCGAGCTCCGCCATCACCTTGATGCGCGAGACGACCTGCTCGGCGGCCTCCCTGCCCGTGACGCTCGTGACGCTGGAGAGGACGCCGTCGATGCGATATTTCACGTGCAAGGCGTTGGGCAGGCTCTCCAGGTGGATATCGCTCGCGCCGGCCTTCATGGCGTCGTAAATGGTCGAGTTGACCATCTTCACCGCGGGACTGGCGTCTTGGGCGATGGAGGCCAGCGTCAGGTCGTTCTGGGCGTTCGTCTCGGTCTGCTCGGCCTCCACCTGCAGGGCTTCGTCCAGGGCCCGCAGGCTTTCCTCGCGAAGGGCGAGATAGGCGGCGAGATCGGCCCGATGCGCCAGCCGCCATTGGAGCGGGCCGAGCCGCGCCTCGAGCCAGGGCGCGAGGCCCAGGTCAAACGGGTCGGCGAAAACAGCGATCAAGCCGCCGTCGGCGCGCACCACGACGCAGTTGCGCTGCACCGCTTCGGCGAACGGCAGAAGGTCGAAGGCGGGCGCCAGGGCATGCAGCGTCTGCATGTCGACCGTGGGGAAATGCAGGCTCGCGCCGAGGAGGGCGAGGTAGTCCTGCGGCGGCAAGGCGAGCTGCTCCTCCAGCACGTCCACGGCCGTGCGGCCGGTCGCCTGCGCGGCTTCCCGGGCCCGGGCGATGTCGTCGCGGCCGAGCGCGACGCCTGGGCGTTCGAGGGTCTGCGCGTTGGTCATTGCAGGCTGCTCGCCAGCTCGAAAATGGGCAGATACATGAGGAGCACGATCACGCCCACGGCAACACCGATGAAGGCCATGAGGAGGGGTTCGAACAGGCGCAGGAACCAGTCCATCGCGCGCTCCAGTTCGTCGTCGTAGAACCTGGCGATGCGCTCCATCATCCGCCCCATCTCGCCGCTGCGCTCGCCCACGGACAACAGCCTGACGCCCACTTCGGTCGCCAGGCGGTGCTGCTCGAATGCCGCGGAAATCGGCTGGCCCTCCTCGATCATGCGCCGGGCGCCGGCCAGACCCCGCGTCAAGGCGGGGTCGCGCAGCAGCCCCGCGGCGAGACCGAGCGCCGGGACGAAGGGAATTCCCCCCTGGAGCAGCATGCCCAGCGTATGGCACAGGCGCGCCAGCTGATAGAGCCGAAGCTTCTCGCCCAGCCCCGGCAGCGTCCAGGCCTTGCGCGTGAGCGCCGCCTTGAACCCCACCGTGCGCAAGAGGACGACCACCCCGATCAGCAGGCCAAGCAGGCCCGCGGCCACCGGCCCGGCGTACGCGCCAAGAAAGTTGCCCCACGCGATCAAGGCGCGCGACAGGCCGGTGACGTTGTTGCCGACTTCCTCATACACGCTGCTGAAACGCGGCACCACGTAGCCGAGCAGAAAAACGACGACGAGTCCGCCCACAAGGAGCAGCAGCGCGGGGTAGATGGAGGCGGAGACAATCTTGTCCCGTACCCGGTTTACGCGCTCCTGGTAATCGAGATAGCGCCTCAGCGCGTCCTGGACGTTTCCCGTCCGCTCGCTGCTGCGGATGGCGGCGACGAATAGCGGCGGGAAGGCCTCCGGCCGCTGTTCCAGGGCGCGCGACAAGGCCATGCCTTCACGCAGCGCCCGGCTCAGGCCCTCGAGGATGCGCTTCGCCTCCTCGCCCCGGGCCTTCCGGGCCAGGGCGTCCAGCGCCTCGGTGATGCCGAGCCCCGCGTCCAGCAGCGCCAGCAGCTCCTGGGCGAACAGCGACAGCGAGAACCGCCGCGAGAAGGGCTGCGAGAAGGCCGGGCGGGAAAAGGCGCGCACGCTGCGTGCGCCGACCACGCGATAGCCTTGCGCTTCGAGTATCCGGCCGGCTTCGTCCAGGCTGGATGCCGCCACGCGCAGGAGCTGCAGCCCTTCCGCAGTCCGATACGCCTTGACCTCGAATTGCATAGGCTCCCCTACCAGTTGGTGATGTCCGCATCCTCCCCCTGGCCGCCCGGCTTGCCGTCGCGGCCGTAGGAGACAAGGTCGTAGTCGCCACGCTCCCCGGGGTGCTTGTAGACGTAGGCATTTCCCCAGGGATCGGAAGGAACGGCTTTCTTGAGGTAGGGGCCCTGCCACCGGGCCTCGCCCGCGGGGCGGGTGACCAGCGCGCCCAGCCCGGCTTCGGAGGAGGGCAGGCGCCCCGTGTCGAGGCGGTAGGCTTCGAGGGCCTTTTCGAAGGCGTCGATCTGGGCGCGGGCGACCTTGACCTCGGACTTGCCCACCTGGGAGAAGTACTTGGGCGCCACATAGCCGGCGAGCAGGCCGATGATGACCATGACCACCAGCAGTTCCAGCAGGGTAAACCCCATGATGGGTTCGCTCTGAGGTTTCCTGCGTTTTCCACACGTAACAGCGGACGCGGCACCCCTGGGCCGGGCTTGCTCCGATGGCGAGCACCCAAGAGTCAAGCCTGCTTCCGCTTCCGACGGTGTCGGTGGGCTCTCATTTCGTCCGCTCGGGTATGCTTCGGCGAGCACCTTCTCGACGTACTCGGCGGCGGCCATGCCGCTCGTGATCTGGCTTTGAATGAATGGCTTGCGAAGGAGCAGTTGTTCCCGAACCCGGTCCCTGGGCACGCCGGCACGCGCGGCAAGATGGGCAACTTGGGCGGCACGTGCTGCCCCGTTGGTCTGGCACCAACGGCAGGGAGCCTCGTCCGCCGTCAACAATCCCAGCAAGTGTTCGAAAGTCGCCGTCTTATCGATGGCCGGTATGACGTGGCGTTCGATTGCCTCCCGTATTGTGGCGATGAGGGCAGCACCGCGGATCCGCGCAAGATCAATGGATTCCCGCGGTTCCCATGCGGCAAGACGCCCCAGGGACACCCGGGTGAGCGGGGCGGCCGTCCTGTCCGGGTCCCACTTCCCGTATCCTGGCCCTCCATATTTGTGCAGACATCTCGTGGCGAACCTGTCGGCGTCGGCATTGCCAAATCCGTGGAGGGCGGCAAGGTATCCCTCGCCCCATGGCTCGAAGAACACGAAGTGGCGCACGTCGGGTGAACATGACGTGGGGCAGTATGTAAAGCTGGACTCCTCGGAAAATCCGACCTCCAACATCGCCATTCGAATGAGTCCCTCTACAATCATCTGGCTAATGCCTCCTAAATATCTTTCCTATAGTCATATGCAACGGTCGTTGCTCGTGCTGACAAAGTATCCGGAGTCGAGGCTCTGCAACGCACCCGCCCGTGTAATCGATAAGAAGCTCGCCACTCATCGCCGCTGAACCTGAACGCATGGCTCGTAAGCCGGTTTCCCATCTTTCGTTTGCTGTATCCAGCGACAGACAACGTCCTGATCGCCGGAGAGCACATCGACTCCTTCGATGTCGCGCGCTCCTGGAGCGATCCAGGTGAACCTTGCCAACGCTCGCTCCCTCTTTTCGCGAATCGGCCCGTGCCACTTACTCGGATCATCACCAACGGCTTCGAGATACTGCGCGAATATGTTTCGTGCGTGTTCAACTTCCGAATCAGCGAAGCGCGAGTAAAGCAAATAGCCGCCGATGAGTCCCACAGCAGCGGCTACGGACGCGATTGCGACCTGCCGCAAGAGGCTCATGGCGCAATCCTCGCAGTGCCGTCAAGTTGAATGTAATATGGCCGCCCGAGTCGGGGACCAAGTCCTTGTCGCGCAGTGATCCCAACTACGGGGGCAATATGCAAGACTTTTCACTCCCTTCAAAATCTGCGCGAACAATCGTTCGTGTTCGATCTACCTCAAAAACCGTGACGCAGTCCCGTTTGTACCACCTGTAGCGATATTCGATGTTCCCATTCGGAAGCGCCCGCTCTGAGAGTAGGAGCTCTGGTTTTGTAGTTGACCGTGGCAGATCTATACTAGTGCCAACTGTAAGGCGCAGGTTGTCCTTGAAGTTTTGATGGGGGTCCAGAGTCCCACAGCTAGCTGCGCCGATTAGTGCCTGGGCGGCCAAGGCGCAGTGCAAGAGCTTGAGCTTGGTATTCATTTGCCAACCCACTTCAACGATAACACTGCGGACACAAGAATTTGTCTACCGGCAACTGATCCCGGATTGCCGTATACGTGAAAACAGCGGCGGGTGGTATCGTAGCGACGTTCGTGAAGAGGTTGAACGGCAGCACCTCCCGCGTGAACAACGTGTCATGGAACTGAGCGGTGGCGTTCAGTCCAGGGATCACATTCAGTACCATGCTCAGAGGACCGCTTTGCCTGAAGACGTCGTCGCCGATCCCTGACAGCGGATTATTGAGCCCGACCGCGTTTCTATTCTGAAAATGGCGCGGTATTTGTTGGTTCCGCTCGTCCGGAACATAACAATTGGACTGCAGCAATTGACACTCAACTCCCACTGCTGGGCGGCTTTCACCGGATGCCGGCGACGCGGCCCAACCTACAAAACTCCGATAGCCTTCGGCAACTGCGCTCGAGACAAGCGTATATCGAAACGCTTCGCCAAAGTTTCCGCCCTGCACTCTGGCCAACAAACCGCTCACGGTCGCCCTGGCTCCAGCTCTCGCTACGGCGTCCCAGTCGCCCGAGATTCCTGTCAGACCACCCAGCACGCCGCCCGAAAGAGCGCCCTGCAAGCCTGCCTTCAAGTCGCCGCCTGACCCGACGAGCGACGCTGCAAATCCGGCCGAGGCTCCAACAGTCGCGCTTCCTAATGCTGTTAAAGTGTAAGTGCTCCCCTCAATCGCCCATGTAGCGAATGCGGTTGAATAGGTGGGAGCGCTGGCTGCTGCCGTGCCCAAGAAATTCCCTACATACTGACCTGTGAAATAGGCGACTGTGACGACTGCCACGGCCTTAACAGGGTTCCGTATTATGCTCTTTACAGTATCGGTAACCGTCCGCACGACTTTGTCGATTCCCAGGAACTTGCCTAAATTGAAGTATCCGGAGGGATCGGTGTATGTGAGCGGATTGTTGAACGTGTAGCTGTAGCGGTTGTAGCTCTGCAGGTTGTCCGCAACCTGCACGTACGGATCCGCCGACATGAAGCGGCCGATCGCCGGATGGAAGACCCGGCCGTTCATGTGAATCAGGCCCACTTCGCTCAGGTGCTCATGATTGGTGAAACCCCGGTAGGTGTACTGGGAAGAAATCGTCGTCGTCGGATCGCTGGTGCCGTCCGGATAGCGGCGCTTGCCGAAAGGCTCGTAACCGAAGCGCTCGATAACAGTGCCCGTGTCGTCCGTGATGGCCACCAGGCTTCCCAGATGATCCCGGTGGAAGTAACGCACCGAGGTACCCGTGTCGCCCTGGACGACGGCGGCGACCGTCTGCCCCGCCGCGGTCAGGTAGTACGTGTGCTCTGTTTGGTACTGGGTGGTGGCCGTGACCGCCTTTTCGTAGAACAGCCCGTTTTGATTATCGGGGTGCAGGTAGTAGACATTCCGGGTTCCGGTCCAGCTGGCGTACATCCGAATGCGTTGGCGCTCGGGTCCGTACCAGAAGTCCGCCGCGGCAGAGGTCGAGATCCTGGACACCAGGTTGGAGCTGGTGTAGGCGATGGTGTAGGCGTTCCCGAAGACCACGACGTTGCCGTTGCCGTCATACTGGTACGCACCGCCAATGCCACTACCACCGCTGGAGGCGTTGATGTAGCTCACCGCATGAGGCAGCGGCCGCGTGCCGCCACCGGGCAGTGGTGCGGTCGCCCGATAGGTGTAGTTGGGCGCGCTCCCTGAGCAGGCCCCGAGATCCGACTTGCAGATGAGGTTGCCTAACACGTCGTAGGCGTAGTCGGTCGTCACCACACCCGCGGCGCTGGAGTTCACCGTCGCCGACGTCAGCCGGTTCAGGTTGTCGTACAGGAACGTCTCGGTGACGTTTTGCGTGGCGTCCTGACGGCTGACCACGTTGCCGATGCTGTCGTACTGCAAGGCCAGGTTCTGGACCGAGTTGCCGGGCCCTGCGTAGATATTGACCAGGCGCCCGGTGGCGGCGTCGAACCCCTGCTGCGTGATGACGCCGTTGCCATACTCCTGCTGGCCGAGGCGGCCTTCCGCGTCCAGGGTGTTGGCGCGCCAGTAGAGCGCGTCCGTGACGCCGTTTCGCAGCTCTTTGAGGTACCCCAGTGCCGTGTACACGTATTTCGCGGTAAAGCCACCCGGGTAGACACGCGTTGCGATCCGGCCCGCGGCATCGTAGGTGGTCCGGTCCACGTAGGTGGTATCGATGGTCGTATTCGTCTCGCTCGGGCGGCCCAGGCTGTCGTAGTAGTGAACGCGGTTGTAGCCGGTGGACGTGGTCGCCTGGCATAGT
>JBMOQT010000364.1:0-27421 GCA_049320945.1 Pseudomonadota bacterium
ACGTGCATGCGCGCCACGGCCTGCGCCTGGTGCTGCAGAGCTCCATCGTCGGCCTGCTCAGCGCCTGGTACCTGGGCGACGTGAGCGGCGCCCTGGCCGCGGCGCCGGTGCTGCTGCTGCACGCCGATTACTCGCGCGCCTTCGAGCGGGAGGCCGACCGCTACGCCAAGACCGTGCTGGAGGCCAACGGCATCGCCCCGGCGCGCCTGGCCGACCTGCTGGAGCGCCTGGAGGCGACGCGGCGGCGCGCCGGGGACAAAGGACTGCCGCTGCCGGACTACCTGGCGAGCCACCCGGCCACCGCCGAGCGGCTGCGCTACCTGCGCGGGACGCCCTGACGCGTCAACTTTTTCGGCCGGGCGCGGGTCCAACGGCCAGCGGCCTCGAGGCCGACAACCACAAACCAAGCCATGCGCGCCCCCAGCCACGCCCGCTACGACCTCGCCTCCTACGCCCTGGTGGCCGTCGCCCTGGTGCTGGCGGTCAAACTGCAGCTGCTGCCCGCCCTGCTGGCGGGCCTGTTGGTCTATGAGCTGGTGCATGTCATCGCCCGGCGTCTGCCCCTGGCGCGCCTGGGCAGCACGCGCACCAAGATGGTGGCGGTGGGCCTGCTGGCGGTGATCATCATCGCCCTGGTGACCCTGATCATCAGCGGCATCGTCGCCTTCTTCCGCAGCGACGCCGGCGACCTGTCGGCGCTGCTGCAGAAGATGGCGGACATCATCGAGGGATCGCGCGGCCTGCTGCCGCGCTGGCTGCTGCCCTATCTGCCCGAGAACCCCGAGGCCCTGCGCGCGGCGATCGGCGACTGGCTGCGCACCCATGCCGCCGACCTGCAGCACATGGGCCGCGAGGCCGGTCACTTCACCATGCGCCTGGTGATCGGCATGGTGACCGGCGGCATGATCGCCCTGCACGAGGCGCGCCCGGAGCTGGAGATGGGGCCCCTGGGCAGCGCCCTGATCGAACGCGCCGAGCGCCTGGCCGAAGCCTTCCGCCGCATCGTCTTCGCCCAGATCCGCATCTCGGCGGTCAATGCCGTGCTTACCGGCCTCTACCTGGTGGCGGCGCTGCCGCTGCTGGGCATCCACCTGCCCTTCGCCAAGACCATGGTGGTGATCACCTTTCTCACCGGCCTCATCCCGGTGGTGGGCAACCTCATTTCCAACGCGGTGATCATCGTGGTGAGCCTGAATCACTCCCTGGCCACGGCCATCGGTTCCCTCGCCTTCCTGGTGGTGATCCATCGCCTGGAGTACTTCATCAACGCGCGCATCGTCGGCGACCAGATCAATGCGCGCCCCTGGGAGCTGCTGCTGGCGCTGCTGGTGATGGAGGCGGCCTTCGGCGCGGCCGGGGTGCTGGCCGCGCCCATTTACTACGCCTACCTCAAGGATGAGCTGCAGGCGCGCGGGCTGATCTGAGTCCGCGCGCGCATCATGCCTGCGGCATGATTAGCGCGCCTTGTCGGTTGGAGCCGGCTTTTGCGGCTCGTAGGCGGGGCTGGAGTGATCGTTGGCCTGCCCGGGCTTGGGCATGGAATTCACCGATTCCTCGTGGGAGAGATCCGACTGTGGCCGACTCGAGCCGGGTGCCGTGTCGGCGGACGGAGCAGGGGGCGCCGGTTGGGGCAAGGGCGCAGGTGTCGTGGCAGGAGCAGCAGGCTGCGAAGCCTGTGGGATACGTGGCGCTGGCGGCTCATCCTTCTTCCCGCAGGCGCCGAGCAGCAGCGCACAGACACAGGCGGCTGCAAAGGCGCGGGCAAGCACATTACACATGGTTCCTCCTGTGCCCTCATGCGGAAACTCTTCCTCGGCAGGAGAACTTCCACGGATTCGTCTGATTCCATGCACATCGCATGCCGACCTGCCGCGCACCGCGCCGGTCATGACATCGGCGCCCCGCCCCCAGCGCCCGCACGGCAGGCCGGCAGATCCCCGGCTCACTTGCAATGCAGCTTTTGCAGCTCCGGATGTAAGGGTTGCCGACGTCCCGCGGGGTCATGCGGGTCGCACTCCTCACCGCCTCACCCCTTACTGTATTTCGCCTTGGCTTCCGCGATGCAGGCATCCTTGGCAGCGCCCGACATGCTCTCGCAGCGCTCCTTGGCGGCCTTGTACTGCGCCTCACGCTTGTCGGAGCCGGCCTCGGCCTCCGCCTTCGCTTCCTTGCGATGTGCCTTGGCGTCCGCCTTGGCCTTGGCGTAGGCGGCCTTGGCGTCCTTCTCGCACACGTCCTTCTCGTTGCCTTTCATTTCCTTGCATTTGGCCTTGGCCGCCTCGTAGTTGGCCTCCGCCTGCTTCATCTCCTGCTTGTATTCGGCCTTGGCTTCCGTCTTGGCTTCCTTTCCCATCTCGTCGGCGCCGAACACCGGCGCGGTCAATCCGACGGCTGCGGCCATGGCGGCCGCCAATGCGAGTGTCTTGGTCATAGGCTGCTCCTGTCAGGTCGAGTTTGCTTGGAGGATCCTGGCGCCGGATGCCACGCCGCACGCCAGCGTCGGCGTTGTGTCAGTGCAACCGGTCCTCCCACACATGGCAAATTGCCACGCAAAAGGCCGAGCAAGCCGCATGCCAGAGCACGGGCACCAAGTGCATCAGCTGACAGGGAGAACGACAGGCTGCCAGGCGCCGATATGGCAGGCGGATGGTTCTTTGGCCTGGATCGCTGGCACGGATCATGCTGACTGGTAATTAACGCCACCCGGCCCGTCTCGGGCGGCACGCAATAAGGAGTCTTAACGTGAAAATCCACCCAGCAAGTCCCGTCAGTGGCAGCGCCCCGTCCCAGGATGCCGCGCACGTGCTCAGGGAGGATCGCCAGGCCGTCACCGAGCACGCCGAGCGGCTCGGCGGCGCGCGCACGGGCTGATTCGTCTCACTATGCCGGCGCGATTTCCCATCGGCAAGACTCTGATTGTGTCGCCCCATCTCGACGATGCCGTCTTCGGCTGCACCGCGCTGATCGCGCTGCAGCCGGGAACGCGCGTGGTGACGCTGTTCGCCGGACTGCCTTCGTCATGCGCACCGTGCACCGAGTGGGACGCGCGCAGCGGATTTGCCGACGGCGCGCAGGCCATGGCGCGGCGGCGCGAGGAGGACGCGGCAGCGCTGACCGAACTCGACGCCGTTCCGCAGTGGCTGGACTTTCTCGACGCGCAGTACCGGGCATCGCCGGCGGAGACCGTGCTGGCCGACACCTTGGCGGCGGTGATCGAGCGCGAAGATCCGGGCACGGTAGGCATTCCGCTCGGGCTGTTCCACTCCGACCATCGACTCGCGCACTGCGCGGCGCTGCGCCTGTTGCCCCGGTATGCTGCGCGGCGCTGGCTGGCCTACGAGGACGCGCTGTACCGCCGCATCCCCGGCCTGCTGCAGGAGCGGCTGTGCGCGCTGCGCCGCCAGGGGATCGAGGCAACGCCGACCGTCGTGGACGGCACGCTGCACGCCGCGCGCAAGGCACGCGCGGTGCGCTGCTATGCGAGCCAGTTGCGCGCGCTCGCCTCGTCGGGACGACCCGGGCTCGACGACCTGTCCGTCGCCGAGGGCTACTGGACGCTGCGGGCGCGCCGCGTGACGCCTGCATGAAGATGCACCCGCCGCCGCGCCCCCGCGTCTCGGTCGTGGTGCTGACGCACAACCGGCGCGCCGAGGTGTTGCGTACCGTCGGGCGGTTGCGCGCGCTGCCCGAGCGCCCGCCCATCGTGGTCGTCGACAACGCCTCGGACGACGGCACCGGGGACGCCCTGCGCGCCGCGCATCCCAACGTGCGCGTGATAGCCCTGCCGGACAACCTCGGCGCCGCGGCACGCAACGCCGGCGTGCGCGAGGTGCAGACGCGCTACGTCGCCTTCTGCGACGACGACACCTTCTGGGCGCCGGGCGCGCTGTCCTGCGCGGCCGATGCGCTGGATATGCATCCTCATGTGGCCGTTATTTCCGCCCGTGTCCTGGTCGGCCCGGAAGAACACGAGGATCCGACGTGCGCGTTGATGGCACACAGCCCGCTGTGCGGGCGCGGCCTGCCCGGCCCGGCGCTACTTGGCTTCATGGCCGGCGCGTGCGTGTTCCGCACGCGCGCATATCTGTGCATGGGCGGATACGAGCAGCGGCTGTTCATCGGCGCTGAGGAATCGCTCGATCTCGCGGCCTGCGGCTGGAGCATGGCGTACGTGCCGCAGGTGGTGTGCCACCACCACCCCTCGCAGCTGCGCGATGCGGTCCGGCGCGGGCGGCTGCTCGCGCGCAACACGATCTGGGTGGCGTGGCTGCGCCGACCCGTCACCAGCGCCCTGCGCGCGACCTGGCAGGCGCTGCAAATGGCGCGACGCAACGGCTGTCTGTGCGCTGCCGTGGCGGACGCGCTGGTCGGCGCCGGCTGGGTGGCGCGACATCGCCGCGTCGTGCCGCCCCGGGTCGAGGCGGCAATGCGTGTCGTGGAGCGCGCACGCGGGACAGGCGAGGCGCGCGGGCTGATTTAGCCCAGGCGCAGGGGGGTCTCGCCGGCGGTCAGGTGCTGCACGGTTTCGTGCATCACGTCGCAATATTGGCCGCGCAGCTTGTCCTCGTCCACCTCGCCCCAGTGCAGGCCGCAGGCGTGCAGCGCGGCGTCGAAGTCCTGGGCGAAGGCCTCCGCGTCCCAGTCCGTGTCCCCCTCGCCCATGGGCTGGTGGAAGCGGTCGTAATAGGTCTGGGCCGAGGCGATCGCCAGGCGCCGCAGCACCTCC
Source organism: Pseudomonadota bacterium (assembly GCA_049320945.1). Taxonomy (GTDB): domain Bacteria; phylum Pseudomonadota; class Gammaproteobacteria; order Burkholderiales; family Rhodocyclaceae; genus DYIB01. Next base: position 4,727 of record JBMOQT010000364.1, read on the forward strand.
GGCAGGTCTTCGCGCTCCACCGTCAGCGGCGCCTCGAACTGGAAGCCCGGATCGGTCACCAGCCAGTCGCCGATGCGCACGTGCAGGCCGGTCACATCCAGGATCTCCCGCGCCAGCTCGTCGCCGGCAGGGGGCATGCTGCCCTTGACCCAGGCCCGGTCCGGAACGCCGTGGCTCAGATGCACTTCCGCACCGCTGTGCAGCGGCAGCCAGCCTTCTTTCAACAGGGTACCCATGGTCAGCCTCCTTGCGCTCGAAGCCTGTCTACAGTTTAGTCCGCCGCCGCGAATCCGCTGGCGCCTAGCCCCAGCGCAGCTCCAGGGTGTGCTCCGGACCCGTCTCGACCCGGCTGCCCAGACGGCGGCATTCCCGGTCCAGCACCTCCGCCAGCCAGGCCGCATCTCGCTCCGAGGCCCGGTTGAGCCGGAAGCGCCTGATCTGAAGAGGGCTCATGGCGAGCGCCGTGAGCTTGCCGTCCGCGGGATCGAGGGTGACGAAATACAACAGGGACAGATCTCCCCGGAATTCCTCGTAGCCCGAGATGCCCTCGTAGTCGTTGATCAGATCGCCGCAGCCGTAGAGGACGGGCTTGTGCCGGTACACCTCGATGGCCCGCGGGTGGTGGGAGGAATGGCCGTGAACCACGTCGATGCCGGCGGCATCGATGAGGCGGTGGGCAAAGGCCCGCTGCTCGCCCGGGATGCGGTAGCCCCAGTTGGCTCCCCAGTGCAGCGAGGCCACGGCGATGTCGCCGGGCCGCTTCACGGCCGCCACCTGCCGGCCGATGCGGTCCGCCGTGGCCTCCGACAGGTCCGGCAGCAGGTTGATGCCCGCCTTGTCCCCGGCGGCGCCCCACTCCGGGGGCACGCCGCTGCTGTCGTGGCCGTAGGCGAACACCAGCACCCGTCCCTTGCCGGGCACCGCCAGCATCGCGGCAGCCGCGGCCTCGTCGCCGTTGCGCCCCGCGCCCGCCGTCTTCAACCCGGCCTGCTGCAGGGTCGCCAGGGTCTCCTCCAGCCCGGCGTAGCCCCAGTCGAGCACGTGGTTGTTGGCCAGGACGCAGCAGTCGATGCCGGCGGCGGTGACGCAGGGGATGTTCCCGGGGTGCATGCGGTAATGGATCCCCTTGCGCGGCCAGGCGTCCTCGCTGCGGGTGACGGCGGTCTCCAGGTTGATGAGGCGCACGTCCGGGGCTCTGCGCCCGAGTTCCGCCAGGGCATCGCCCCAGACATAGTCGTAGCCCACGGGTTTGGGAATGGGGCCGCTCGCCTGCTCGGCCAGGGTCACATAGCCCAGGGCCGAGCGCATGTAGGGCTCGTGGAGAACAGGGCGGCCCGGATGGGGCAGGACCTGGTCGATGCCGCGGCCCAGCATCACGTCGCCGCACAGGAACAGGGTGAGGGGTCGGGACACGTGAAACCTCTTTCAACGCAAAGAGCGCGAAGACGCAAAGGGCGCAGAGCTAATCCATTATTACGCCTTTCTTTGCGCGCTCTGCGCCTTTGCGTCCTTTGCGTTAAGTGCGGTTTTCCAGCCGCAGGGGCAGCTTGCGCAGGCGCTGCCCCGTGGCCGCGAACAGGGCATTGGCCACGGCCGGGGCGACCGGCGGCACCCCCGGTTCGCCCACGCCCCCGGGCCGGGCCCGGCTCGGCATGATGTGCACCTCCACCTCGGGCATCTGCGCCAGGGTGAGCAGTGGGTAGTCCCGGAAGCTCGCCTGCTGCACGCGCCCCTCGGCGATGCGCACTTCCTCGTGCAGCGCCGCCGACAGGCCGAAGGCGATGGCGCCCTCCAGCTGGGCGCACACGGCGATGCCGCAGTCGATGGCGCACACCACCCGCTCGACCCGGAAATTCCCTCCCGCCACGCTCACCTCGGCCACCTGGGCCACCACCGAATCGAAGGAGTGACACAGGGCCACGCCGCGGCCGCGCCCGGCGCCCGGCGGCGCACCCCAGCCGGCCCGGTCGGCGGCCAGCTCGAGCACGGCCCGGTGGCGCAGCGCCTCGCCCAGCAGGGCCAGGCGGTATTCGACCGGATCCCGTCCCGCCGCCTGGGCCAGTTCGTCCACGAAGCATTCGATCGGAAAGGCGTTATTGGAGGCGCCCACAGAGCGCCAGGGGCCGGTGGGCGGCACGGAAGGCAGCTGCGCGTGCTCCACGCGCACATGGGGAATGGCATAGGGCAGGTCGGCACCCTCCAGGGCCAGCTCGGGACCGGCGATACGCATGAACCAGGCGGCGGGCAGCCCGCGCCGGTCCAGGCAGGCCTGCAGCCGCGCCGCATGGGCCGGGCGGTAGAAGTCGTGCTGCAGGTCGTCGGCGCGGGTCCACACCACCTGCACCGGGACGCCCAGCTCCCGGGACAGCTCCACCGCCTCGGCGACAAAATCCGTCTCCAGCCGGCGGCCGAAGCCGCCGCCGAGGAACTGGGTATGCACCCGCACCTTGGTTTCCGGCAGGCCGGCGAGCTGCGCCGCCACCGTCCGGGTGCTCGCCTGGTCCTGGGTGCCGAGCCACAGGTCGCAGCCGTCCGGGCGCACGTGGGCGACGCAGTTCATGGGCTCCAGGGTGGCGTGGGCCAGATAGGGCGTCTGGTACACCGCCTCGATGACGCGGGCGGCACGCCCCAGCACCCTCCTGGCGTCGCCGCGCCGCTCGGCGAGGGCGGCGTCCCCCTTCAGGGCGCGCAGCAGCCGCCGCTCGATCGTCGCGCCGTCCAGCCGCCCGTGCGTGCCCGGAACCCAGTCGATGTCCAGGGCGTCGCGCCCGCGCAGCGCCGACCAGAAGTCGTCGGCGACCACGGCGATGCCGCTGGCAATGGGCAGCACGTGGCGCACCCCGGGCAGCGCCAAGGCGGCCTCGGCACGAAAGCACCCCGCCCGGCCGCCGAACACCGGGCAGCGCGCCACGGCCGCCACCCGCATGCCGGGCAGGGCCACGTCGATGCCGTAGCGCGCGCGGCCCAGCACCATGGCGGGAATGTCCAGGCGCGGCAGCTCGCGCCCGACCAGGCGCAATTCGTCAGGCGGCTTCAGCACCGCCCGGCGCGGCGGCGGCAACTGCGCCGCCGCCTCGGCCAGCTCGCCGTAGGCGGCCGAACGGCCGCTCGGCCCATGCCATACCCGGCCGTGCTCCGTATGGCACTCCGGCGCCGCGACGCCCCAGCGGCCTGCCGCCGCCGCCACCAGGCACGCGCGGGCCTTCGCCGCCACCCCGCGCAAGCGCTGCCACTCGCCGCGGATGCTGCTGGAGCCGCCGGTGAACTGGCCGCCCCACAGGCCGTGCTCGTAGCGGGCATCGGCGGGGGCGAACACGGTGCGCACCCGCTCCGGGTCCACGTCCAGCTCTTCGGCGAACAGCACGACCAGGCCGGTGAGGGCGCCCTGCCCCATCTCCGAGTGGTTGATCATCAGGGTGACGATGTCATCACGGCTGATCCAGATCCACTCGTTGAGCGCCGTGCCGGCGTCGTCGGGCAGGGCGTCGAGCAGCTGGGGCAGATGCAGGGGGCCGGCGGCGGCGACGCCCCGGGCCGCCGCGCGCACCGCCCGGCGGATGCGCTGATAGGTGCCGCAGCGGCAGAACACTCCCGACAGGGCCGCGTCGATCTGGGCGTCGGCAGGGTCGGGATGCCGGGCGAGCAGGGCCGCGGCGGCGATGATCTGGCCGGGCTGGCAGTAGCCGCACTGGGGGGTCTGCCGGGCGATCCAGGCGCGGATCACCGGGTGATCCTCGGGCAGGCCCTCGATGGTGGTGACGCGCCGGGCGCCGACGCCGCCCAGCGGCACCATGCAGGCATGGTTGGGCTCGTCGTCGATGAGCACCAGGCACACGCCGCACACGCCCACGCCGCAGCCGTACTTGGTGCCCTTCAACCCCAGTTCGTCGCGCAGCACCCACAGCAGGGGCTTGTCGGGGTCGGCGTCGACCTGGTGGGTGCTGCCGTTGACGGTGAGAGGGATCATGACGGTGAGGCGAGAAAGCCTGTTCCTCAGTATAGGCTTTTGCCGCCTATGATGAAGACATGACCGGCGGGAATCGCGCTTGCACTCCCCCCTGCCGGGTCTAGAATGAAAGCCGCGGACCAACGGGTCCGGACGTTTGGGGCGGGAGACAACGATGGCGATAACAGTGAAGAAGATAGTGTTGTGGCGCAAGGAGGTGGACAACAAACCGGGGACCCTGGCCGCCGCCCTGGCACCCCTTGCCGAGGCGGGCGTGGACCTGCAGGTGGTGATGGGGACCAGTCACCCGGGCGACCAGAGCCGGGCCGAGATCGGTGTCTTTCCGGTCACGGGCAGAAAGTCCCAGGCGGCGGCCGAGACGGCCGGCTTCAAGTCCAAATCCCTTGCCGCCCTGCTGGTGGGCGGCGACAACAAGCCGGGCCTTGCCCATGGCATGTCCCGGATGATCGCCGAGGCCGGAATCAACATCACCTTCGTGATGGCCCAGGTGATCGGACGGAAATTCTCGGCGGTGTTCGGCTTCCAGAACGACGCCGATGCCGGCAAGGCAGCCACCCTCATCAGGAAGCTCGGCGCCGCCCGGAAGCCAGCGACGAAGAAAGCGCCCCCCGCGAAAAAGGCGCCGGCGCGCAAGCGGTAGGGCGCGCACCACGAACACGCGGGGCGTGCGCTCCCTGCCCGCCCACACCTGGCCAGAAACTCCGGACACGCCGTCTGTGGCAAGATCGCTTGCCAAGAGATGTCCTTTTCCTGGATGGTCTGTGGATGCCTGAACCCCGAGAAAGCCTTTCCCGGTCCCCAAGCCTGGACGAAGCCGCCTGCGTCGACGACCTGGCCCGGCTGGCGCGCCGCCGCATCCCGCGCTTCGCCTTCGACTTCCTGGACGGCGGCGCCGGCGCCGAGATCGGTCTGCGCCGCAATCGGGCCGCGCTGGACGCCATCGCCCTGCTGCCCCGCTACTGCATGCCGGCCCCGGCACGCACCGAGACACGCCTGCTGGGCCGCGACTATCCTCTGCCCTTCGGCCTCGCCCCCGTGGGCCTGGGCAACCTGGTGTGGCCGGAGGCGGACCTCACCCTGGCGGCACTGGCCGCCGAGGCCGGCATCCCGGTGGTGGCCAGCAGCGCCGCCACCACCAGCATCGAGCAGATGGCCGCCGCGGCGCCCGGTGCCTGGTTCCAGCTCTACGTGGCGCGCGACCCGGACATCTCCCGCGACATGCTGCGCCGGGCGCGCGCGGCGGAGGTCGAAGTCCTGGTGGTGACGGTAGACATCCCGGTGCCCGGCAAGCGCAACCGGGACATCCGCAACCGGCTGTCGCTGCCGTTCCGGCCCGGCCTGGGCACCCTGTTCGACGTGCTGTCCCGCCCCGCCTGGTCGATGGCGACCCTGCGGCGCGGCTCGCCCACCTTTGCCAACTACGCCCCCTATGCCACCGGCAATACTCGCAGCCAGTCCCTGGCCCGCTTCATGGCCGAACAGATCAAGGGCGATCTGACCTGGGACGATGTGCGCGCGCTGCGCGATCTGTGGCCCGGCAAGATGGTGGTCAAGGGCCTGCTGGCCCCCGAGGACGCGCGCGCCGCGGTGGAGCTGGGCGCCGATGGGGTGTGGGTCTCCAACCACGGCGGCCGCCAGCTCGATTCGGCGCCGGCACCCTGCGACGTGCTGCCCGCCATCCGCGCGGCGGTCGGCCCTTCCTACCCGCTGATCATGGACGGCGGCGTGCGCAGCGGCGAAGACATCGTCAAGGCCAGGCTGCGCGGCGCCGATTTCGTGATGACCGGGCGCTGCTTCTATTACGGCGTCGCCGCCGGCGGCCGGGCGGGGGGCAGCCGGGTGATCGCGCTGCTGGCCGACGAGCTGCGCCGGGCCCTGGGCCAGATCGGCTGCCCGTCCTTCGCCGAACTGGACGGGCGCTGGGAATGGCGGGCAGGGGAGCCATAGCCGAGGCGTGTCCGCACCGTCGGCAATTCTTACAATCGGCGCCGAGGATCCGCCACGCCACACGCCAAGTGATTGTGTCACAAGGGCGTTTTGTTTCTGGAATGGTTCTTGCGAATTCGTTGGCCACACCAACGATCGCATGAGGGAGGACAAAATGCCCTGCCACCGGCTCAAGTCGCTGTCCGCTGCCTGCGGCCTCGCCGCTTCCTTGACCCTGGCACCGGCCGCCCATGCGGCCATCATTTTCCAGGACAACTTCGATTCCGACGCCGTCAGCAGCGTCCTCAACTTCAACAGCTTCAACAACTGGGACGTGGTCGAAGGGACGGTCGATTACATCCGCAGCGGCGGCTTCGGCATTTCCTGCGTGGGGGGTGCGGGCGGCTGCGTGGATGTGGATGGCAGCAGCAGCAATGGCGGCCGGATGGAAAGCAAGACGACTTTCCACTTCGATGCCAATGTCGCGTACGTCTTCCACCTGGACTACTCCGGCAACCAGCGGGGCGGCGCCGCCGACAGCCTGAGCTGGGGCTTCGTCGGTGTAGGTAGCGTCACCCATTCCGGCATCAACCCGGGCGATCCTTACATCACGTCGTCTCTTGGCATCATGAGCGCGTTGCCATTCGATGCCAAATTGTTCATCGAGACGGCGAGCAACGACAACATCGGCCCGGTGATCGACAACGTGCGGTTGGAGCGGGTCGACGATCTGGTCGTTCCCGAGCCGGCGATGCTCGCGCTCCTCGGCGCCGGTCTCGCCGGGCTTGGTCTGGCGCGCCGTCGCCCGGCTTAGGCATCCGCATCCCGGAAAGAGGCCGAGAGCCGCCCTACGGCACCAGCACGGCGGCGCCGTTCACCCTGCCGCGGCGCAGATCCTCGATCGCCTGGTTGGCCTCCAGCAGGGGATAGAGCTGCACCGCCGGCCGCAAGGGCACCTGGGCCGCCACGGCCATGAAGGCCTCGCCGTCGGCCCGGGTGAGATTGGCCACCGAGGTGATGCTGCGCTCTTCCCACAGCCAGCGATAGGGAAAGGACGGGATGTCGCTCATGTGGATGCCGCCGCACACCACCGTGCCCCCCTTGTCCAGATGGGTCAGGGCCCGCGGCACCAGCTCGCCGGCGGGCGCGAAGATCAGCGCCGCGTCCAGCTTCTCCGGCGGCTCCTCGTCGGCGCCGCCCGCCCACTCCGCCCCCAGGCTGCGGGCGAACGCCTGGGCCGCCCCATCTCCGGGCCGGGTGAAGGCGAAGATGCGCCGGCCCAGGTGGCGCGCCACCTGGGCGATCAGATGGGCCGCCGCGCCGAAGCCGTAGATGCCCAGGCGCAGCGCATCGGGCCCGGCCTTGGCGAAGGTGCGCCAGCCGATCAGGCCGGCGCACAGCAGGGGCGCGGCTTCCGCATCGCCGTAGCGCTCGGGCAGGGCAAAGCAGAAGCGCTCGTCCGCCACCGTCTGCTCGGCAAAGCCGCCGTCCCGCGTGTAACCGGTGAACACCGCCGCCTCGCACAGGTTCTCCTGGCCACGGACGCAGAAGCGGCAGTGCCCGCAGGCCCCGCCCAGCCAGGGCACGCCCACCCGGTCGCCGACGCGGAAGCGCGCCGCCCCCTGCCCCAACGCCTCCACCCGGCCGACGATCTCGTGGCCGAGGATGAGCGGCAGCTTGGGCGAGGGCAGATCGCCGTCGATCACGTGCAGATCGGTGCGGCACACGGCGCAGGCGAGCACCCGCAGGCGCACCTGGCCCGGGCCGGGGTCGGGGACGGGGAGGTCGGCCGGCTCCAGGGGGGTGCGCGGGTGGCGGAGCAGCATGGCTTTCATGGGCGCACTCCTTGATCAAACGGCATACGATACTCCACCAGGGCCGTGGTGTCGGCGGCCCGACTATACCCACCTGAACGCGGAGGACGCGCAAGTGGCTGAGCGCCCGCTGCACATCCCGGCGGCCTGGCACAGATCGGCCGCGCGCATCCTCGGCGCCGGCTGGCGCCGCATCCTGGTGGTGGGCGCCACGGACCGGGGCAAGAGCAGTTACTGCGGCTTCCTGGCGGGCGCCCTGCTGGGCGCGGGACGAAGCGTGTCCTTCGTGGATGCGGACATCGGCCAGAAGGATGTGGGGCCGCCGGCGAGCGTGGCGCTCGCCAATCTCCACGCGCCCGCACCGCTCGCCCGGGCGGGCCATGACGCCCTCTACTTCGTCGGCCATGTCAGTCCCATGGCCCACTTTCTTCCCCTGGTGCTGGGCACCCGGCGCATGGTGGACGCGGCCCAAGGCGAGTTCGTGGTGATCGACACCACCGGGCTGGTGCAGGGCAAGGGCCGGGTGCTGAAAGGCTTTCTGGTGGAAGCCCTGCAGCCGGACGCCGTGGTATGCCTGGAACGGGGCGAGGAGCTTGCCCCCATCCGCCACGCCGCCCGCCACCTGAACCTCCTGCGCCTGCGCCCTTCGCCCCTGGCGGCGCCCAAGTCGTCCGATGCCCGCCGGTGCGCTCGGGAAGAGGCTTTCCGCCGTCATTTCCAGGCGGCGCGTGAGGTGAACATTAGGCTGGAGCAAGTGATCATGCAGCGCACCAGCCTGTTCAACGGCCAGCCCGTCGACGACCCGCGCTTTCTCTATGCCGAGCGCCTGCCCGACGGCCTCATCGCCGTGGCCGGCGCGGCGGCGCCGGCGGCCGAGGGGCGCATCCAGGTGCTGCCGCGGGATTTCGCCGATCACCTGCTGTGCGGCGTGGCGGATGCCACCGGCAAGTGCCTGGGCCTTGCCATCGTCACGGGCATCGACTTCCCCCGCCGCAGCCTCGCCCTGTATACGCCGGCGCCCAGGCAGCGCATCCGCATCGTCCAGTTGGGCGACATGTACGTGGATCGCAGCGGGCGCGAGCTGCATCTCGGTCGGCGGGCAGTCTTCTAGGCAAACGCCTCGAGGCGCACCCCCACCAGCCGCAGCTTGCGCCCCCGGGCGAAGCGGGCCAGCCCTTCCAGGGCGGCCTGCCGGATCAACGGGAGTTCGTCGCTGGGGGCCGGCAGGCTGATGGTATGCGTATGGGTTTCGAAGTTGGCGTAGCGCAGTCTCACCGTCACCCGGCGCGCCCGCTTGCCCTCGGCGCGCAAGGCCGCGGTCGCCTCCTCGGCCAGCGCAAGGAGGGTGCGCTCGATCTGGCCCATGTCTGCCGTGTCCCGCTCGAAGGTGGTGTCGCGGCTCACCGACTTGGGCTCCCAGTGGGTGACGAGGGGGCTGTCGTCGCGGCCTCGGGCCGCGTCGAACAGATAGTGCCCGCGCGCCTCGCCGAAGTGTTCGATGAGGCTCGCCAGCGGCAAGCCGGCGACATCGCCGATGGTGGCCGCGCCCAGCTCCCGCAGCCTCGCCTCGGTCTTGGGACCCACGCCGAGCAGCTTGCCCGCCGGCAGCGGCCACACGCGGCGCGGGATGTCCTCTTCGCCGAGCACGCTGAGCCCGTCCGGCTTGTCCAGATCGGAGGCGAGCTTGGCAAGAAGCTTGTTGGGCGCGATGCCCACCGAGCAGGTGAGGCCGGTCGTGGCCCTCACCCGCTCCTTGAGCGCCCGGGCCAGCGCCATCGGGTCGGGTTCCCCGGAGACGTCCAGGTAGGCCTCGTCGATGCCGGCGTCCTCGATGGTGCCCGAGAACTCCTGCAAGACCGCCTTGAAGCGTGCCGACTCCTCGGCATAGGCGTCGAAGTCCACAGGCAGGAAGACCGCAGCCGGACACAGGCGCCGGGCGAGGCGCAGCGGCATGCCCGAGCGGATGCCGAAGGCGCGCGCCTCGTAAGTGGCGCTGGACACCACGCCGCGGGAACGCGGATCGCCGCGCCCGCCGACCACCACCGGCCTGCCCCGCAGCTCCGGATGCCGCTTCAGCTCCACCGCGGCGAAGAAGGCATCCAGGTCCGCATGCAGGATGCGGCGGGGCGCGGCCATGGCTCAAGACGGACGCGGCGAGACCGCGACACCGTGTTGCGCCAGCCAGGCGACGACTTCGCCGGGCAGGCGGTCGCGGTTGTCGCGCGTCACCTCCCACAGCGTCGCCCCCGGCCAGCGCCTGGCCTCGGCCATGAAGCCCTCGCCCTTGCGTGCGACAGTTGCCACCACCGGGCGACCGGAGGCCAGCAGACGCCCCATGGCGGCGACAAAGCGGGACGACAGGCACTCCATCTTGCCGATCTCGTCCACCAGGTAGGCCGCGATTTCCGGGCGCGGCGCCAGCAGCTCTTCCGCGCGCGCATCGAGCGCAGCCACATCCACGCCGTACCTGGAGACATGCGGCCCGGGGAAGTCCACATGGGCGAAGGTGAGCGTGCGCCCGTCGAAGTCGGCCAGGCGGAAACCGACGCGTTCCCCCGCCTGGCGCAGCTCCTCGGTGTAGAAGCCGCCCAGCCTCAACCCGTGCAGCGCGTCGGCCACGCGGCGTATGACCGTGGTCTTGCCCACGCCGGGCATGCCGGTGAGGAGCAGGACCTGCGGAGGGTGGGGTTGGGCCATCACTTTCCTTGCGAGGGAGCGCTCGGGCAGACCGTCACCTTAGCCACCGACACTGGGCGCAATGAAGGCAACACTCGGAAAGTAGGATGAATAGCGTTGCGTGTCGCGGGTCAATATGGGGTACTCGCTGACGGCCGCGTGTGCGCCAATGAAGAAATCCGAGAGCACATTGCCTTTGTTGCCCCCTTGCCTGCGATAGCGGACAAAAGCCTTGCCGGCAAGAAACAGCGCCGGCCGTGGCAACTCGATCATCTCCAGGCCGAGATCACCAATAGTTTGGTCCAAAGCCTCGACCGTCGAAAACGTCAACGAAAGTTCCGAATAGATGATCGGGTTGATGGCCAGACGATGAACCTTGGATTGGGCCTGCAGCTGGCCGATGGACCAGTCCGCCCATTCCGGATCGTAATACCCCGGAAGCCCGGCATGCAATCTGCACGTTCCCCGGCTGGCGCGAGGCGCAGGCCCGCAGGTCGGCGATCCCGGCCGGTGTCAGGGAGCGCCAGACCGGTGGTCTCTCGCTTTCTTTCAGTCTTGCGATTCAGAGCCATTAAGCTCTGACGCTCCCATCCAGTAACACAGCAGAGGAGCAGGCAGCCGCATGACCCGTGCCGCGACCTTGCCGGTATGCTGCAGACCGGTCATGAGCCCGAAATCATCCAGCGACTTTGTGACGACATAGGCGCGCTGGATTCCTTTTTGGGCACAAAGCTCGATTAGTCCCTTCAGCTCCCGCGCGCCTGTATGTTGCGCACGGTATTTCACTTCAAAGGGGATGAGCTGCTGGCCGATTTCAGCCACCAGGTCCACCTCGCGCCCTTGCTTGCCGTGCCAGTAACTGAAACGGACACTTTGGCGGTAATAACGAGCGAACAGGTGCTTGAACACGGCGGTCTCCGTGGCAACGCCCAATGCCGCCGCATCTTCGAGGATAGCCTTTCCCTTAAGCATCACCGCGGGCGCGATGGCCGCATCGGCAAGATAGATCTTGAATCGGGCGCGCAGTACGTCTTTGCCATAGCCAAAGGGCGGCAGGCGGTAGATGAGGTGCGTGGCCTCCAGCAATTCTATGAAGTTCTGCGCAGTGGGTCGCTTTACCTCGAGGTTGGCGCACAGATCGACCATGTCCAGCAGGCCGCCGTCGTGCATACACAGGTAAAGGAACGTGTGCTCCAAGTCCAGCACCCGCCGCACGCCGAACAGTGCCGTCATGTCGCGTTTGAGCACCTTGTCGATAATATCCTCGCGCAGGAGGCGCTGAGCCTGCGTGATGCTGTCGATCAAGGCGGTCTGGGGGAATCCCCCACGCACCAGGTACTCGTGGAAGTGCCCGACATATGGCACCGCGGCTTCGGCGACCCGGTAGAAGTCGGGAGGTGACCACTCGAACAGGTCGCGCAGGGACTTCAGCTGGGGCAGTGCCGGCAGGGACAGATTCTTGATCTGGAGGTATTCGTAGAACGAGAGCGTGGTCAGGCGGATCGTGTGCCAGCGCCCCACGCCCGACTCCTGCCCGGCTTCCACCAGCGGCATGGCCGAACCGGTGAAGGCGATGCGCCGATGCTTGGCGAAATCCACCTGATGTTTGACCCACGTACCCCATTCCCGGATGAACTGCGCCTCGTCGAGAAACAGGTATTCCGGTCCATCGACCTTCGGCTCGCGCTCCCGCCAAGCTTCAAGGACGGCATCAATGCCGGCGAGCTTGAGAATGGGGTGGTCGAAAGTGGCATAGAGAATGTTGCCCGATGGCACGCCTTCCTGCAGCAACGCATCGATCGCTTGCAGGATCAGGGTGGTCTTGCCGATTTGGCGGGCCCCTGAAAGAAGGACAGCTCTTGGCGCCGGCGGGTGGGCCAGCCAAGTGTGCAATTCCCGGAATACGGCGCGATGCCACCTGGGGAGGTCGGCAATGCCCTCGCCCCGCCACCAGGGGTTGAACTGTGCGAGGACTGTGACCAATTCTTCTTTTGAGACCCTCATGGGAGGAATCTAACAATAATTGCAAAATAGTACAAGTATATTTGCACTATTTTGGGATTCCGAGGCAAGTAAAGGTTTCTGCTACCGCTCCGCCAGCGTCCAGCGCGCGCCCAGCCACAGAGCCCGCGGGGCGCCCGGGGCGTAGAAGGTCTCCCGCGTCCAGTCGTCGGAGTTGGTGCGGAAGCTGCCCGCGGCATCGAAGGGGTTCTCGGCGAGGGCGCCGGCGGTGAAGTAGCGGCGGTCGAACACGTTGTCGAGCCGCGCGAAGAACTCCCAGTCCTTTGCCACGCGCCAGCGGGCATTCAGGTTGAGGACGGCGTAGCCGGGCACGACGCCCGAGCCGGCGAAGCTGCGCGTGTTGCCGAAGGCGTCGGTGAAGGTGCCGGCCTGGTGGCGGTTGTTCTCGTTGCCCCGGGCATATTGCTTCGAGTAGGCGTTGAGGGCGGCGCCGATGCTCCAGGCCGCGTCCAGACGCGCTTCTACGACGAGCTTCAGGCTGTGGCGCGGGATGCCCGGGATGCGGTCGCCGGGGCGGACCAGGATCTCGTCGTCGGCCAGGCCTGGCTCCGTGCCGCGGGTGCTGTTGTTGGGCGAGAGCAGCATCGCGGGGGAGCGGAAGGTGGCGTCCACCAGGCTGTAGTGCATCTGCCAGCGCCAGCGCGACGTCTCGCCGCCCGCGCCCAGCTCGACGCCCTGGCGCTGCGTGCGCCCGAAGTTGGTGAAGTAGCCGGCGCTGGTGGCGGTGCTGACGAACAGGATGTCGTCATGGTTCCTGGCGCGGAAGGCGCCGGCGTGCCAATGCCAGCGCCCGCCCTTGCCGCGCAGGCCCGCTTCGATCGTGCGGCTCACCACCTGCTTGAGGAACGGGTCGGAGGCCAGTGCGTTGGGCAGCGTGCAGGGGTTGGCCGGATCGGCGCAGCCCAGCTCGATGGGGGAAGGCGCGCGGCTGCCCTGGCCGAGGTTGCCGTAGACCTGCCAGCCGGGCGCAACATCATGGGTGAGCCCCAGGGCCGGGTTGAATTTGGTGTAGGTGAAGTCTCCGTCCAGGTTGGGCGGCACCGGGTTCAGGCGATCGCGGGTGACCACGCGGCTGCGGTTCCAGCGGCCGGAGACGGTCAGGTGGGTGGCGGCGCCCAGCCCGATGGTGTCGCTCAGGTACAGGCCCGCGGCGTCGGTGCGCCCGTCCAGGCTGTTCTCCAGGGTCTCGCCGCCGGTGGCCAGCACGCCGCGGCCCGCATCGAAGACGCCCAGCTGGCTGCTCTGCTCGAAGCGGCTGCGGCTCGCATCGAAGCTGGTGCCCAGGGCGATGCGGTGGCCCGCCCGGGAGACGGTGAGCTGCAGGGCGCCGCCGCTGGCGCGGCTGCGCAGGCGCGTGCGGTTGTTGGCCGCCGTGTCCTGGTTCACGCCGCTGCCGCCATTGGCGCCGGCGGCCCCGTCCAGGGCGGGATCCTCTTCAAAGTCGTCGTTGACGTCGCCGTTCAGGGTGCCGCGGCGCAGGGCCCGGTGATAGAGCAGTCCGGTCAGCCGCAGCTCATCGCTCAGCCAATGGCCGGCGCTCAAGGTGAGCAGCGTGCTGCGGTTGCGCGTGTTGTCCGGATGGGTGAACACCTGGGCGCGGCGCTGTTCGAACATGCCCAGGGGCACCAGGCCGTTACCGGTGAGGTCGTTGTTCGCGGCGGCGAGGCTGAGATCGATGTCGGTCGCGCCGCTGCGGCGCCCGAGCCGGGCGAACACCTGCCGCACGGTGCCCGGCGAGGCGTCGCGCCAGCCGTCTTCGCGAAAGCCGTGGGCGTTGCCGTACCAGGCGAGGCCGTCGCGGCTGCCGCCGTATTCCACATCGGCGATGCGCCGGCCGAAACTGCCCCCCTCCGCCTGGGCGGCAAGGCCCGGATGGGTGTCGCCGGATTTGCTGTGCAAGGACAGCGCACCACCCAGCGTGTTCAGGCCGAAGGCCGGGTTGGCGCCGGGCAGCAGGTCGGCCGTGGCGATGGCCGAATGGGGAATCAGGTCCCAGCTCACCCCATCGCCGAAGGGCTCGTTCAACCGCACCCCATCCAGGAAGACCGACAGCCCCTGGGGCGTGCCCAGCAGCGGCGAGGCGGTGAAGCCGCGGTAGTTCAGGTCGGCCTGATAGGGGTTGCCCTGGATCTCGTTCACGTTCACCGAGGGCAGCCGCGCGGCCATGAAGTCGGGCAGGTTGAGGGCCTGGACGGCCCGCAAGTCTTCGGCCGTGGCGCTCTGGGCATTGGCGGGCAGGTGTTCGCGCGGCACCATCAACCCGGGCAGGGGCTGGCTGGCAATGACCTCCACGGCGGGCGCCTCGATGCGCGGGGCGGCCGGCGCATCCTGGGCAGCGGCCGGCAGGCCCTGGGCGGCGAGCACCAGGGATGCCAGGCGCAGAAGACAACTGGTAAGTGGCATGGGTGGCCTCCGCTTGGGACGGGGCCGGCGGAGCAATCGTCATGCCATCCGCCCGCGCGGCTTCCTCCCCGCTTACTGCAGCTTCCGGTACAACGTGTTACGGCTGATGCGCAGCTGGCGCGCCGTGGCGGAGATGTTGCCCTTGTTCTGCTCGAGGGCGCGCAGGATCACCTGGCGGGTGACCGTCTCCAGATCCGACGTCGCCGGGGGCGGCTCCTGGGTCGCGGGTGCGGTCGCGGCCGGTGTTGGCGTTGCCTGCAGCTCGTCGAAGAAATCCTCGGGCAGATGCTCTTCCAGCAGTTCGGGGCAGTCCCCGGCCATGACCAGCGCCGTGCGCAACACGTTGGTGAGCTGGCGGATGTTGCCCGGCCAGGGATGGCGCTGGAACAGGGCCATCAGGCCCGGGCCCACGGCGGGCACCGGCCCGTCCCCGCCTTCGCAGCGCAGGATGCGCTCGACCAGCACGGGCAGGTCGCTCCTGTCGCGCAGCGGCGGCAGGGTGACGGTGAGGCCGTTCAGACGATAGTAGAGATCCTCGCGGAACTTGCCCGCCGAAACCCACTCCTTCAGCTTGCGGTGGGTGGCGCAGATGATGGATATGTTTACGGGATAGGACTTGACGGAGCCCAGGGGCGTCACGACGCGCTCCTGGAGCACCCGCAGCAGGCGCGCCTGCAATGCCAGAGGCATGTCGCCGATCTCGTCCAGGAACAGCGTGCCGTCGTCGGCCTGCTGGATGCGCCCGGCGCTGCCCTTGCGCCGCGCCCCGGTGAAGGCGCCTTCCTCGTAGCCGAACAGCTCCGACTCGATCAAGCCCTCGGGAATGGCCGCGCAATTGACCGCCACGAAGGGTGCGGCGCGGCGCGGCCCGTCCTCGTGGATGGCGCGGGCGAGCAGTTCCTTGCCGGTGCCGGTCTCGCCGTGGATCAGCACCGGGATGTCGCGCCCGATGACCCGGCGCACCTTGGCCAGGGTCGCCGCCACCTGGGGGTCGCCCAGATCCAGTCGCGCCAGGGAGGAGCCCTGGGGCAGGGCTTCCGCGGGCGCCCTGGCGGGGCGCGGCGCCTCCTCGGCGCGCGGATAGGTGAACACGCGCAGGGGGCCGCGCACCGCTTCGCCGGGGCGCACCCGCGCCAGCACCTTCACGCCGTTGTACATCCCCAAGCGCAGCAGCTCGCCTCCGCGCAGCAGGGCATGGTCCAGCAGGCCGCCCATGGACTGATTGAACAGGGTGTCGATGCGGGCCCTGCACAGTTCCTCCAGGCGCATGCCCAGCTGGAAGCAGGCGCTGCGATTGGCCGACAGGAAGGCGCCGTCAGGCGCGAAGGCGGCGATGCCTTCGCACAGGGTGCCGATGAACTCCGGCCGGCTGTGGAAGTGCAGCACCACCGCCTCGGGGAAGGCGTTGGTGAAGAGATGGTTCTCGATCATCTGCACCGACATTTTCACCAGGGCCATGGTGTGCCGGTTGAAGCCGCGATAGTCGCCGGTGACATCGAGCACGCCGATGACCTCGCCCCTGGGATCCAGGATGGGCGAGGCGGAGCAGGTGAGGAAGTGGTTGGCCGTGAGATAGTGCTGGGGGCCGTGCACGATCACCGGCGCCCGTTCCACCAGGGCCGTGCCGATGGCATTGGTGCCCCTGCTCTCCTCCGACCAGTCGACGCCGGGCGCCAGCGCGACCCGCTCGGCACGCTCGAGAAAATCGCCGTCGCCGAGGGAGTGGAGGATGAAGCCGGCGGCATCGGTCAGCACCACCATGCTCTGGGTATCGACGATCTGCTCGTAGAGCGTCTCCATCACCGGCAGCGCATGGGACACCAGCACGCCGGACCGGTCGCGCGCCTCGGAAAGCCGGCTTGGGGGCGCGGGTTCGATGCGCTCACCGACTTCCGGACCGATGCCCTGGCTCAGGCAGCGCTGCCATGACAGTTCAATGGTGCCGGGCACCAGCCCCGGCGGCACGCTGCCTTCGGCGCGCAGTGCCTGATGGGCCTGGCGCGCGCGGGCGACCAGGGCGATATGGGGCGAAGACATGGCCCTTCCTCCTATGATGCAGCGGCGGAATCTTGCGCCCCGCTCGCAGTTTGAAATGCTACACGCCGTCCTTGTAGGGCGCCATAACTTTGAGCAGTCGGCCTGACACACCCCTGTCCCGTTTTGGCGCACGGGGCAGCCAAGCAAGATCTGTGC
This sequence comes from Pseudomonadota bacterium, assembly GCA_049320945.1. Classification (GTDB taxonomy): domain Bacteria; phylum Pseudomonadota; class Gammaproteobacteria; order Burkholderiales; family Rhodocyclaceae; genus DYIB01. Next base: position 21,728 of record JBMOQT010000364.1, read on the forward strand.
ACCCATCGCGCCGCCCCTCTGCCGCCCCGGGGGAAGACTCGGCGCCCGCTTCCCATGGCACGGTCCGTGCAGTGCCTGGCCCGTCCGATCTCGGGCATGCAGAGGCGCTACTCCCCGTGGGGCGACGCGCCAGGGAATCACGAAAGCGAGTGACAGGAGGAGTTGTTGTGCGAGGCAAGTTGAGTGTATTGACGGTATCGCTGCTGGGACTGATGGCGCCCCTGGCCTGGAGTCACGGAGATGTCACCCCCCAGGCGGTGGACACCAGCGCGCTGCCACAGCTGGGCACGGAGCTGCGGGACAGGAATCCGTACCGGAGCAACCAGGAAGCGGTGCGCGTGGGCGGCTCCGCCTATAACCAGAACTGCGCCCGCTGCCACGGCCTGGAAGCCGTCTCGGGGGGCATTGCCCCGGACCTGCGGCTGCTCGACATCGATGCGGACACGGATCAGTACTTCCTTGAATCGGTGCGCCGCGGCAAGGTGCGCAACGGCGCCGTCTACATGCCGCCTTTCGAGGACGTCCTGAGCCAGGAGGCGATGTGGGCCATCAAGGCCTACCTCGAAACGCGCCGTGAGAAATAGGCTCTTCCTTTCCCTGTGGCTGGCGCTTCTTTGCGCCGCCGCCGGCGCCCAGGCCCACGACCTGCCGGAGGTCCTGGCGCGCGGCCGGCTGAGCATCGCCTTCTACAACGGCCTGCCGCCCTTCTCCGACAAGGGGTCGGGCATCGACGTGGATCTGGCGCAGGCGCTGGCGGCCAAGCTGGGGGTGAGGCTCTCGCCCATCTGGTTCGACGCCGACGAGAACCTGGACGACGACCTGCGCAACATGGTGTGGAAGGGCCACTACCTGGGCCTTGGGCCGGCGGATGTCATGATGCACGTGCCCATCGACCAGGCCTACATGCAGGACCAGAAGCGTGTGAAATTCCTTGCGCCCTATTACCGGGAGCGCTTCGAGATCGCGCGCGACACCCGGCGCATTCCGGTCCTGGACAGCCTCGAGGTGTTCGCCGGGCAGAAGATCGGCGTCGAGCTGGACACCTGGCCGGACATCATGCTGCTCGCCGCCGAGGGCGGGCGCTACCGGGAAAACGTGGTGCATTTCCCGAGCGCCGCGCAGGCGATCGAAGCCCTCAAGGCCGGGCGGGTGGCGGCGGTCTATGGGCGTGCCAGCGAGCTGCAAGCAGGGCTGACTGGAGTAGCGGATGTGGCCATTGCCCCGGCGCCCCTGGCGCGGGGCGGTGCCCGCCAGTGGGCCGTGGGCATGGCCGTCAAGGCCGAGCACGAGGCCCTCGCCCGGCGCCTGCAGCAGGCCATGAACGAGCTCCAGGCCGAGGGGACGATCGAGCGCATCTTCGCGCGCCACGGTGTTCAACCGGTTGCGCCATAAATGAACAGGCTTGTGGCTGATCTGAACAATTCCCCGGGAATACCATGCTGATCCGCGTCCTGGGCAGCTCGGCGGGCGGTGGCTTTCCCCAGTGGAACTGCGCCTGCGCCAACTGCGACGGCCTGCGCCGCGGCCGCATCCGCGCCACGCCGCGCACCCAGTCCTCCATCGCCGTGAGCGGCGACGGGCGGCGCTGGGTGCTGGTCAACGCCTCGCCGGACGTCCTCACCCAGATCCGGGCGGCGCCCTACCTGCAGCCGGGGCGCGCGCCGCGCGATACGGGCATCGCCGCCATCATCCTGGTCGATGCCCAGATCGACCACACCACGGGGCTGCTGATGCTGCGGGAAGGCAAGGCCTTGGAGGTCTATTGCACCGACGCGGTCGCGGCGGATCTCACGGGCGGCCATCCCCTGTTCCGGGTGCTGTCCCATTTCTGCGGCGTGAACCGGCATGGGATCGACCCCTGCGGCGCGGCCTTCGAGGTGCCGGACGTGCCGTTCCTGCGCTTTTCCGCCGTGGCCCTCAGGAGCGCCGCGCCGCCCTATTCGCCCCATCGCGCCGATCCCCGCCCGGGCGACAACATCGGTCTTACGGTCGAGGACAGCCGCAGCGGCCGCAAGCTGTTCTACGCGCCGGGGCTCGGGGAGATCGAACCCCGGGTGGCGGCGCGCATGGAGGAAGCGGACTGCCTCATGGTGGATGGCACCTTCTGGACCGACGACGAGCTGGTCCGGCTCGGCATCTCGGACAAGCGCGCCCGGGACATCGGCCACCTGCCCCAGTCGGGGGCCGGGGGCATGATCGAGGTGCTCGAGGCCTACCCCCGGGCGCGCCGCATCCTCATCCACATCAACAACACCAATCCCATCCTGGACGTGGACTCCGCGCAGCGCGCGGAACTCGCCCGCAACGGCATCGAGGTGGCCTTCGACCGGATGGCCATCGAACTCTGACAGCAGGAGGGACGCCCATGAGCACCACTGAATCCCCGCCCTGGAGCCGCGAGGAATTCGAACGCCGGCTGCGCGCCAGGGGCGAGGCCTACCACATCCACCATCCCTTCCAGGTCTGGATGAACGAGGGCAGGCTCGACCGGCGCCAGATCCAGGGTTGGGTCGCCAACCGCTACTACTACCAGATCAACATCCCCCTCAAGGATGCAGCCATCATGGCCAACTGCCCCGACCGGGAAGTGCGGCGCCACTGGATCCAGCGCATCGTGGACCACGACGGCGGCGCGGGCGACGAGGGCGGCATCGAGGCCTGGATCCGCCTGGGGCAAGCCTGCGGCATGGCGCGTGAGGAGATCACCTCGCTGCGCCACGTGCTGCCGGGGGTGCGCTTCGCGGTGGACGCCTATGTCAATTTCGCCCGCCAGCGCCCGTGGCAGGAGGCGGTGTGCTCCTCCCTCACGGAGCTGTTCGCGCCCGCCATCCACAAGGCGCGCCTCGACCGCTGGCCGGCCCACTACCCCTGGATCGAGCTCCACGGCTACCAGTATTTCCGCAACCGGCTGACCCAGGCGCCCCGGGACGTGATGAACGGCCTGGCCATCACCCTGGACTGCTTCAACACCCGGGCGCTCCAGGAGCGGGCCCTGGAGATCCTGCAGTTCAAGCTGGATCTGCTCTGGGCCATGCTGGACGCCATGATGCTCGCCTACTGCGACGTGCAGATCGGCGCCGAGCCCCAAGTGGCGATCAGGCCGTGAGGGCGCAGGCGGCGCCGGCCGCGATCGCCCGCGCCAGGCCCGGACCGCGCGTGGCGATCGCGCCGTAGAGCTGCACCAGCCGGGCGCCCGCGCCCAGGCGCTCGAGGGCGTGCCGGACCGTGCGGATGCCGCCCACGCTGATGATGGCGGCATCAGGCCCGGCGGCCTCGCTGAGCGCGCGCAGGCTTGCGCACGGATCGGCGGGCGCGGGCCCGGCCGCCGTGACCGCCACCAGCCCGTCGCAGCCGCAGGCCATGGCCCAGTAAGCTGTGGGCGGCAGCGGCTGCGCGCCGGCCGGCAGGGCGAACTTCACGGCCAGGGGCAGGCGCCGCCCGAGGGCCCCGCTCAGCCGCTCCCGCTCCTGCGCCAGGGCGGCGATGATCTCATGCAGCGCCTCCCCGTGGCGCGCCTCGTGGAGGGGCCGCGCCGCCCGGCTGGTGAGATTGATGCAGACGTAGTCCGCCAGGGGCGCGACGCAGCGCAGGCAATGGCGCAGGTCCCGCGCCGCCTGCGCCAGCGGCGTGCCGGTGTTCAGCCCGATGCTCACGCCCAGGATCGTGTCCGCGTGGGGCGCCGCGGCGCGCCGCTCCTGCTGCGCCGCGAAGGCCGCGACGCCGGGATTGATGCCCTCCGGGCAGGCCGTGAGCGTGCCCACCTCGACGAAGCCGAAGCCGCAGCCGCCGGCGCGCACGCCGATGCCGCCGTCCTTGTCGGCGCCGGCGGCCAGCCCGACCGGATTGGGAAAGCGCAGGCCCATCGCCGCCACCGGCGCCCGGGGCGCGAGTCCCCCGCCCGCCACGGCCAGCGCCAGCCGCAGGCGGCCGCGCACGAGCATGGCGGTGGCCCGGGTCGTCAGCGTCATCCGTGGGAGCTGGCGGCCATGAACAACAGCAGGGGCAGCGACAGCATGGTGTTGGTGCGCGACGAGAGGTGGGTGATGCGGGCGGCGCGCAGGCGCTCCTCCACCGGGGCCGGGACGAAGCCCAGCACCTTCTTCTTCTGCGGCCACAGCACCAGCCACAGGTTGAGCAGCATGATGGTGCCGATCCAGCTTCCGAGGCCGATCGGCACCAGGGGCCCGCGCAGCAGCGCCGCATCGGCCAGCCAGCCCCGCTGCCACAGCATGCCGATGCCGCAGGCCCAGGCGACCACGGCGGCCCAGCGGAACACCCCGTGCTCGCGCCGGAGCAAGGCCTGCATGCGGTCACTCGAGGGATCGGCCAGCTCGCGGGCGGTGAGCGGCCGCCAGCGGGGCCGCTGCACCACGCTGGCATAGTTGTGGCCGATCCACACGATGCCGGCGAGGAAATGACCCCAGCGCAGGAGCAGATCGACGGCCGCGGCATCCATCAGGCAAGGACCCGGGCCAGGGCGTACAGGGCCAGGGTGAGCAGCAGGCCGCAGGCAAGGGTGCCGGCGGCGCTGTCGTGGGGCAGCTTCATCCTGTGACCTAATTGAATCGATCCATCCTTGAAACCGGAGTTGGAACCGCTTTCAACGCAAAGACCGCAAAGACGCAAAGGCCGCAAAAGGGAATCGACACTCTCGCCCTTCTCGTGTAGCCCATCTTTCAGTCTTCCCTTTGCGACCTTTGCGCCACTTTGCGTCCTTTGCGTCAAGTGCGGTTTCAGGTTCATGCGCACGCCTTGGCTTTCGCCCGGGCAGCGCGGCGCATGACGAGCGGGCGCTGCAGGGGCTGTCCGCCGCCCGCGGCGGCCATGGCTTCGCTCACCGCCGCCGTGATGACGTGGTGGTGGGGCGACTTGGCGCAGGCCGGGTCGGTGTTGCAGGCATCCCCCGTGAGCAGGAAGGCCTGGCAGCGGCAGCCGCCGAAGTCCTTCGCCTTCTCGCTGCAGCTGCGACAGGGCTCGCGCATCCAGTCGTCGCCGCGGAACTTGCGGAACAGGGGCGACTCGTGCCAGATCCAGGCGAGCGGCCTCTCACGCACCGTGGGAAACTCCAGGCCCTGGATGACGCGCACCTCCTGGCAGGGCAGCGCCGCGCCGTCGGGGGCGATGGTGAGGTGGATGGCGCCCCAGCCGTTCATGCAGGCCTTGGGCCGCCCCTCGTAGTAGTCGGGGATGACGAAGTAGATGGTCATGCGAGCGCCCAGGCGCGCCCGCGCCGCCTGGATCACGGCTTCCGCATGGGCGATCTGCTCGCGCGTGGGCAGGAGCCCGGCGCGGTTGATGAGCGCCCAGTTGTAGTACTGGATGTTGGCGAACTCCAGGTACTCCACGCCCAGCTCCTCGGCCAGGCGCAGGATGTCCTCCACCTGGCCGATGTTGTGGCGGAACACCGGCACGTTGAGCACCATGGGGAAGCCCCGGGCCTTGATGCGGCGCGCCACGTCGAGCTTGAGGTCGTGGGCGCGGGCACCGACCAGGGCGTCGGTGAGGTGCCGGCTGGCCGACTGCAGGCTCAACTGCACCTGCTTGAGACCGGCCCCCTTGAGCGCCGCCAGGCGCGCTTCGGTCAGCCCCACACCCGAGGTGATGAGGTTGGTGTAAAAGCCCAGCCGGTTCGCCTCCGCCACCAGTTCCTCCAGGTCGGGGCGCAGGAGCGGCTCGCCGCCGGAGAAGCCGAGC
>JBMOQT010000364.1:27521-32233 GCA_049320945.1 Pseudomonadota bacterium
CAGGCGCGCTTCGGTCAGCCCCACACCCGAGGTGATGAGGTTGGTGTAAAAGCCCAGCCGGTTCGCCTCCGCCACCAGTTCCTCCAGGTCGGGGCGCAGGAGCGGCTCGCCGCCGGAGAAGCCGAGCTGCAGCGAGCCCAGCGCGCGCGCCTCCCGCAGCACCCGCTTCCACTCGTCCGTGGACAGCTCCTTGTCGGCATAGGCGTCGAAGTCCAGGGGGTTGTTGCACCACACGCACTTCAGCGGGCAGCGGTAGGTGAGCTCCAGGACCAGCCACAGGGGCAGCCCCTGGCCGTCAAGCGCCGCGCCGGATCCATCCTTTGGCATAGGCCAGCTCCAGAAAGCGCCGGATGCCGGCATCCACCTCGCCGCCCGCATCCAGGTAAAGTTCTCTCAGTTCGTCGGTCAGCTGGGCAACCGTGCGCTCCCCGTCGCACCGGCTGAGGATTTCGCCCGCCGTCTCGTTCAGCTTGACGATCCCCTCCGGGTACAGGAGCACGTAGGACTCCTGGGCCTCCTCCCAGCGAAAGAGGTAGAGGGGGTTGATGACAGGTCTGTCCTGGGGAGAAAGACCCGGTACCGCGTCGGCCACTGCACCCTCCTTCCCGGGCGCGAACGGAAGCATCCGTTCGCGCCCTGTTTCGTTGCGATCCCGCTCAGCGCACGTACACGTAGGCCGTCACTTCGAAGCCCAGGCGAATGTCGCAGAAAGCCGGCTCAACCCATTTCATGTCTCACTCCTTTGCGCGTTGCCATCAAGAGAAATGCCGTTGGAGCGCTGCCGCCCCACCGGCGCCCAAAACCGGTTCGGCCGGGAGCCGAACCTGCCTTGACCGGATGAATCCGTGCCTGTCACTTAGCAAGGCATGTGCCACGGCGAGCCAACCCCATCGAGCAGCTCCCGCGCCGCCCGCACGAGAGCCGCAGCCATGGCCTCGGTGCCGGCCAGGTGCCCCGCGCCGGGCACGATGCGCAGGTCGGCGCCGGGCCAGTGGCGTGCCAGGGCCTGGGCCACTTCCGGGCGGCAGATGCGGTCACGGGCCCCATGCACCAGGATCGCCGGGATGCCCGCCAGGCGCGCGACGCCGCGGCGCAGGACATCGGCATCGACGAAGCAGCCGTGGCGCAGGTAGTGCACCTGGATGCGCGCCTTGGCGAGCAGCCGCTCATCGGCTGCCGGCGGGTCCGTCGCGAGTCCGGAGTCGAGGGCGAGCAGTTCCCCCTCGTAGCGGCACCAGGCGCGCGCCGCCGCCAGGCGCGTCGCGGGCTCGGGTGCGGCGAGCTGCAACCCGTAGCCGGCCAGCAGGTCGTCGCGCCCGCACGCGGGCAGGGCCTCGCTGAAACGGCGCCAGGCCTCCGGCGCCACGGCGCGCAGGCCATAGAGGTAGCCGTCGATCTCCTCCCGGCTGGCGAGGAAGATCCCGCGCAGAAGAGCCGCCGCCACCCGTTCCGGGTGGCGCCGGGCGTAGCACAGGGCGAGGGTCGCGCCCCAGGAGCCGCCGAAGACGATCCAGCGCCCCACCGCCAAGGCGCGACGCAGGGCCTCCATGTCGGCGACGAGCCGCGCCGTGTCGTTGGCGGCCAGGCATCCGGCCGGCTGGCTGCGCCCCGCGCCGCGCTGATCGAAGGCGATGATGCGGCAGCGCCGCGGATGGAAGAAGCGGCGCGCGAGCGGCCGGCTGCCGCTGCCCGGCCCGCCGTGCACGCACAGGACCGGAATGCCGTCGGGCGCGCCGCTCTCCTCGTAGAACACGCGATGGCCCTCGCCCACGTCCAGCCAGCCCTGGCGGTACGGCTCGATGGGGGCAAACAGGTCTCTTGGCGCTTCCATCACGTATTCCGGAAAAAGATGGCCGATGGGTTTCCCGCACCGGCCAGCCCCACATGGGAGGAGAGGAGACTTCGCGACCTCAGCTCTTGTGCAGCTTGAACACCCAGAGCGAGCCGCCCTGGTTGAGGTAATTCACCTTCTTGGCCACGTCGCCGCCCCACAGGGGCACCGCGCCACCCCAGCCGGACATGACGGCGATGTACTGCTCGCCGTCCTGTTCCCAGGTGACGGGCGGGGCGACCACGCCGGAACCGGTCTGGAAGCTCCACAGCTCCTTGCCGGTCCTGGCGTCCACCGCCTTGAGGAAGCCCTCGGGCGTGCCGTAGAACACCAGGCCGCCCTTGGTGGTCATGACGCCGCCCCACAGGGGCGCGTTGTTCTTCGCCTCCCACACGATCCTGCCGGACAGGGGATCCACGGCGCGCAAGGCGCCGATGTAGTCCTCGTTGACGGTCTTGATGGTGAAGCCGGCGCCAAGATAGGCCGCGCCCTTCTTGTACGTGACCGGCTCGTTCCAGATCTCCATGCCCCACTCGTTGGCCGGCACGTAGAAGTAGCCGGTGTCCGGGCTGTAGGCCATCGGCATCTGGTTCTTGCCGCCCAGGAAGGAGGGCGCCGCGAACACCACCTCGCCCTTCTTGCCGTCGGCGCTCTTGGCCGGGTCGCCGGGACGGTTCTCCGCCACGTACATGGGCCGTCCGCTCGCCTGGTCGATGTCCTTGGCCCAGGTGATCTTCTTCACGAAGGGGAAGGCATTGACGAGCTTGCCGGTCTTCGCGTCATTGACGTAGAAGAAGCCGTTGCGGTCGGCCTTGCCGCCCAGGTGCCGGCCGTCCCTGGTCTTGAAGGTGACGAATTCATTCACGCCGTCGAAGTCCCAGCCGTCGTTGGGCGTGTTCTGGAAATGCCAGACGATCTTGCCCGTCGCCACGTCGATGGCGACCGTGGAGCAGGAATACAGGTTGTCGCCGGGACGCAGGTGGCTGTTCCAGGGCGCCGGATTGCCGGTGCCGATGTAGAGCAGGCCGGTCTCCGGGTCGTAGGTCCCGCCCAGCCAAGTGGCCGCGCCGCCGGTCTTCCACAGGTCGCCCGGCCAGGTCGCGTTGGTGGTGCCGGTCACGCCGTTTTCCCTGGCATTGCCGCTGGCATCGTAGGTGTAGCCCATGTGGCCCTCGACCGTCGGGCGGGTCCATACCAGCTTGCCGGTTCTGGCGTCGCGCGCATCCACCCGGCCGACGATGCCGAATTCGCCGCCGGACACGCCGGTGATCACCAGCCCCTTGGCGACCAGCGGCGCCGCGGTGTAGGAATAGCCCGCCTTGTAGTCGTCGATCTTCTCCTTCCACACCACCTTGCCGGTGGCGGTGTCGAGGGCCACCAGCTGGGCATCCAGGGTGCCGAAGATGAACAGGTTGTCGTACAGGGCGCCGCCGCGGTTGATCACGTCACAGCAGGGCATGATGCCCTCGGGCAGGCGGTGTTCGTACTGCCACAGCTTCCTGCCGGTCTTCGCGTCGAGGGCATAGGCGCGCGAATAGGAGCCGGTGACGAAGATCCTGCCGTCATGCACCAGGGGCTGCGCTTCCTGGCCGCGCTGCTTCTCGCCGCCGAGGGAGAAGGACCAGGCGGGCACCAGGTTCTTCACCGTCTTCGTGTTGATCTTGTCCAGCGGGCTGTAGCGATGGCCCTGGGGGCCCATGCCCCAGGAGACCACATCGCCCGTGGTCTTTGCGTCGTTTTCGATGTCCTTGTCGGTCACGCCCGCCGCCGCCTGTCCCCAGGCAAGCGCGGATGCAACCAGTACCGAAATGGTGGTCTTGCGTAGCACGTTCCCTCCTTTGTCTTGGCTCCATGGGTATCTATGATTTCAACTGCCCGATGCTGGCCGTGGCAATTGCGCAGCCTGTTACAGCAACAGCCATGCCACGGGCGTGCAGGGCAAGGATCGGTGCGGTGCGCCGCCGTTTTCGGACAGGCCGGCAGACGGACTGCAAAGCATCTGAGCAGCCCGGGTGCTGCAATACCGCGCTGACTTGAAGAGCTCGTTCAGGAGAGCATCCTCCCGGCCCCACTTGGGCAGCCGCAGGCCCCAGAACCTGGCTGCTGTCACGATTCGTGACACATGTGCATTGTGTCGTTCCATCACTGAACATCAGGAAATCAGACGAAACACCACCGGCACGTGCAGCTTCAGTTCGAGCCCGGCGAGGGCTTCGGGCACCTTGGGCAGGGGCGTCGCGGCACGCGCCATTTCCAGTGCCGATTGATCGAGCACTTCGTGGCCGCTCGAGCGGGCGACCCGCACATCCACGAGCCAGCCCTGGGCGTCGATCATCAGGTCGAGCATGGTGGTGCCCTGCCAGCGCCGCGCCATGGCCATGGCCGGATAGCGCTGATGCCGGGCGAGCAGTGCCGCGACGGCCTGGCCATAGGCGGCCAGTGTGCCGGCGTCCGGCTGCCGCGGCGCCGGCGGGGCGGCAGCCGGCATCGGGCCGTTGCTCTCGGGTGCGGTCGAATTCCCGGGCTCGATTGATTTCTCATGGGCGATCGAAGGTGACGGCGCGGCGGGCGAGAATGCCGCCGGCACATCGGCTGCGGGCAGAGCGCGCGGGATCGCCGCGGGGCGGCTGACACGGGCCGGCCGGGGTGCGCCCGGCGCGGCGGTGGTCCCGGGCGCCACGCGGGAGCCGGACGCGGGCTTGGGCGGGGCTGCGGCGCGCAGCCCCGCCTGCAGGGCCAGCGCCGGCCGCGGCACGGGCGCGGCCGGCATGCCCACCACGGCCAACACGGCCGCGTGCAGGCCGAGGGATGCGGCGAGGGCCAGGCCAAATGCCTGCCCATCAGGCGGCCGAAGCCGCCCGCGCGTCCGCGGCGCCTCCTC
>JBMOQT010000365.1:0-1702 GCA_049320945.1 Pseudomonadota bacterium
TCCCCCGAGAAGGACGTGGACGGCTTCCACGCCGAGAACGTGGGCGCGCTGATGCAGGGCCAGCCGCGCTTCATTCCCTGCACGCCCTACGGCGTGATGCAGATGTTGAAAAGCGAGAACGTGCCCTTACGCGGCGCCGAGGCCGTGGTGGTGGGCCGCAGCAACATCGTCGGCAAGCCCATGGCCATGCTGCTGCTGGCCGCCAGCGCCACGGTCACCGTGTGCCATTCCCAGACCCGCGATCTCGCCTTCCACACGCGCCGCGCCGACATCCTGGTCGCCGCCGTGGGCAAGGCGCGCATGATCACCGGGGACATGGTGAAGCCCGGCGCCGTGGTCATTGACGTGGGGGTCAACCGCCTGCCGGCGGAGCAGGGCGGCAAGCTGTGCGGCGACGTGGACTTCGATTCCGCCAAGGAAGTCGCCTCCCTCATCACGCCCGTGCCCGGCGGCGTCGGTCCCATGACCATCACCATGCTGCTCACCAACACCATCGAGTCCGCGGAGCGCGCCGCGGCCCGTCCCTAGGAGACCGCCATGGCGCGCGAGCAGCCCTTGGTCGGCGTGGTCATGGGGTCCGATTCCGACTGGCCGGTGATGCGGGCCGCCGTCGAGGTGCTCAAGGAGTTCGGCGTGCCCCACGAGGCGCGCGTCGTGTCCGCCCACCGCACGCCCGACCTGCTGTTCGACTACGCCGCCCAGGCCCAGGGGCGCGGGCTGCGCGCCATCATCGCCGGCGCCGGCGGCGCCGCCCACCTGCCGGGCATGCTGGCCGCCAAGACCGTCGTGCCGGTGCTGGGCGTGCCGGTCACCTCGAAGAATCTCAAGGGCCTGGATTCGCTGCTGTCCATCGTGCAGATGCCCAAGGGCGTGCCCGTGGCCACCTTCGCCATCGGCGAGGCGGGCGCCGCCAACGCCGGCCTGTTCGCCGTGGCGCTGCTCGCCACCACGGATGCCGCCCTGGCCAGGAAGCTCGCCGACTTCCGCGCGCGCCAGACCGAGCGCGTGCTGAACATGAAGCTGCCGGAATGATCCTGCCGCCCGCCACCCTCGGCATGCTCGGAGGCGGCCAGTTGGGCCGCTTCTTCGTTATCGCCGCCCACGAACTGGGCTACCGGGTCACGGTGCTGGACCCGGATCCCCATTCGCCCGCCGGCGCCCTGGCCGAGCGCCACCTGGTGGCCGCCTACCACGACCCGGACGCCCTGAACGAGCTGGCCCGGACCTGCGCCGCCGTCACCACCGAGTTCGAGAACGTCCCCGCCGACACCCTCGACTACCTGTCCAAGTTCGTGCCGGTGCATCCGTCGGCCGCCTGCGTCGCCGTGGCCCAGAACCGCGTCAGGGAGAAGAGCTTCTTCCGCGACCACCGCCTGCCGGTGGGACCCTTCGCCGCCATCCAGCGGGTGGAGGACCTGGAGGGCGTCGACCCCGGCCTGTTCCCGGGCGTGCTCAAGGTCGCCCGCTTCGGCTACGACGGCAAGGGCCAGGCGCGGGTGAAGGACGCAGCCGAGGCCAGGCTCGCCTTCCTCGGCTTCAAGGGCGAGCCCTGCGTGCTGGAGCGCCTGCTGCCCCTGGACTGCGAAGTCTCCGTGGTGCTGGCGCGCGCCGCCGACGGCGCCGCCCTGTGCTTCCCCGTGGCGGAGAATCGCCATACCCACGGCATCCTCGACGTCTCCATCGTGCCGGCGCGCGTCTCCGA
>JBMOQT010000366.1:0-1698 GCA_049320945.1 Pseudomonadota bacterium
ATGTTCTCAGCCGCGGCCTGCGCCAGCGGCTGCATTCCGCCGGCATGCAGGTGCTGGAGGCGCGCCAGGTGCCGCCCGGCGACGGCGGCCTGTCCCTGGGACAGGCATGGATAGCGATGAAAGGGGCCGGTTAGGGCCTGTTGACAATCAGCGCATGGGCGCGACGGGGGACGGCGCAACGGCTTGCCGTTGCGCGCCCCAAGGGGCAAGCGCACGCGCGCAGGCGCGGGGCGCCTGCGCAGCGGGCGCATCGCCGCGTTCAGCTCTTCCGGCTGGTCTTGGCGAAGAACGGGGTCAGCACCGATTCCACCTTCTTGCTGCCGCACTTGGGGCAGTTGGGCGCCTGCCCGGTCTGCAGGGTGGTGTGCTCGGAGACATGCTCGATCCGGTCGAAAACGTGACCGCAGTCCTGGCAACGGTATTCGTAGGTAGGCATGACGTTTCTCCCTCTTGGACAGGGCTGCCGGCGGGTGGGCAGCCGACGTCGCGTTAGACAATGGGCGCGGCCGAGCGTGCCGCCGCTGGCGCCGGGCGGCGGAGTATGATCCGGTGCAATGGCATTTCCGGGAGGCTCCCATGTCCAGCTCCGATCACGATCCCGTTCCCGGCGCCCGTGCCGGCATCGGTATCCCGCGCCAGAACGCCTTCGACCCGGCCGCCTTCGAGCAGGCGGTGACGGCCCTGCTGCGCGCCTGCGGCATCGCGCCGGACGTGGCGCACATGGGGCGCACGGCGGAGCGGGTGCGCCAGCTGTGGCAGCGGCGCCTGCTGGGCGGCTACGACCTGGACCCGGCGGAGGCCCTGGGGGACGGCTTCGAGGACAGCCGCGCCGACCTGGTGGTGGTGCGCGGCATCGCCGTGCATGGGGTGTGTCCGCACCATCTCGTACCGTTCCGCGGCGTGGCCCATGTGGGCTACCTGCCCGGCGGGCGGCTGCACGGTTTCGGGCGCATCGCCCGCATGGTGGACGCCATTGGCCACCGCTTCACCTACCAGGAGTGGATGACGCGCGACATCGCCGAGGCGCTGATGCGCCACGGCAAGGCGGCGGGCGCCGCCTGCGTCATCGAGGCGGAGCAGCTATGCCTGCTACTGGGCGAGGACCGGCGCGGCGACGAGCGGGTGGTGACCCAGGCCTTCACCGGTGCCTTTGAGCGCTCGGACCAGTTGCGCAGCGAGTTCCTGCGGGCCATCGGCGGCCGGCTGCCGTGAAGTTTATTTGCACCCATGCCCTGGAACGAGTTATGCCAGGCGATGGAACCAGGACAGGGACAACAGCCCCGAGGCCAGGGTCAGCGCGGCCGCGCCGGCGGCGAACAGGGCGGTGATCTCGGTTTCCTTTTTCTCCAGGACGAAGCGGGCGTTGAGGGCCCCATAGACCTTCCTCAAGTCCTCCGCCGAGCCGGCGTGGAAGTACTGGGCGCGGGTGATGTCGGCGATCGCCTTCAGGGTTTCCTCGTCGAAGCGCATGTACAGGGTCCAGCCCTCGGAGCTGACCGAAGTGCCTTCGGGCGTACCGAAGCCCACCGTGAACACGCGCACGCCCCGGTCGGCAGCCATCTGGGCGGCCTCCACCGGATCGGGGCCGGTGGTGCGGCGCCCGTCGGTCAACAGCATGATGGCGGCGGAGGAGTAGGAGCCGGGGGTGACCGGCTGGAACGGCTTCTTCTCCGCCTTGGGTGCCCGGTCTATGGGCAC